>NZ_CP092483.1:0-308541 GCF_022429625.1 Devosia lacusdianchii | reverse complement strand
CGACATGCTGCTGCAAGTGCATGACGAACTGATCTTCGAAGTGCCCGAGGGCACCGAGAACGACGCCATGCCCGCCATCAAGCGCGTCATGGAAGGCGCCGCGGAGCCCGCCGTTCGGCTCAGCGTGCCGATCCAGGTCGATGCCCATGCCGCGCATAATTGGGACGAGGCGCACTAGCGGGACCACCGCCCCGCCCCCACACCACAGATCGTCACCCTCGGGATTGACCCGAGGGCCCTCCACTTGACGATCTCGTCCCATAAATCAGCCCATTCAGGATTGCGCTCCTCAATCAGGGCCTCCTTCCACTGCCGATACCACCGCTTCAGCGTTTTCTCGCGTTGGATAGCGGTGACGATGTCTTCGCTCGCGTCGAAATACACCAGCCGCTTGATGTTGTTGGTCTTGGTGTAGCCATCGGCGAGACCTTCACGATGCTCATACACCCGGCGAACAAGGTCATTGGTCACGCCCACATAAGTGCGCCCCCGTCGCATGTCCGCAAGGATGTAGACAAATCCGCCCATGCCCCATCATCGAAAGTACAGAGCCCTCGGGTCAAGCCCGAGGGTGACGATCTGTGGTGAGCTAAAATGGTGCCCCCACCCACCGCGCGTCACCCTCGGGCTTGACCCGAGGGCTCTACACTTGCTGAACTCCGGCATGACCGAAGAAATCCCCCTCACCGGCGGCGGCCGCAATGCCGTTTCCCGCATCGGCGATGTCGTCCACCGCCAAACCGGCCCCTGGGCCAGTTCCATCCACGCCCTGCTCCGTCATCTCGAAGCCGAAGGCTTCACCGGCGCGCCACGCGTCATCGGCACCGGCTTTGACACCGAAGGCCGCGAAACGCTGAGCTTCGTCCACGGCGTCTCACTCCATCCCGGCCCCTGGCCCGATGAGGCGATGTTCAACCTCGGCAAAATGCTCGCCGATTTCCACCGCGCCAGCGCCAGCTTCGTGCCACCTGATGGCGCCGTCTGGCGCGACTGGTTCGGCCGCGATCTCGGCAGCGGACCGCGCATTATCGGCCATGGCGACCTGGGCGACTGGAACATCATCGCCCACAATCACCAGCCCGTCGGCTTCATCGATTGGGAACAGGCCGGCCCGGTCGACCCGTTGGTCGAGTTGGCCCAGCTCTGCTGGCTCAACGCCCATCTCTTCGACGATGACCTGCAACTCCGCCTCGGCCTGCCGCCCCTCGCCGCCCGCGCCCGAAAACTCCGCGCCATCGTCGACGGCTACGGCCTCGCGGCGGAGGGGCGCGCGCGCCTCGTTCCAACAATGATCGAACTGGCCATAGCCGACGCGGCCAACGAAGCGGTGGAAGTGGGGCTTACGCCGGACAGCACCGGGCCGGTCGAAGCTCTATGGGCGATGGCGTGGCGAGCACGGAGTGCTGCGTGGATGGGGCGGCATAGGGGAGTGTTGGAGGCGGCGTTGGTTTAGCGCATCTTCTCACGGAGAAGACAGAACGGACGAGTTGCCTAGCTAACTGGCCCAACGCCCAAGCTTGCATCCAGCTTAGCCTGATCGAACTCACGGCGGAGTAGGATTGGTCTAGCGGCTCGCACACCTCGGCCATACGCTAGGAATTCAAACCGCCCGAGATTTGGGATGAGCCGGGAGTGTTGATTACTATAGACGCTGTCGAGAAAATTGAGGCTGGTTTGATCCACTAAAGCATGTGTCAAGAACGTGTTGCACTGGGAGAGAACGGTTTTGCTAACGAGCGCCGTTCGTTGCGAGATGACCAGCAAACCAACTTGGAATTTTCGTCCTTGAAGAGCAATCTGGCCGATTCTGCCTACTACCCATTGTGTCTCGAAGTCGAAGCCGGCCCCTCCTGTCTCTGGGATAATTGTGTGAGCCTCTTCTAAAACAATCAGGACCTGCTTCTGACCCTTGTTCAATTTTGCCCACGCCATAATGGCAGACAAATACAGTTCCGTTATGCGTAGCGTGGCCCTTGTGCTCGTGATCTCGCCAAGCTCAAAAATAGCCAAACCGTTCTGTTCGTGCGTTAGGAAGTTTGCGATTTCCGCCGTGGTGGTCTCGCGCAGCTCATCGACGGCCTGGTCTAGAGCCTTTTTCTCCTTCTCTGCCTTGAAGGCACCGTAGTCCACTGCCCGCATCAGGTTTTCTATGGCAGCAGTTTGCTCGACGGTCGGACCGGGGTACGACGGATTCAGATCAGCTAATCTGCCGCGGTATTGACCAGTAAAATCTACGCAGAAGACTTTAACATCTTTCGCTAGCGCTTCGCGTACGATGTCCAGGGCCAGCTCTGTCTTCCCAGTACCGGTGACGCCAAGTATCGCAGTATGGTAATTAACCAACTCGTCGATCTTGGCAGCGACAAGTATGTCGGTGTTCGGCACGGAGGCCAGAGGAAACTCTCGATCGCCAAACGTCGCAGCAGGTATGGCCAAAAGCGGAGCGGTGAAGACTGGCGTGTTCATGGCTGGGAGCCAACTGTACTTCTCGAAACCACCGGCCGGTGTGTAAGAGCCAATTTGGCTCGCAACGACGATGTGGGTGCCTCGAGGATTCTGCTCGAAATTTTCCTCAGACGTTTCAGCGTCCAGTATCTGGTAAAATATCGTGCGGCCTGCAATTTGTACGAACATTACGCCGCCCTGAGACAACGCGGTTTCTGTCGCAACCTCAAAACGTATTGTACCGATGGACGAATTCTCTACCACAAAACCAACTAGAGTTGCGCCAGCCATGCCGCTATGTTGCTCAATGAATTTTGCGGTCTTTTCTTCATCGTGAGTTGAAACCACGCTCCTGGGATTGATTGGCAGCGGCTCTTGCGGTGTGCCCACGCATAGACCAGTACCCAACATCTCGCTGCCTCTCGACTGATAGAACAGTGCAACGACATACCGTTGGCTTCCATCCGCCATAGAGACCGCATGTAGACGGTTGGAGCGCCACGTATTAGTCGACGCGAGTTGAACTCGAACAATATTCGGGTCGTCAATTCTGGCCAACGTTCCTACGACCGTTCCGAGGGAAGACTTGGTTTCGAGCGCAAATGATTTCCAAATGCTTTGCAGCCGCTCGAACGGTTTGCCGATGACATAAACGGTCCAGATTATTAGCAGCCAACAGACTAGATCGTACCTTGGTTGGTACGCAGCCAGGATACTGATGACCACAGGGGGAGTTATCAGCAGCTCACCCTGTCCGAAAGCCGCTGTCAGCCGCGACGCGGCGGACCCCAGCGCGTTGGTCTCGCCCTTTGTAACGGAAAACAGCGCAACTAGTGCGGCGGACATCACCAGCAGCGAAAAGACAATTGCAGCCACGCTCATCGCCTGCAGCTCTTGCTTGAACCCTGGGACGGACGTCAGGTCCATCGTCAACAGAAGAATGAGTGTTGCCACAGTCGTTACGATGGCGTCGCGCGGGGGGACAAACCACGGCGCGGATAGCAGTGTAAGGAACCACAAAGATAGCGCGGATATGAACCAAATGCTCTCGAGTCCGCCCGTTATCATCCACTGTCCGGAGATGCCTCCAAAAATTGCGTAGGCAGACAACGCGTTGAGGAAGAGAATAAGAGTTCGTTCTCGTAATGAAGTATTCTTAGTCATCTTTGCACCCTATACGCACGGAGCACCTAGACCAACGGCATAAGGCGATACCAACCACAGAATAGCCACGCAGCCTATCGCCCATCCGGTGCTCGGCCGAGGACTTGCTGACTAATGGCCGAAAATGTCGTCGAACTGCTACCAATGGTTGGTGTTTGGCTGTGGACCGAGCGTGCCGACTGGGACCATTGGCCCCAACCAAAACCCATGCCAAGCTCCACCCATGCCGCGCAGAAAACCCCCATTCCGCCTCAAGCCCGACCATTACGCCATCGTCGCGTTCTGGGCGGTGCTGCTGGGCGAGGTCTTGCTGCCGCTGCGGCTCTTGCCACCCGCCTCGATCCACAGCGGGTCGTCGTGGTGCGGGTTTGTCCTGATCCTGGTCGGGCTGGGGCTCGAAATCACCGTAGCACGCGCCATGACCCGCGCCGGCACCACCACAAAACCCTATAAGCGCCCCACCGCGCTGGTGACGTCAGGTGCGTTCCGGTTCAGCCGCAACCCGTTCTATATCGGCATCTTGCTGTTCTTCGGCGGCATGATGCTGATGCTGAGCCTTGATTGGCTGCTGCTGGTCATGCCGCTTTACTGGCTGGCGCTCGACCGCTTGGTGGTGCCGCATGAGGAGAAGGCCCTGGCCGGGGCCTTTGGCCCCGCCTGGGACGATTATGCCGCCCGGACGCGGCGCTGGGTCTAGGCCAAACTTATCCCCGCCCGCAAAACCTCGCGCATATTGCACCCATCCCTCCACACGGGCGGCCTGCAGGCGAACAGTGGTGGAGGGCGCCGTGCCGGCTTCGCCGCCGCGCAGGTTCGAGTACTGGCCGGCGGGGACGAGCGTTCCCTGTCCGCGATCCCCGAGTACTGTCCCAAAACCGGCGCCCCGAGGCGATTGTCGTCTCATTACAAAAATGCCAGAGGCGATAACCGCCTCGGGGCTCGCCCACCCACGATAACCGCATTACAGGCGGCGCTTGCCCATGCCCGGCGGGATGACATGGCACAGGCCATGCGCATAATACCTCACGCGAATCGAGACCCCCATGACCCAGCCCCTTTTCATCATCACCGGCGCCATGGCCGCCGGAAAATCCACCGTGGCCCAGGCGCTCGCCGAGCGGTTCCCCAAATCGGTGCATCTGCGCGGCGACATGTTTCGCAAGATGATCGTCAATGGTGCGGCCGTAATGGGCCCCGAACTCGATGCCGAGGCGCGGGCGCAACTGGCGCTGCGGCAGGCCTTGGCCTGCGAGGCGGCGCGGCAGTATCACGCGGCCGGCTTTGCCGTGGTTTACCAGGATATCCTGATCGGCTCCGCGCTCACCGCCGTCGCCGGGCGGCTGGCCGATCTCAAGCCGCGCATCGTGGTGCTGGCGCCCTCGGCAGAGGTTCTGGCGCAGCGCGATCGCGACCGGGCCAAGACCGGCTATGGCGAGGGCTTTCCGCCGGATGTGCTGGCTGGAGCGCTGGCGCGCGATACGCCGCGCATCGGCCAGTGGATCGACAGTTCGGCGATGAGCCCCGAGGCGGTAGTGGACGCCGTTCTGGCCGGCTAGGACTACCGGCGCATTGCCATGCTCTGGCCCACAAGCGCCCACAATCGATCGCTACCCAAGACGCGCTAAAGCCGTTCGAGGGGAACGTTCCATGCCACACCTGTCCACGCCATCCATTCCGGCCCATCACCTGCGCCCGCGCGAGGGTGCGCTGGTCGCCCGCTTTCTCGATGCCCAGAACCAGGTCTATCCCGATGCGCTGCACGAATTGCGCGCCGGGCAGAAACGCGGCCACTGGATGTGGTTCATCTTTCCGCAGATTGCCGGGCTCGGCCACAGCGCCATGGCCGAGCGCTTCGCACTGGGCGATCTCGACGAAGCCCGGGGCTATCTCGGCCATCCGATCCTTTGCGCCCGGCTGCATGAATGCACCGAGGCCGTGCTGCTGCATGCGCCCGATGCGGCGGCGCCGCGCAGCCTGATGCAGCTTTTCGGCACGCCCGACGATCGCAAGTTTCATTCGTCGATGACACTGTTTCACCGCGCCGATCCGGATGAACCACTGTTCGCCCGGGCGCTCGAGGCGTTCTTTGGCGGGCGGGAGGATGAGGCGACGCTGATCCGGCTCTAGCGCCGGCTGATTGTCACCAGCCGGCCGGCGCCACCGGGCGGGATGTCCAGCGCGACGGTCACCGTCGCTGCGGCGACGATTTCGGGGGCGCGCTCGGCCCACTCGACCAGCACGATGGCCTGGGGATTGTCCAGCAGCCCCAGTTCATCAACCTCGCGCGGATCGCCCAGCCGATAGAGATCGGCGTGCAGCACGGGCCCCGCCGGCGTCTCATAGGGCTGCACCAGCGCGAAAGTGGGCGACGGCACTTCGAGTTGCGGGTCATCCGCCAGCGCGCGGATGATAGCGCGTGCCAGGGCTGTTTTCCCCGCTCCCAGATCCCCGTTTAAGATCACCAGATCGCCTGGCTGCAGTGACGCTGCCAGTTCGACCCCAAGGGCGGTGGTCGCAGCGTCGTCGAGCAGCAGGCGCGCCATCTACTCCGCCACGCCGGCCATGGCGCTGTCGCGCGGCAGGTTGACGATGATCTTGCTGCCACGCGGCTCGCGCTTTTCGGCGCTGATGGTGCCGCCATGCAGGTTGACGAAGGTCTTGACGATGGCCAGGCCTAGCCCGGCGCCGCGCTGGCGGCCGCCGGCCGGCGCATCGAGCCGGGTGAGGATGGCCGATTTCATCTCGTCGGTCAGGCCCGGGCCCTCGTCCTCGATGATGAACAGCATGCGCTCGGCGCGATGGCCAATGGTGAGGCGGATTTCGCCACCCGGCGGCGAGAAGCGGGCGGCGTTGCTCAGCAAGTTATACAACACCTGCACGATGCGCGTACCATCGGCGATGAAGGGCGGCAGATCGTCGTCGATATCGACCACGAGGTTGATGGGCTTTTCGCCCGATATCTCGGGGAAGGTTGCCGACAGGCCGGCCCGCGCCTTGTCGACCAGACTGGCCACGTCCTGCAGCTCGGGCCGCAGCTCGGCAATGCCGGCATCGACCGAGGCGAGGTCGAGGATGTTGTCGATCAGCACGCCCAGCGTCACCGACGAGGCGCGGATATAGTCGATATAGGCAGTCTGCCGCTCGTTGAGCGCGCCGCCTTCGGTGGCCAGCAGGTCGGCAAAGCCGATAATGTTGGTCAGCGGCGAGCGCAGTTCGTAGGACACGTTCTCGACGAAGGCGTCCTTGAGCACATCGGCGGCCACCAGGGCATCGTTGCGTTCCTTGAGCACCTTGGAATAGCTGGCGCTTTCGGTGACGTCGAGGAAGGTCATCATGGTCTGCCCGTCGGGCAGGCGAGTGATGGCGTAGTCGAGCAGGCGGCCGTCGGAGCGGTTGAGGCGCCCGGTCTGGTCGGAACGGGTCGGATTGAGGTCGATGATGCCGCGTTTGAGGTCGCGCCAGATGCTGGCGCCGTCTTCGGGGATAGCGCGGCCGCTGGCTTCGGCGATCTGGTCGATATGGGGGTTCTGCCCCAATTCGTTCATCGGCAGCTTCCACAGCGCCGAGAGCCGCGGATTGGACAGGGTCAGCCGGCCATTGGTGCCGAACACCGCCACCGCCTCGGATAGCGCGTTGATAGTCTCGCGCTGCACGTTGGAGAAAGCCTTGTTGGTGCTTTCGAGCTTGAGGCGTTCGGTGATGTCCTCGAATACATAGATCACGCCGCCACTGGTGCCGGCCGGCGCCGAGATCACCTTGATGGTGCGGCCATCGGGCAGGTGCCAGGGGTCGTTCTCGCGGGCCTCGGTTCGGCTATAGGCCTTGAGGTGTTCGTCGCGCCAGGAGTGGTAATTGACCTGGGCCGGCAGCATGCCCTCGGTGCGCAGCTTGTCGAGAATGGCACGCTCATCGAGGCCAAGCGTCAGAAAATTGGGGCTTAGGTTCCACAGATGCGCATAGGCCTGGTTGAACTGGATCAGCTCGCGCTTGGCATTGAAGATGGCGATCGGCGTCGCCAGCGTATCGATGATGCCGCTGATATG
Source organism: Devosia lacusdianchii (assembly GCF_022429625.1). Classification (NCBI taxonomy): domain Bacteria; kingdom Pseudomonadati; phylum Pseudomonadota; class Alphaproteobacteria; order Hyphomicrobiales; family Devosiaceae; genus Devosia; species Devosia lacusdianchii. The sequence continues at coordinate 300,889 of NZ_CP092483.1, read as the reverse complement.
GGCGATGCTGGCGTCAGCGGGCTTGACGGCATGGTCTTCGGCTGGGCGCAGATAGCCGGCCCGCCCGCTGGCGACCGGGAATTCGACCAGCTCGAACGCGCCCTGCTTGGGCCAGGCGACGGACAGTTTGGCGGGCTTGTCGCCCGCCGCGCAGGCAACGAGATGGAGCTTGAGCTGACCCGGCTCCAACAGCTCGGGCGGCGCGTGTTCGCTGCCGGCTTTGCCGAGTGCCTTGGCCAGTTGCAGGTAGGCCTGGTTGGCGTAAACCAGCCGTTCACTGGTATCGCGGGCGAAGGCCGGCTGGGTGAGCGTGGCGAGAATGGCGCGGACGCTGGCGAGGTCACCGGCGGCCACCGCGGCCGGTATCTTGCCCTCGGCGCCGGGTTGCAGGAAGGCCGGGCGCAGGCGCAGGGCGGCGCCACCGCCCAATACCCAGCCATTGGCCCGGATCAGCCGACCATCCAGCGCGCTGAGGCTCACGGCAAAGGCGTGGCCATGCACGCGCAAATCCTCGAGCAGTCGCGCCAGCCGTTCGGCATCGGCATTGATCAGCCAGGATTGAAAATTGAGAACGCTTTCGGGCTGCCGTCCGACCGGCAAGATGGCCGAAGTCTGGCCGAGCAATTTGGGGGCGCCACCGCTGTTTTCGGTCCACAACACCGTAACCTCGCGGGTGCCGGACAACAGGGCTTCATACTCGTCGACCAGGGCGCGAAGTCCGCCGATCTGTTCGGCGGCCCGCAGCCGCGCCTTCTTGCCGTCGGCAAGCATGGTGCGCACGACGGCCATGGCGAGAAGGGCAAAGCCGCCGGCGCCAACCGCAATCGCCAACGGCGCTGCGCCGGCAAGACCGGTCGTGCCCAAACCCTGAGCAAGCGCGGGCGCCGCCGTCATCAGGGTAAGGGGGGCTGCCGCAATACCTGCGAATCCCCAATGCTTCCGGAAATGATCCGGCGCCATGCGCTGCCCTCTGCTTCTTGCTTCGCTGCCAGCCGGCTCCCCAAAGAACCGGTACGCCTGCACTCAAACGGGAAAGCCCAACGCGGAGTCCATCAGGAACCCGGCTCTTCCCGAACCGGTCGCTTGTCCCCCAGCAACCGAATCACCTCGACCATACCGGCCAGCGGAATCGGCTAAAAGAGTCTTAATGGCTGTGCTTTGCGGGCAAAAAATAGATATCGGGGATTGACGGAGAACGAAGCAGAAACGACCGGAACTCCCCCTTCGCCCAAGCAACAAAAAATGCCCGCGGCCGAAGCCGCGGGCATTGCATGCATTTTCGCTATCAGTAGCGGTATTCGCTCGACTTGAACGGCCCATTCTGGGTCACGCCGATATAGTCGGCCTGGTCCTTGGTCAGCTTGGTGAGCTTGGCGCCCAGCTTGGCCAGGTGCAGCTCGGCGACCTTCTCGTCGAGGTGCTTAGGCAGAACGTGCACCTTCTTCTCGAGCTTGTCGCCATTGGTCCACAGTTCGATCTGGGCCAGCGTCTGGTTGGAGAACGAGGCCGACATCACAAAGCTCGGGTGGCCGGTGGCATTGCCAAGGTTCACGAGGCGCCCTTCCGACAGCAGGATCAGGCGCTTGCCATCGGGCTTTTCGACCAGATCGACCTGCGGCTTCACATTGGTCCACTTGAAGTTGCGCAGGGCGGCAACCTGAATCTCGTTGTCGAAGTGGCCGATATTGCAGACTATTGCCATATCCTTGAGGTTGCGCATGTCGTCGAGCGTCAGCACATCCTTGTTGCCGGTGGCGGTGACGACGATGTCGGCGCGCGGAGCGGCGTCTTCCAGCGTCACGACCTCGAAGCCTTCCATGGCGGCCTGCAGGGCGCAGATCGGGTCGACTTCGGTCACCAGCACGCGGGCGCCGGCGCCGCGCAGCGATTCAGCCGAGCCCTTGCCCACGTCGCCATAGCCGCAAACCACGGCAACCTTGCCGGCCAGCATGACGTCAGTGCCGCGCCTTATAGCGTCGACCAGCGATTCACGGGTGCCGTACTTGTTGTCGAACTTGGACTTGGTCACCGAGTCATTGACGTTGATGGCCGGGAACGGCAGTTCGCCCTTGGCGTGCAGCTGGTAGAGGCGCATGACGCCCGTCGTGGTCTCTTCCGAAACGCCGCGGATGGCGGCGCGGATGTTCGAGAAGAAGTTCGGCGACTTGGCCAGGCGGCGCTTGATGGTGGCGAAGAAGATTTCCTCTTCCTCGTTGCCGGACTTGTCGAGAATGGAGATGTCCTTCTCGGCCTTGGCGCCGGTCAGGATGTACATGGTGGCATCGCCGCCATCGTCGAGGATCATATTGGGCGTCGAGCCCGGCCAATCCATCATGCGGTCGGTGAAGTCCCAGTATTCTTCGAGGCTTTCACCCTTGTGCGCGAAAACGGGAATGCCGGCATCGGCGATGGCCGCGGCAGCGTGATCCTGGGTCGAGAAGATGTTGCACGAGACCCAGCGCACTTCGGCGCCGAGCGCGACCAGCGTCTCGACCAGCACGGCGGTCTGGATGGTCATGTGCAGCGAGCCGGCAATGCGCGCGCCCTTGAGCGGCTGGGCCGCGGCATATTCCTCGCGGATGGCCATCAGGCCTGGCATTTCGATCTCGGCCATTTGGATTTCCTTGCGGCCAAAGGCGGCGAGGGAAATGTCCTTGACCGCGTAGTCGGTCGACTTGGTGCTCATCGGAGGCTCCGGAACGGGAATGGATTGGCGTTGACCTGCTATACGCAAGGCCAGGCTCCGGATCAACCGGGACATAAAGAAATGTTTATATCTATCTAACGATAGACCGGGTAGCGCTTCCTGAACGGCATGGCGAGAAAGCGCCACAGGGCCGAGAGGATCAGATAGCCCAGGATGAAGCCGCCACCGGCATAAAGAATGCCTTCCATGGTCACCGGAATGGCCGGCCGATAGTTCTCGAGCGTGCGCTGGCCGATATCGGTGTCGAGATAGGCAGGCAGCGACTGGAACCGTTCGGCCGGTCCGGCGCCCTCGATCCGCGCCAGGGTGGTGCTTAATTGCTCGTAGCGCTGGAACGTCGCCGTCATCGAGGTGCCGCGACCGGCCAGGAAGTCATCGTTGGAGGCATTGTAGCGCTGCAGCGCCGTAACCCGATCCAGCCCGCCCGCCACGGCGGCCCGATCGAAATCCTCGGTGATCACCCGCAACTCGTCTACCGCCCCACCCAGCCGCTGGGTGTATTGCTGGGCATATTCAGGGAACTGGCTGAGGGCGAAGGCCAGACCCAGGCCACCAATCCCGGCTACGATGCGTCGCATCCAACTGGTCTCCCGATTCCACGGAAACAATGTAGGGCGCGAAAATTGGTTTCACCATGGCGGATGAGCGCGGACCGCCAACGCACGCTCGCGCTCATAGTGCTACTAGAACGCCAGCCATAGGCCCAGGATTGCGATTGCAATCGCAGCGAGGGCCAGTCCGATCGGCATCAGGTGGCGCGAACTGACTCCGCCTATGGCGGGGCTCGCTTGCCATCCGGCCTGATTCTGCTCGATGCGCACCAGCAGGGCTGCATAGGCCTCTTCCTGCCGATTGAGGCGATAGGCAATAAAGGCAGTCATCAGTAAGGCGCCGCCGCCGCAAATCGCCAGTATTGGGCGCCAGGCGATCGGCAGATCGAGCGCGACGATCGTGCCGAGCAAGAGAGCGATCACGCCAAATGCGATCACCTCGAAAAACAGGCGCCCATAGTGAAGGCGATGTCTGGAAACGACAGCATACTGCGTGTTCGGATTGCGCTCTTCTTCCATGATTTTCTCCGCCCCTTAACACTTTAACGGCTCGCCCATAGGATATTGGCTGGACGGTTTCTTCAAGGTCGGCTCATGCGTATTGCTCTCATCAATGTGCCGCACCCTGCCATCGGCAGCCGCATTCCAAAAGAGCAGTTGCCGCCACTCGGCCTGCTCAGTGTTGGCGGCCCCCTGATCGACGACGGGCACCACGTCGAGCTTGTTGATGCCGAGTTCGGGCCGATGACCCTCCGGCAAATTGTGGCCGCCGCCACAGCCGCGAAGCCGGACCTCGTATTCTTTGGTCATTCAGGGTCATCTTCCGGCCATCCGATCATTGCGGCTACGGCCAAAGCGGTCAGCGCGGCAATCCCTTCGGCACGTATCGTCTACGGCGGTGTGCACCCCACCTACTTCCACCGCGAAATCCTGCGTGACGAGCCCTACGTTCATGCCATCGTCAAAGGTGAAGGCGAGGAAACGGCCAGGCAGCTCGTGCGCGCCTTGGCCGAAGCCACCTCGTTGGAACAGGTCGACGGTATTGCGTTTCGCCTGAACGGCCATCCCTTCGCCACGCCGGCGGCACGGGTCATCGCCGACCTCAACGCCTACAGGGTCGGCTGGGAGCTTATCGACTTTGCCAAATATAGCTATTGGGGCAACAAGCGCGCAGTGGTCGTGCAGTTCTCACGCGGCTGTCCGCATCTTTGCAACTATTGCGGCCAACGCGGCTTCTGGACGCGCTGGCGCCATCGCGACCCGGTCCTTCTGGCGCGCGAGATCGCGTGGTTGCACCGGGAGCACGGCGTCGAAGTGTTCAACTTTGCCGACGAAAACCCAAGCGCCGGACGGAAAGCCTGGACAGCGTTTCTTGAGGCGCTGATTGCCGAAAACATTTCGGTGACGCTGGTCGGCTCGACGCGCGCCGATGATATCGTGCGCGATGCCGACATCCTCCACCTCTACAAGAAAGCCGGCTTTGAGCGCTTCCTGCTGGGGATGGAGAACACCGATGAAGCTACGCTGGCGCTCATCCGCAAGGGCGGCACGACGACATCGGACCGAGAAGCCGTCCGGCTCTTGCGCCAGCACAATATCCTGTCCATGGCCACCTGGGTTTCCGGGTTCGACGATCAGACGGACGCGGATCTGTTCCGCGGACTGCGCCAGCTGATTTCATATGACCCCGATCAAATCCAGGCGCTTTACGTGACCCCGCATCGCTGGACGCCCTATTTCCGGCTCGCCCATGACCGGAAGGTCGTGCAGTTCGATCAAACGCGCTGGGATTACAAGCACCAGGTTCTGGCCATGTCGCGTATTCCGCCCTGGCGACTATTCTTGTGGGTCAAGTTTATCGAAGCGGCGGCGCAATTGCGGCCGCGCTCATTGCTCCGGCTCGCCTGGAATCCCGATCCCAAAATCCGTCACGCCATACGCTGGTACTATCGGATGGGCAGACGCGTCTGGTTCCACGAAATCTTCGGCTTCCTCTTTCGCGACCGCTACGGTCAGGACGGCAGAACAGTGGGAGACTTTCTTGGAGAGCCGCAGGATGCCGAGGAAGAAGCATCGCGCCTCGCACTGAGGCCGGTGCGGAATTGATCTAGCCGGCGCGTCGGAACGGCAGCCTACCCCGCCGTCCCCTCTACATCCTCGTCAAAGCCGTTATTGACCAGCTCCACGATGGCCTCCAGCGCCTCGCGGGCCTGTTTGCCTGACGCCTGCACCAGGATCGTGCTCCCCGGTCCAGCGCCGAGCATCATCAGGCCCATGATCGAGTTGCCGTTGACCGAGGTACCGTCCTTGATGACGCTGACCGTAGCGTCGAAGCATTCCGCCGTGCGCACGAAGCGGGCCGAGGCGCGGGCGTGCAGGCCCTTGCGGTTGACGATGGTCAATTGCTGTGCGACCGCCCGGTCGCCTCCCGCCGCGGCCTCCAATTAGCCGGCTCCGAGAATGGAATTGGCGACAGTGATGTATTTGCGGCCCGCCTCCTGCGCCAGGTTCACCGCGTCCTTGATGGTCATGTCGGCACGGACGCGGCCGAGCTTGACCAGCATGGGCAGGTTGACCCCGGCGATGACTTCCACGTCGCGGTTCTGCATCACCGAAATGGCCAGGTTGGACGGGGTGCCGCCGAACATGTCGGTGAGGATGATCACGCCGGAGCCGTCATCGGCGCGGTCGACCGCGGCCAGGATGTCGTTGCGGCGGTTTTCCATGTTGTCATCAGGGCCGATGGCAATCGTCTCGCAATGGTCCTGCGGTCCGACCACGTGTTCGAGCGCCGACTTGAACTCATTGGCAAGCGCGCCATGCGTCACCAGAACCAGACCAATCATGCAACGTCCCCAGCCTGCCGAGATGCGCCGGCGACGCGGCGCTGACGGCATTCCAGTAATTCCTGCCCCCCTGCGCAGTATCCATCGGGAACGTTGCGCAAAGCTGAACCCGACCGATAGGGCCGAGCGGCGGGCAGTCTTGCCCCGGAAGGGGCGTGATTCAAGTGGTTTTTTGTCACGGACGGGCCACCGCTGCGATCGCCTCGGTAACCAGCAGCACCTGATGGCTTACGCTGATGACGTCGGCGGAGGGCACCGGCGCGCGGGCTACACTGGTCCCGGCCAGCTCGGTGACCAATTGATCTTCCTCCAGCATGCGCACCAGGTCGGGGACCAAGTCCACGACCAGATCGAGGGTGACGAGATTCTTGTGGGCGCGCTTGACGATGCCGCGCCCGCGCAGCTCGATCAGCCCGGCCAGGGCGGCGGGCGCCTGCATGGCGAGCTGCCGGCCGGTGAGCACCAGATCGACGCGGTCATCGGAGACCAGAAACGCAGCTTCACCGCGGCTTTCCCAGCGATCGAGCAGGGTCAGCGCCAATACCGATTTGCCGGCGCCGGAAGGGCCGCGCAACAACACACCTGTGGTCCCCAGTAACAGACCCGTGCCGTGCACGTTTTTTGGCTTGCTCATGCAGCCAATCTATTTGCGGGCGCGCGGCAACACAATCGTGAACACAGCGCCGCTGCGATCCTCGCGGTTGTGGGCGCGGATCGTACCCTTGTGTGCGTCCACGATCTGCTTGGAAATCGACAGGCCCAGCCCCGAATGATCGCCGAAACTCTCGGTCTCCGGGCGGTCGGTGTAAAAGCGGTGGAAAATCTTGCCGAAGTCGCCGGTAATGCCGCGGCCCTCATCGGTCACGGTCACCGTGATGTGCTCGGGGTCGGTGGAAAGCGCCACCGTCACCACCCCGCCTTCGGGCGAGAACGACACGGCATTGTCGATGAGATTGGCAAAGACCTGGGCCAGCCGGCTTTCATGGCCGTTGACGATTGGGGTGCTCTTGCCGCTGCGCTTGACCAGCTCGACCTTGACGTCGCGGCCGGCCGCAATATCGGTCTGGATGGCGACCATGGCTGCGGCCAGCTTTTCCACGTCGACGCGCTCGGCGCTTTCGCGCGCCAGTTCGGCATCGAGCCGGCTGGCGCTGGAAATGTCGGTAATGAGCCGGTCCAGGCGTTTGACATCGTGCTGGATGATGGCGTTGAGCCGGTCCTTATCCTCCTGGCGCTTGGCCAGCGGCAGGGTTTCGACGGCCGATCGCAGCGAGGTCAGCGGGTTCTTGAGCTCGTGGGCCACGTCGGCAGCGAAGCGCTCGATGGCCTCGATGCGGTTATAGAGCCCGTCGGTCATGCGCCGCAGCGCGCCGCTCAGATGCCCGATTTCATCGGGCCGGTCAGAAAAATCGGGGATTTCGGCGCGGGCATTGCCGGCCGTCTGCACCCGCTCGGCGGCGGCCGACAGGCGCCGCATCGGGCCGGCAATGGTGCCGGCCAGCGCCAGCGACAGCACAATCTGGACGCCCGCTGCGATCATGGCGATGCGCAGGATGCCCCAGCGCTCCTGCGCCACCACGGAGTCGATATCGCCCGGCGCGGTCGACAGCAGGATGGCGCCGACCACGGCGCGCACGCGCTGCACCGGTACAGCGACCGAAACGACGAGCTGGTTCTGCGCATCGACGCGCACGAAGTCGGCCGGCGCGCCCTGCAGCGCCGAGGCAACCTCGGGATAGCGGCTGCCTTCGTCGACGCCATATTCCTGGTACTTCGGGAAATTGTCGCCCGGCACCCAGCTCAGCACCGCATTCCACCAGTCCCACAGGAAGAAATCGTCGCCCTGCTTGGTCTCGATGATCTGCCGCATCACCTCGCCGCGCGCGTAGATATTGTCGCTGTCGAGGATCATCAGCCCACCCTGATCGTAGATGCGAGCGCGGGTGCGGGTGGGGGTGATGAGGTTGCGTAGCAGCGGCGCCACGCGTTCCGGATTGATCGGAAACTCCAGCGTCGGATCGAAATAGGAGAGCGAGGACACGCTGCCATCGCCCTGCAACTCAAGCAGGCGATCCGGATTGACCGAGATGACGTCGCTATCGGCCGTCGCCGACGCGGCAATGGCCGCCGCGATGATTTCGCCCTGCACCCGCAGCGATTGCACGCGGGCGTCGATCAGGCCGGCGCGCCACTGGTTGAGGTAGAGAATGCCAACCACCAGCACCAGCAGACCCGCCAGGTTGAGCACGATGATGCGACGGGTAAGGCTCGAGAAAATCGTGAAGTCAAGAAAGCGGCTGATGGCACTCGCGATCTTGGCGAAGGGCGTCACGACCAGACGCCAGCGATTGCGCGTCGGGGCTGGTTCGACACTCTCATCCGGCGCCGGCGCGCGCCATTCGGACGCGACGTCGGGTTTGTGCTCCAGATCCGGATCGAGAATGGCCACTTGTTGTGCTTATTGCTCCTTGAAGCGATAGCCGACGCCGTAAAGCGTCTCGATCATCTCGAAGTCGTCGTCGGTCGCCTTGAACTTCTTGCGCAGGCGCTTGATGTGGCTGTCGATAGTGCGGTCGTCGACATAGACCTGGTCGTCATAGGCGGCATCCATCAGCGCATTGCGCGACTTGACCACGCCCGGACGCAGCGCCAGTGCCTGCAGGATCAGGAATTCGGTGACGGTCAGCGTTACGCGCTGGCCCTTCCAGGTGCAGGTATGGCGCTCTTCGTCCATCACCAGCGAACCGCGCTCGATCAGCGCCTTGCCGGTGCCGGGCTCGCCCGGCGAGCCGGCGGGCGCTGAGGGATCGCGCGGGGCGGAACGGCGCAGGATGGCCTTGACGCGCTCGACCAGCAGGCGCTGGCTGAACGGCTTGGTGATGAAGTCGTCGGCGCCCATCTTGAGGCCGAACAGCTCATCGATCTCCTCGTCCTTGGAGGTGAGGAAGATCACCGGCACATCGGATTTCTGGCGCAGACGGCGCAGCAGTTCCATGCCGTCCATACGCGGCATCTTGATATCGAGAATGGCCAGGTCCGGCTTGTCGGTGGTGAGACCTTCGAGACCAGAAGCGCCATCGGTATAGGTGGCGACCTGATAGCCTTCGGCCTCCAGTGTCAGCGACACGGATGTCAGAATATTGCGGTCGTCATCGACGAGGGCGATCTTGGGCATGGGCTGCCTTTCATTTCAGACGCTGAACAAACACGCGGCAACATTGGCCGTCGCGCATGCTTGCAGGCGACAATTACGCGTTAAATAAGGCGCGGCCAAGGGCAGAACAACCGGTGGTGCGACCCTTTGGCACGATGCAACTTCAGTCTTACGACAGATTTCGGGATGGTTGCAGGACGACTTCGGCCCGTATTTTCAACTCCATAGCAGGCGGCACCGTGCCGCAAGCGATGGAGTTTCGAGATGAGCGCGTTCGACCACGAAGTCCTCAGGAGCAAGATTGCCGCAAGCGCCGGTTCGGTGTCCTTGAACGACATTGCGCCCGTTCTGGTTGCCCGCTCGCTGCAGGGCGAAGAGTGCGAGCTCACTGTCGACGGCGCGGTTTCGGTGCGCACCGGCGCCTTTACCGGCCGCTCGCCCAAGGACAAGTTCATCGTCCGCGACGGGCTCACCGAGAACAGCGTTTGGTGGGACAATGCCGGGGCCATGAGCCCTGATCATTTCGATGCCCTGCTTGAGGACGCCATCGCCGCCCAGGCCGGCCTGTCGATCTTCCGGCAGGATCTGCTGGCCGGCGCCGATCCGCGTCACCAGTATGGCGTCACCGTGCTGACGCCCAGCGCCTGGCATGCCCTGTTCATCCGCAACCTGCTGATCCGCCCCGGCGAGAGCGTGGCGGCCGGCAGCAATCCGACCCCTGTCACCATCGTGCATGCGCCGCGCTTCAAGGCCGATCCGGCCCGCCATGGCAGCCGCACCGATACGGTGATCGCGCTCGATATGAGCCGCAATATCGTGGTGATCGCCGGCACGCTCTATGCTGGGGAGATCAAGAAGAGCGTGTTCTCGCTGTTCAATTTCCACGCGCCCCGCCAGGGCGTGCTGCCCATGCACTGCTCGGCCAATCTAGGCAAGGATGGTGAGGCCGCGCTGTTCTTCGGTCTGTCGGGCACCGGCAAGACCACGCTCAGCAATGACCCCAATCGGCCATTGATCGGCGACGACGAGCATGGCTGGAGCCATGACGGCGTGTTCAACCTCGAAGGCGGCTGCTACGCCAAGACCATCAAGCTCAGCCCCGAGGCCGAGCCCGAAATCTACGCCGCCACCAAACGCTTCGGCACCGTGCTTGAAAATGTCGTGCTCGATAATAGCAAGACGCCCGATTTCGACGACGTCTCGCTGACCGAGAACACGCGCGCGGCCTACCCCATCCACGTGCTGCCGGCCATTGCCAAGGGCAGCGTGGGCGGTACGCCCAAGACCGTGGTGTTCCTCACTGCCGACGCCTTCGGCGTGCTGCCGCCGATTGCGCGGTTGACGCCGGACCAGGCGGTCTACCACTTCCTCTCGGGCTACACCGCCAAGGTGGCCGGTACTGAGCGCGGCGTTACCGAACCGCAGGCGACGTTCTCGGCCTGCTTCGGCGCCCCCTTCATGCCGCTGCATCCCACGGTCTACGGCGCCATGCTGGAAGAAAAGCTGCGCAGCAGCGGCGCCTCGGCCTGGCTGATCAATACCGGCTGGACAGGCGGTGGTTATGGCGTCGGCAAGCGCATCGACATCGCCTCGACCCGGCGCCTGCTGACCGCAGCGCTCGATGGCGACCTGGATACGATCGCCATGCGCACCGATGAGTTGTTCGGCTTCCAGGTCCCGATCGCTGTGCCCGGCGTGGCCGACAAGCTGCTGACGCCCCGGCTCACCTGGGCCGACGCCGAGGCTTACGACCGCCAGGCCATCCACCTGGCAGGCCTGTTCCGCGCCAATTTCGAGAAGTTCGGCGACGCGGCGAATGCCGCCCCGGGGCCAAGGCTGGCGCAGGCGGCGGAGTAGCCAACGCCAGCGAAGGGTGGTGCTGCGCTGCTAGAGGCCGGCCCGCGCCCGACCTTTGGCAACCTCCTCCGCGTTCCCTCGGGTTTGATCCGAGGGCCACCCCGACACGGTACAAGCGGCGAAAGACCCTCGGATCAAGTCCGAGGGAAGCGCCGGTGGGTGGGGCAAAATAGCCACCCCCCCTCCACCCCGATGTTATCCCGGCGCAGGCCTGGATCCATGTCCGTGACGCGCCGCATCACCCGGCGTGGCAAAGCCCGACACACCCACCGGCCGTCACCCTCGGGCTTGACCCGAGGGCTCTACACTTTGCTGAGCGTTGGGTAAGTAAAGTGCCCTCGCGTCGGGCCCGAGGGTGATGATCGAGTGTGAGCCGTCACCCCGCCCAAATCTATCCATCTTTATCCCGGCCCAACTCGCCGGACGACCGGCACCGGGACGGATCTCCCCCATGTCGCAGCGCTTGCTGCGGCGTAGACTGACCAGCAAACCGCGCGGCTAGGCCAGCGCGGTGCCTTGGCATGTCACGATGTCGGAGAAGACCGCCTCAGTTGGGCGAGTAGAAGATATGCGAGCCGATCTGGGCGACAGCATTGTAGGTATTGGCCCAGTTCGGGCGCACTGCCGTGGTGTGGTAGTAGAGCGCCGAACCCGGCACCGCACCCACGGCCTCGCCGGTGGCGAATTCGGCATAGACGTCCTGCGCCAGCTCGGCGGAACGAACCCAGGCACGGCGTTCACCGGGGGCGTCGGTACGACCGTCGCAGGCAAAGGTGAACTGGCAGCGGTGATAGCCCTTGTCGGCATTCTGGTAGATCACGCCGCACAGAGTCGAGGGAAACTTGCCCGAGCGCGCGCGATTGACGATGACATTGGCGACAGCGAGCTGGCCGGCAGCGCTTTCGCCACGGGCCTCGTGATAGATGGCCTGCGCCAGGCAATCGCGCTCGGCATTGGCATGGTCCAGACGCTGCGTCGTGGTCTGGTAGCCGGTCTCGATATAGGCGGCCAGCATGGAGGTGTTGAGCGCCGGCTCAGCCGCTGGCGTCGGCGCAGCGAAGCTGGCAAGCGCCGAAACGGCGCTGTTGCCGCCACCGAACGAACCGCGTGCGATATAGCCCATCAGCACGTCGGTATTGAGTTCGCCGGGCGTGATTTCCTCGGTGACATTGACAGCGCGCAATGCCTGCTGGCGCTGAACGTAGTTGGCTAGCAGAGCCGGGGTCAGCGGCTGCTCACCAGGGGCGAGCGGCACAATGGTCGGGCCGATCGCCGGCTGGGCGCGCACGGCCATGAGATCGGCCGGCACCGGCAGCGGGGTCACGTCTGCAAGGCGAATAGTTTCGGCGTGAGCTGGAACGAGGGTGATGAACAGCACGAGCGCAACCGCGCACAGGGCGAGCGCATGCGATACCGCACGCACAGCGATAGCCTGCCAGGTTAGCGTCAATGCCCCGTCCTTGCCCCTGAGCCCGTCCAGCCATATCTGGCGGGCCTTCGTTGTCCGGATCCGTCGATGCGGACCCTTCCCGTCACTTCCCGGCCGGCACACTAGCCAAGCTTGCGGGTCATGGGAAGCCGAAATTTACGGCTGGTTAACCATAGCCGTTAGCTTCTTAAAGTACGGTTAATCGAGACGAAGACGGTTGAAAACCCAGGAAACAGAATGGGTTGGATGGTGGTGAAGGCCGGCTTTCCGTGATCGGTAAAAGTTTACGGACATTGTGCCGCGCCGTTGCGGTTTGCTGTGGATGCGTTGCGAGACGGAAAAAAAGCCCCGGCGGGCAACCGGGGCTTCTGCATCCGTCAGCATTTAGGCTCGTTCAGAGCTTGGGAAACGCGGCAAGCCGAACGTGGTCGAGACTTTCCATCACGGCGATGCCCAGCGCCCGGATTTCGTCGCTCGGATGCACCAGGTCAGGCACCATCACGGTCTGCATGCCCGCGGCATGGGCGGCGCGGACGCCGGCATGGCTGTCTTCGAGCGCCAGGCACTGCAGCGGGTTCATCCCCAGCCGCTTTGCCGCTGTCAGGTAGGGCTCGGGATGCGGCTTGGGATTGATCACATCGTCACGGGTGACGATGGTCTCGAACATGTCGAGCAGGCCCGCGGCGCCGAGATGGGTATGGGCATGGGGCTGACGCGAGGACGTGGCCACGGCCATCGGAATATTGCGATCGCGCAGCGTTTCCAGAAACTCGAAGGCGCCACGCTTCACCGGCACGTCATGGCTGCGGCTGCGCATCATGATGCGGCAGCGCTCGTCGAATTGCGTGTAGGGAAAGGCGACGCCATAGGCTTCCACCAGCAATTGATTGGTCCGCTCGTGGCTGGAGCCCACCATGGCGCTGTGCACGGCATCGGTCATCTCGAAGCCGAGATCGGTGCACACCTCGTAGACGATGGTCTTGAAGACGCTTTCGGTGTCGAGCAGCGTGCCGTCCATATCGAAGATGACGGCTTGGAAGGGCGCGAGGCGCAGGATGTCACTCTGGGGTTTCATCTCGCTCCATATAGGGCGATTTGTTGCGGCTCGCTAGGCGGAATGGTGAAGGGCTGGGTTGCACACGCAGGCCGCCATTATGCTAGCCTCCGACGCCATGACTCGCTTCAAACCCTCAAGCCAGCACGAGACGCTGGGCGATGCCTTCTACGATCGCGTCGCACCCGCCGATTTCCCGAAAACCGTGCTGCGTCATCGCGACCAGCGCTGGGCCCATCGCATGGGGCTCGATGATCTCACGGACGAGCAATGGTTGGCCCATTTCGGCCGGTTCGAACCCCTGCCCGGCTCGCTGCCGCAACCTCTGGCCCTGCGCTACCACGGCCACCAGTTCCGCAGTTACAATGCCGACCTCGGGGACGGCAGAGGCTTCCTGTTCGCGCAGGGCTTTGACCACAGCGATGGCCGCCTGCTCGATTTCGGCACCAAGGGTTCGGGCAAGACGCCGTGGTCGCGCGGCGGCGATGGACGGCTGACGCTCAAGGGCGGTGTACGCGAGGTTCTGGCCACCGAAATGCTGGAAGCGCTCGGCGTCTATACCTCCAAGAGCTTCTCGCTGATCGAAACCGGCGAGGCGCTGCATCGCGGCGACGAACCATCGCCCACCAGGTCCTCGGTGCTGGTCCGGCTCAGCCATAGCCATATTCGCATCGGCACCTTCCAGCGTCTGGCCTATCTCGAAGACAGTGAGAGCCTGGCGCAATTGCTCGACTATGCGATCGCCAATTATTACCCCGAACTGGCCAGCGCCCCTGACAAGCCCACCGCCTTCCTCGAAGCGGTCGTCAAAAACGTTGCCCGGCTCGGCGCGCAATGGACTGCAGCTGGGTTTGTCCACGGGGTGCTGAACACGGATAATATCAACATTACCGGTGAGAGCTTCGACTACGGTCCGTGGCGCTTCCTGCCGATCTACGACCCTGACTTCACCGCCGCCTATTTCGACGAAACCGGCCTCTATAGCTTTGGCCGTCAACCCGACACGCTCGCGTGGAACCTGACCCGCTTGGCCGAGTGCCTGCTTCCTCTGTCGAGCATCGAAAAGCTGGAGCCGGCACTCAATACCATCTGGCCGGAATTCCGCGCCGAGCTGCCGCGCCAGATGCTGCGCCGCCTCGGCCTCAAGCCGCGGGACGTGGAAACCGACAGCGCCTTCGTCACGACGCTGTTCGGCTTCCTGTCCACCAGCAAGGCGCCCTATGAGCAGTTCTTCTTCGACTGGCGTGGTGGCAGTCTCAGCGCCGAGCGCGCCGCCCGCAGTCTATCGGCGGAATACTATGCGCGGGAGGCCTTCCGCCCGGTGGCCGATGCGCTCGAACAATTCGGACCCGCGGACGACGTCAATCTCACCCACCCCTATTTCACCCGCAACACACCCCGCACCATGCTGATCGGCGAGGTCGAAGCCATCTGGGCACCCATCGCCGATCGCGATAACTGGAGCCTGTTCCAAACCACACTGGCCGAGATCGCCGAGATGCGGCAGGCCTATGGGGTTGATCCCCTCTTCACCTCCCCCTACGGGGGAGAGGTCGGCGGCGGAGCCGACGGTGAGGGGGCCTTTACTGGGTGAGGTGTTTGGCAAAGGCCCCCTTACCCGACCCAAGAGGGTCGACCTCTCCCCCAGAGAGAGGTGAAGAAGATAAAGCGCACAAATACGATGAGGAGACGTCCATGCCCCTTTACGCCCTCGATGGCATCGCCCCCGACATTCACCCCGATGTCGGCTGGATCGCCCCCACTGCCGTGCTGGTCGGCGACATCTGGGTCGGAGCCGAGGTCGGCATCTGGTTCGGCGTGGTGGCGCGCGGCGATATCGAAGCCATCCGCATCGGCGCCCGCACCAATGTGCAGGAGAACTGCGTCCTCCACACCGATACCGATTACCCGCTCGTCATCGGCGAAAATTGCACGATCGGCCACGGCGCCATCGTCCATGGCTGCACCATTGGCGACAATACCCTGATTGGCATGGGGGCCACAGTGCTCAACGGCGCCAGGATCGGCAGGAACTGTCTGATCGGCGCCGGCGCTTTGATCACCGAAAACAAAGTCATCCCCGACAATTCCATGGTGCTGGGCGCGCCGGGCAAGGTGGTGCGAGAGATCGATGCCGAGGGCGTCGAGAAACTGCGCGCCTCAGCCGACCGCTACGTGCGCAACGCGCAGCGCTTTGCCGCTGGCATGGTCGATGTCACCGCCCGCCCGACCGACTTCGATCCGGCCTGAGCCTTGCCAGTGCCCCATTCGGGGCGTAACTGAACGCCGTTCAATACGGAGTTACCCATGGCACGGCGCGCCGATCATTCGCGGGAAGAGCTGGTCGAACTGGTGATCGAGGCCGCCCGCCAGATGATCGCTACGCAGGGCGTCGACAAACTGTCGGCGCGCGCGTTGTCGGCTGCGATCGGCTATACGCCGGGCACGCTCTATAACCATTTCAAAGACCTCGACGACATCGTCACCGCGGTCAATGGCGGCACGCTCAAGGCACTCGGCGAGGCCTTTGCCGCAGCCGAACGCAGCGACGATCCGCGCCGGATGCTGCACAGTTACGCCGACGCCTTTCTCGGCTTCCTGCGTGACAATGCCAACCTCTGGAACGCGCTATTCGAATTCCGCCGCGCCGAAGGCGTGGCCGTGCCGCAATGGTATGTCGATACCATTTCCGGCCTGCTTCGCATCCTGGCCGCCTGCTTCATGCAGATCCGGCCCACCGCCAACCCGCAACAGGCCGCTCACGCGGCGCAACTGGTCTTCGCCAGTATTCACAGCGTCTCCTCGCTGCAGAATTCGGGCCGGCTGGCGCTGGTGATGGATCGCGATATCGGCGTCGTCGTCCATGACCTCATCGATATTCACATCAAGGCCTTTGCCCAGGGGTAACGAAGGTCCCATTGCCAAAATCATGGCTCCACCGACTCCTCGCCCCTTTGGGCAGTGTTCACTTGGGGCGCTTGATATTCGCGGTGTCACCCCGGCGGAGGCCGGGATCCATCCTGAGGTCGAACCAACATTCACTGTGCGTGATTCCGGCCTGCGCTGGAATGACATTCAGGGTGGGACGGCTGAACCGAAAGCGCCCAAAGTGAACACTCCCCTTCGAGAGATATGGCATCAGGCCATCGCCTGACAACTATTTTAAACGCCGTTCATTTTTTCTATTGAACGTCGTTCAGAACCTGCTACAACGAGATTGTGAACGGCGTTCAATAACGCTGTCGAGGAGACGATCCCGATGTTTAACGTACTCAAGACCCTGATGACCGGCGCCAGCGCCCGGGCCGATGAGGCGCTGACCGACCACTTCGCCATCGACCTCATCGAGCAGAAGGTCCGCGAGGCCCATGCAGGTCTCGGCGGCGCCAAGAATACGCTGGCGAGCCTCATCATCCGCCAGCGCAACGAAGAGCGGCACGTCGCCCGCCTCGACCAGGAAATCGGCGATCTCGAACGCCGCACCAGCCTGGCCCTTGCCGATGGGCAGGACGAACTGGCGGCGGAAGCTGCCGCCGCCATCGCCGAATTGACCAATGAGCGCGCCGTTCGCCAGGCCACCTGTGCCCAATTGGTTCAGCGCGTCGTGCGCACCCAGGCCTCCGTCGCCAAGGCCAATCGCCGGCTGATCGATCTGCGCCAGGGCATGATCAGCGCCCGGGCCATCGATGCCGAGCGCCGCGCCCAGCGCAGCCTCAATCGCTCGATCGGCAACAGCACCGCCATGCAGGATGCCGAGGCGCTGATCAAGCGGGTGATGAACCAGGACGATCCGCTCGAAGAGAGCGACGTGCTCGACGAAATCGACGCCGGCCTCAACGGCGCCTCGGTCCGCGACCGGCTGGCCCAGGCCGGCTATGGCGACCGCACCCGCGTCACCGGCGGCGACATCCTCGCCCGCCTCAAGGCCGCCCAAGCGCCCAAGACCAACGAATAGACCCGACTGAAACGCACCCTCACACTGGAGATTTTGAAATGAACGACAATACCAACAGCACTTACGTCGTCTTCAACGCCGCTTCCGTCATCGCCGCCGTCGCCCTGCTCTGCATCTCGCTGTGGCTGGCGCCGGTCGACCTCTCGACCAAGGGCTATTGGGGCATGGGTGTGCTCTGGCTCGGCGGCAGCCTGGTCAACCTGGTCAAGTACCGCATGGACGACCGGCAGGCCCGCGAGGCGCTGACCCGCCTTGAAAATGCCAAGAACGAAAAGCTCATCAAGGACTATGTCGTCGGCGCTGCCTGACCTCCCGCCTGATGACACGGCCCCGCGCTCTGAGCGCGGGGCTAACCTATTTCGTAGGGCACAATGGAGCGCCGATCGGCAGGGACGCTGATCGTTGCTGCTAGCGGCGGCACCGAGCGTTGCGGGCAGGCCCGGCGCTCGCAGATGCGGCAAGAGATGCCGATAGGGTTGAAGCTGGCGCGGGCGACGTCGATATCGTTGCCATAAACCGTGCGGTTGGCGTGGCTGATTTCGCAACCCAGGGCATAGGCATAGCGCCGCGTTGTGCCGTGATAGCCGCCGCTGCGCTTCTCGACCGACCAGGCCAGGCACAAATAGCGATTGCCGTCAGGCGTCTCGGCCAGTTGCCGGATAATCTCGCCCCGCGCTTCGAAGGCCCGGTGCACGTTCCACAGCGGGCAGGCGCCGCCGAAGCGGGCAAATTGCAATGCCGTCGCCGAGTGCCGCTTGGTAATTGTCCCTGCCGCATCCACCCGTGCGAAAAAGAACGGCACGCCGCGCTCCCGCGGCCGCTGCATGGTGGAGAGGCGATGGGCGACCTGTTCGAGACTGGCGCCGAACAGGTGCCCAAGCTCCTCGATATCATAGCGATGCGCCTCTGCCGCCTTGAGAAAGGCGCCGTAGGGCATTTGCAGCGCGCCAGCGAAATAATTGCTCAGCCCCATGCGCGCGATCGAGCGAGCCTCGGCGGTCTTGAAACTGGCCGCGTCTAGAAGCTGTCCCAGCAGCGTTGTCTGTTCCATGCCGGCCAGATGCCCGGCGATCTGGAAAAATTGCGTCGCCGGCTCCAGCCGCGCATTGATGGCGAGCGTCCGTGTCGAGCGGTCGTAATCCTTGATGAGATCAGGTCGCGTCGGCGCGGTCAGCACCACCCGCAGGTCATGCGCCTCGCCGCAATAGGCGATCAACCGCGCCAGCCGATCCTGACCGAACTCCCCCAGCTCGCCCGCCAGGGCCTCGGCCGCGCGATCGAGCGGATCGATATAGTTGTCGGCATAGTGGAAGAAGTCGCGCACTTCCTCATAGGCCGTCTGCATGCCCGCCTGCGGATCGCGCGTCAGCACGGCATCGACGCTGGCCAGCCGCTCATTGCTTTTGCGGTAGCTCTCGTAGAGCTGCAGCATGGCCCGCGCCATGTCAGGCGCGTTGGACGCCACGGTCTTGAGCTCCTGCAGGTTGAGCACCCCTTCGCCGAAGACCGGGTCGGCCAACGCCTCGCGCAGATCAGCCACCAGCCGGTCGGAGGCATCGGTCATCAACTCGCTGAGGTCGAGGTTGAAGCCATCGGCCAGCGCCAGCATCACCGAGGCGGTCAGTGGCCGCTGGTTGGATTCGAGCTGGTTGACGTAAGAGGCGGAAATATCAAGCCGCGCCGCCAGCTCGCCCTGGGTCAGCTTGTGCTGGTTGCGCAGCGCCCGCAAACGGGCACCGGCAAAGATCTTGCGCGCCGCCATATTCACAACTCCACAATATCACAGGTTTGAGTTTGTGTGATTGTAACAGCCGCGCTCTTTGCCGTCTTGGGCAATTGTGGGCAAGGCGCTAGTCTGACCGCAGCAAACCGGAGGTGTGCATGCAGAAAATCATCAGCATGCTGGAAGAAAAGCGCGCGCAAGCTCGGCTTGGCGGCGGGCAGCGGCGCATCGATACCCAGCATGGCAAGGGCAAGCTCACCGCGCGCGAACGTCTCGATGTGCTGCTCGATCCGGGCAGCTTTGAAGAATACGACATGTTCGTCACCCACCGGGCGGTGGATTTCGGCATGGCCGAGACCATTATTCCCGGCGACGGCGTCGTTACCGGTTGGGGCACGATCGAGGGACGGCTGGTCTATGTATTCAGCCAGGATTTCACGGTCTTCGGCGGCTCGCTCAGCGAGACCCACGCCAAAAAAATATGCAAAATCATGGACCTGGCGCTGCAGAACGGTGCGCCTGTCATCGGCCTCAATGATTCCGGCGGCGCGCGCATCCAAGAGGGTGTAGCCTCGCTGGGCGGCTATGCCGACGTATTCTGGCGCAATGTGCAGGCGTCCGGCGCGGTGCCGCAGATCTCGGTCATCATGGGCCCCTGCGCCGGTGGCGCGGTCTATTCCCCCGCCATGACCGACTTCATCTACATGGTCAAAGACACCAGCTACATGTTCGTGACCGGACCTGACGTCGTGAAAACCGTTACGAATGAGACGGTTACGCAGGAAGAACTCGGCGGCGCCTCGACCCACACCAAGATTTCCTCGGTGGCCGACGCCGCCTTCGACAACGATATCGAGACCCTGCTCGAAGTCCGGCGCCTGTTCGGCTTCCTGCCCCTCGCCGCCGGTCAGAAGCCGCCGCGCCTGCCCAGCCACGATCCGATCGACCGCGGCGATGCCAGCCTCGACACCATCATCCCCGACAGCGCCAACAAGCCCTATGACATGCGCGAGGTGATCGAGAAGGTCGCCGACGAGGGTGACTTCCTCGAAATCCAGAAGGATCACGCCGGCAATATCCTATGTGGCTTCATCCGTCTTGACGGTCATCCCGTCGGCGTCGTCGCCAACCAGCCTTTGGTGCTGGCCGGGTGCCTCGATATCAACGCCTCCAAGAAAGCCGCTCGCTTCATCCGCTTCTGCGACAGCTTTGAAATCCCCATCCTGACCTTTGTCGACGTGCCCGGCTTCCTGCCTGGCGTGGCGCAGGAATATGGCGGCATCATCAAGCATGGCGCGAAGCTCCTCTTCGCCTATGCGGAAGCCACCGTGCCGCTGGTCACCGTCATCACCCGCAAAGCCTATGGCGGCGCCTACGACGTGATGGCGAGCAAACACATCAAGGCCGACGTGAACTACGCTTGGCCCTCCGCCGAAATCGCCGTGATGGGCGCCAAGGGCGCAACGGAAATCCTCTATCGCTCGGAACTGGGTGACAAGGACAAGATCGCCCAGCGCACGGCGGACTACGAGGCACGGTTCGCCAACCCATTCGTGGCAGCCGAACGCGGCTTCATCGACGACGTGATCATGCCGCACGGCACGCGACGGCGGGTGATCCGGGCGTTCTCGACGCTGCGGCACAAGCAGCACGCCATGCCCAAGAAGAAGCACGACAACATTCCGCTGTGAGGGGGTGAGCATGGCCGACGAAAAAGACGTCTCTCGATACGATCTTGCGCCGATCATGGCCTATCTAGAGAGCTTCGGTGCCGGACGAATTTCTACCGCCAAGCAAATGATAGCTGGCACAGCGGCCCTACTATTTTTACTCGTCAACTTCGTGGGTACGGTGATCGACAAGCCGGACATTTTTTCCACCGTAGAGAAGCTAGGTGTCGCTGCTGGTCTTGTTGCAGGTCTTGCATCACTGCTGCTTGGCTTCTGGAACCTCAGGATCGAGACCAAATATCACGACCTTTCGGCGGCTCTTATGGCAGCTGTAAAGGCCAAAGACCAAGACCGGAGAGAGCTGGTCAACGCCAAGATTGTCAAGTTGGCGGCCCAGCCTCTTTTCAAATCGCGCGAACGAATTGTCATCAATTCTGTTGCTGTGTCGGTTGTCGCAAGCACAGCAGCGTTCCTTTTGATTGTGTTTTGATATGATCACCAAACTCCTCATCGCCAACCGCGGCGAAATCGCCTGCCGTGTCATCAAGACGGCCAAGCGCATGGGCATTGCTACCGTAGCGGTCTATTCCGATGCCGATCGTGAGGCCCTGCATGTGCGCATGGCCGACGAGGCAGTCCATATCGGGCCCTCATCGGCCAAGGACTCGTACCTCCAGATCGACAAGATCATCGCCGCCTGCCAGCAGACCGGCGCGCAGGCCGTCCATCCCGGCTATGGCTTCCTGTCGGAAAACCCGAAATTTGCCGAGGCGCTGGAAGCAGCCGGGATCATCTTTGTCGGGCCGCCGGTGAAAGCCATCAAGGCGATGGGCGACAAGATCACGTCCAAGAAACTGGCGGCTGAAGCGGGGGTCTCGACCGTGCCCGGCCATATGGGCCTGATCGACGACGCCGAGCACGCCGTCACGATCTCAAAGTCCATCGGCTATCCGGTCATGATCAAGGCCTCGGCCGGCGGTGGCGGCAAGGGCATGCGCATTGCCCACAATGATGCCGAGGCACGCGAGGGTTTCGAACGCTCCAAGTCCGAGGCCGCGTCGTCGTTCGGCGATGATCGCATCTTCATCGAAAAATTCGTCACCGAGCCGCGCCATATCGAAATCCAGCTCATCGGCGACCAACACGGCAACGTGCTCTATCTCAACGAGCGCGAATGCTCGATTCAGCGCCGCAACCAGAAGGTCATCGAGGAGGCGCCCTCGCCATTTCTCGACGCGGCGACGCGGCGGGCGATGGGCGAACAGGCGGTCGCGCTGGCCAAGGCGGTGGGTTACACCAGCGCGGGCACGGTGGAGTTCATCGTCGATGGCGAGCGGAACTTCTATTTCCTCGAAATGAACACGCGGCTACAGGTGGAGCATCCGGTGACCGAGCTGATCACCGGGCTCGACCTGGTGGAGCTGATGATCCGCGTGGCCAATGGCGAGGCGCTGCCGCTGACGCAGGACGAGGTGCAGCTCAACGGCTGGGCGATGGAGAGCCGGCTTTATGCCGAGGACCCCTATCGCAATTTTCTGCCCTCGACCGGGCGGCTGACGCGCTATCGTCCGCCGGAGGAATTCGCCAGCCCTGATATGGCGGTGCGCAACGATACCGGGGTGTTCGAGGGCGGGGAGATTTCCACCTTCTACGATCCGATGATCGCCAAGCTCTGCACCTGGGCGTCGACGCGGCTCGAGGCGATCGACGCCATGGCAACGGCGCTGGACAGCTTTGAGGTCGAAGGGGTAGGCAATAACCTGCCGTTCCTGTCGACGGTGATGGACCAGGAGCGGTTCCGCGAGGGGCAGCTGACGACGGGTTACATTGCCGAGGAATTTCCGGAGGGGTTCCAAGGTGCAACGCTGAACGCAACCGAGATCGAGCGTGTCGCGGCCGCAGCCGCGCTTTTGTACGGCCAAAAGCAGCTTAATCAGATCGCGCCGGAGGATAGATGGTTTAGGGGCCCGCAAACCTATTTTGCGCTGGCGATCGTGCTGGCCGGTGATCGCTTCGATCTTGTTGTCGAGTATTTAGCCGTGAATCGCCGATGGCAGGTCAGTCGCACTGACAAGAACCAGCCTGCACTCTCAGCGATGGTCACCTGGAGCGAAACGATGCGACTGGCCACGCTCACGTGGGCGGATAGGCCGGGCCGTAGATTTGTTCTCAAGGTCGAAAAGACGGCCAGCGGATACCGAATCAGGCATGGCGGTGCAGATTTCAAAGTGATGGTACTGCAGCCGCATGTCGCTGACCTGCTGCCGCTGATGCCGGTCAAGGTGCCGCCGGACATGAGCCGGTTCCTGCTGTGCCCGATGCCGGGGCAGGTGGTGCGGGTGGACGTGGTTGAGGGCGAGATCGTCGAGGACGGGCAGGTGCTGGCCGTGGTCGAGGCGATGAAGATGGAAAACGTGCTCAAGGCGCAGAAGCGGGCGCGGGTGAGCAAGGTGCATGTGTCGGCCGGTGCCGTGCTGGCGGTGGACCAGGTCATGGTCGAGTTCGAGGCGGTGTGATGAGCGACAAGCCGAACTTCGCCCATTGGGCCGCTCTCGCCCAGAAGGAACTGCGCGACGTCCCATTGTCGTCCCTCGATCGCGACTATGGCGGCATCCCCGTCCAGCCCGTCTATTTCGGTGACGATGCCGAAATCCCGGGGGCCGAGCCGTTCACCCGGGGCGTGCGAGCGACGATGTATGCCAATCGGCCCTGGACCATAAGGCAATATGCTGGGTTTTCGACGGCGCGGGAGAGTAATGCCTTCTATCGCCAGGCGCTGGAGAAGGGGCAGAAGGGGCTGTCGGTGGCCTTCGATCTGGCCACTCATCGGGGGTATGACTCAGACCATCCGCGGGTGATCGGCGATGTCGGCAAGGCGGGCGTGGCGATCGACAGCGTCGAGGACATGAAGATCCTGTTCGACGGCATTCCGCTCGATCAGATGAGTGTGAGCATGACCATGAACGGGGCGGTGATCCCCGTACTGGCGATGTTCATCGTCGCGGCGGAAGAGCAGGGGGTGAGCCAGGGTCAGCTCGAGGGGACGATCCAGAACGACATTCTCAAGGAGTTCATGGTCCGCAATACCTATATCTATCCGCCCGAGCCCAGTATGCGGATCGTCGGCGACATCATCGCCCACACGGCGCGGCACATGCCCAAGTTCAACTCGATCTCGATTTCGGGCTATCACATGCACGAGGCCGGGGCGACCGCCGTGCAGGAGCTGGCCTATACGCTGGCTGATGGCATGGAATATGTCCGCGCCGCCCAAGCCCGGGGCCTCGATATCGATGCCTTTGCCGGCCGGTTGAGCTTCTTCTTCGGCATCGGCATGAACTTCTTCCTCGAAGTCGCCAAGCTCCGCGCTGCCCGTCAGTTGTGGAGCGAAATCATGACCGGGCTGGGGGCAAAGGACGCGCGCTCCAAGATGCTGCGTACCCATTGCCAGACCTCGGGCGTTTCGCTGACAGAGCAGGACCCGCACAACAATATCGTGCGCACCACCATCGAGGCGCTGGCAGCGACTTTGGGCGGCACCCAGTCGCTGCATACCAATTCGTTCGACGAGGCTATCGCCCTGCCGACCGAATTTTCCAGCCGCATCGCCCGCAATACCCAGCTCATCCTGCAGCATGAATCGCGCATCACCGACGTCGTCGATCCCCTCGGCGGCTCCTACTATGTCGAGGCGCTGACCAGCCAATTGGTCGAGGAGGCCAAAAAGCTGATCGGCGAGGCCGAGGCGCAGGGCGGTATGACCAAGGCGGTGCAGTCCGGCGGCCCCAAGCTCGATATCGAAAAGGCCGCTGCCCTGCGGCAGGCCCGGGTCGATCGTGGCGAAGACGTGATTGTCGGGGTCAACCGATACCGGCTCGACGTCGAGGACGCCATCGATGTGCGCGAGATCGACAACGCCAAGGTGCGGGCCGAGCAGATTGCCCTGTTGCAGCGCATTCGCACCAGCCGCGATGAGGTCAAGTGCCAGCAGATGCTGGCGGGTTTGCGCGAATTCGCCGCCAAGGATGAAGGCAACCTGCTCGAAGCCGCCATAGAAGCCGCCCGCGCCCGCGCCACGCTAGGCGAAATCTCCTCGGCCATGGAAGACGTGTTCGGCCGCCACTCGGCCATCACCCGCGTCATCTCCGGCGTCTATGCCGGCGGCTATGGCGACGATCCGGAATTTTCCTCGATTGTCGGCCGTATCGATGCGTTCAAGGCCGCGCGCGGTCGCGCGCCCTCCATCTTCATCGCCAAGATGGGCCAGGACGGCCACGATCGCGGTGCCAAGGTCATCGCGTCAGCCTTTGCCGATCTGGGTTTTGTCGTCCATATGGGCGACCTGTTCGAGACCGCGCCGGAAGTCGCCGCCCATGTCGACGACCTCAAGGTGGATGCCGTCGGCGTCTCATCGCTCGCCGCCGGCCACAAGACGCTGGTACCGGAACTGATCGAAGCGCTGCGCGACCGTGAACTGGGCGACGTCACCGTCATCGTCGGCGGCGTCATCCCCGAACAGGATTACGACTTCCTGTTCGACGCCGGCGTCGCCGGCATTTTTGGGCCTGGCACCAATGTGTTGAGCGCTGCATTCTCGGTGCTGAGCCAAATCGAAGGAAGGCTGAGCAATCGATGATGGTTACTGCAATCCAAGATCCGGCGAAATTCCTGCAGAATCTTGCCGATCTGCACGATGCCGACGTCATTGCTGTATCGTACGATGTAGAAAGCCACCGCCTGGAAATTGAACTCGGCGACATTAGCTGGAACCTCACGGGTAAGGACGGGCTAGCTGAGCAATCGTGCACACTGATCTTTTCGGGTGTATCGGCCTTCGCTGTTTGTGCTGGTCAGGACAAATTCCACACCAGCATTGCTGCGACGGAGCCAGCGGTTATTTCGCGCGCCTATACAATTACCAAAAATGGTGTCACCCGCTTCGACATATGGATGACAACGAGCGAGCTTTGGTATGTCGAGTTCCTAACACTTGCGGCGCAGGCGGAAGTGACGTTCCCATGATCGGCCGCCTCAATCACATCGCCATCGCCGTACCCGACCTCGCGGTCGCCTCGGCGAAATACCGCGATCTGCTCGGCGCCCATGTCGGCCAGCCTCAACCCCTGCCGGAACACGGCGTCACCGTGGTCTTCATCGAGACCGGCAATACCAAGGTTGAACTGCTGGAACCGCTGGGCGAGGCGTCGCCCATTGCCGCCTTCCTCGCCAAGAACCCCGCTGGCGGCATGCATCACATCTGTTTCGAGGTGCCTGACATTCTGGCCGCCTCCGCCACGCTCACCGCCGGTGGAGCCCGCGTTCTCGGCGATGGCACGCCCAAGACTGGCGCTCATGGCAAGCCGGTGCTGTTCCTGCACCCGAAGGATTTCGACGGCACGCTGATCGAGCTCGAAGAGGTCTGACGCTTTCCCGCGCTTTCGTTTCGCCCTAGACTGGCGCAAAACGAAAGCGAGTCATGAGCGACACGACCGAACGGCACCAGGCTATTCTCGAATTGGCCCGGGCGCAGAACCGGGTCATGGTCGATGAGCTGTCGCTCCACTTCGGTGTGTCGGTCCAGACCATTCGCAAGGACTTGAACGCGCTTTGCGATCAGCGCCTGCTGACACGCCTGCATGGCGGCGCCACCCTGCCCTCCGGCGTCGAAAACCTTGAATACGAAGCGCGGCGCCGGATTGCGGCCGAAGCCAAGGATGCCATCGGGGCGGCGGCTGCGGCGCTGATCCCCAACGACGCCTCGCTGTTCATCAATATCGGCACCACGACCGAAGCCGTTAGCCAGGCGCTGCTCGATCACTCGGGCCTGCTGGTCGTCACCAACAATATCAATGTCGCCAACCGCATGCGGGTCTATCCGCGCTTTGAAGTGGTGATTGCCGGCGGCATCGTCCGCCCATCCGATGGCGGTATTGTCGGCGAGGCGGCGGCGGGCTTTTTCAGCCAGTTCAAGGTCGATTATGCGGTGATCGGCGCCTCGGCGCTCGACGAGGATGGGGCACTGCTCGACTACGACTATCGCGAGGTAACCGTGGCGCAGGCCATCATCGCCAATGCAAGGCATGTGATCCTGGTGGCCGATCAGGGCAAGTTCAAACGCTCGGCCCCGGTGCGCATTGCTCGCGTCGATCAGCTCGGCAGCTTTGTTACCGACTTCTGTCCGTCGGAGCGGTTCCGTGTCCTGTGCGAAGCGGCGGGTGTCAGCCTGATCGAAACGGCAGCCGTTCGTTAGGTAGACGCTAACCAAGCGGCGACCTGGCTTATGTTCTTAAGTCAAACATAAACCCCTTGAACCCCAGGATCATGCGACGCGGCCAGAAGGCTGGCGGAGACTGGTGGATCGGTGACTTCCAACTCAACCCATATGCCCGACAATCGCTTCGGCTGGCTCAAGCCAATTGTGTTGCCGGCGCTGCTCGCCCTGGCCGTGCTGATCGCTGGCGGCGTATTCCTTGACCGGCAGAGCGCGATCCTCAACGAGGAACGTATGCGCGCCAGCGTCCTGGCCGAGGTGGCTCTGATCCGCGCCAAGCTCGAAGGTAATATCAACAGCAATATCCAACTGGTCCGCGGGCTGGTTTCCACCATCTCGACCGAACCAGCGATGAACCAGGAGCGCTTTTCCGCTTTGGTCTCGAACCTGTTCGAGGAGCAGAGCCAGCTTCGGTCGATCGCCGCGGCGCCCGATCTCGTCATCACCATGACCTATCCGTTGGTGGGCAATGAGCGGGCGATTGGCCTCGACTATCGCGCCAATGACGCGCAGCGCGACGCGGTGCTGAGGGCCCGCGATAGCGGCAAGCTGGTGCTAGCCGGGCCGGTCGATCTGGTTCAAGGTGGGCGCGGCTTTGTCGGTCGTTTCCCGGTCTATACCGATACCCCGACAGGGCAGGTCTTCTGGGGCGTCATCTCGGCCGTCGTCGATGCCGGCCGCCTCTATGCCGATAGCGGCCTTCTCGATCGGTCTTCGACCATCAACATTTCCATCTCTGGCAAGGACGGCACCGGCGGCGCCGGCCGCATATTCTTTGGCGACGACCTGTCCGACCAGAACCCGGTGACGGCCGACGTAGTGCTTCCCGCGGGCTCCTGGCAGATTTCCGCCGTGCCCAATGGCGGCTGGGGCGCGGCACAGACCAATGCCTGGTTTCTGCGCATCGCGACGATCATTGCCGGGGCGCTGATCCTGGTTCCTATCGTCATTACCGGACGCCTGATGGGCGAGCGGCAGCAGCATTTCCGCGAGCTCAAGGCCCGCGAGGCCGATCTGGCGCGCCTGTCGCGCCGGCTTGGCCTGGCGCTGGATACGTCCAAGGTCGGGGTCTGGGAAATGGATACCGTCACCAGCGAGCTGGTGTGGGACGACCGCATGAATGAGCTCTATGGCCTGCCGGCGGATGGCGGGAAACGCGGTTACGAGGATTGGCGTGCAGCCCTGCATCCCGACGATTTCGCTCGCGCAGACCAGGATTTCGCCGATGGCATCCGCACCGGGCGCTACCAGTCCGAGTTTCGGGCCCTCCATCCCAATGGGGAGATACGCCACATCCGTACCATCGGCTCGGTCTATGCCGATCCGGGCAGCAATCCCAAAATCCTGGGCGTCAATTGGGACGTCACTGCCGACGCAGCCCATAGCGAGGAGCTGCGGCGCGCTAACCTTCTTACCGAGGCGCGCAATCGCGAACTCGAAATTGCCCGCGTCCGCATCGAGCACACAGCATTGCACGATAGCCTGACCGGACTGCCTAACCGCCGCTATCTGGACGAGGAACTCAAGCGCCACGCCGCGACCGGGTTCGAAAATACCGGCAGCATCGCCCTGCTGCATATGGACCTCGACCGCTTCAAGCAGATCAATGATACGCTGGGCCATGCCGCCGGCGACGCCATGCTCATCCACGCCAGCACGGTGCTACGCGCCAACTGCCGCGACGCCGACTTCGTCGCGCGCATCGGCGGTGATGAATTCGTGGTGCTGACCAGTGCCAGCGATGGCGACAATTATCTCGGCGCGCTGGCCGAGCGGGTGGTGCGCCAGATGCGCCAGCCGGCAACCTATGAGGGGCATGAATGCCGCTTCGGGGTCAGCATCGGCATTGCCGCCGAGCGCGGAGTCGCCATCGACGTCAAACGCCTGCTGATCAATGCCGATATCGCGCTCTACCGGGCCAAGGGCCGCGGCCGCAATCGCCACGAGTTTTTCTCAGACGTGCTGCAAGCCGAGGTGGTTAACACCAAACGGGTGGCCGACGAGATCCTCAATGGTCTCGAACGGGACGAATTCGTCGCCTATTACCAGCCCCAGTTCGATGCGCACACGCTCGACGTGGTCGGCGTCGAGGCCCTGGCGCGCTGGCGCCATCCGGTCCAGGGCATCAAGGCGCCGGACAGTTTCCTGCCCATCGCCGAAGAGCTCAACGTGGTCTCGACCATCGACCGCCTCATTCTCGAACAATCGCTGGCCGCGCTCGATCGTTGGGAGGCCATGGGGCTCGGGGTACCGCGCGCCTCGGTCAATGTCTCGCTGCGGCGGTTGCATGACGAAGACCTGATCACCGGCCTCAAGCAGCTCGATATCGCTCCGGGCCGCATATCGTTCGAGCTGGTGGAATCCATCTATCTCGACGAGGGCGATGCTATCGTCGGCTGGAACATCGACCAGATCAAGGATCTGGGCATCGATGTCGAGATCGACGATTTCGGCACCGGTTATGCCTCGATCGTGTCGCTGCAAAAGCTGCGCCCCAAGCGCCTCAAGATCGACCGCCAGCTGGTGCACCCGATCCTGACCGACGCGGCGCAGCGGCAATTGCTGATGTCGATCGTCGATATCGGCAAGTCGATGGGGATCGAGGTCATCGCCGAGGGCGTCGAGACGATGGAGCACGCAGCCATCTTGCGCGACCTCGGCTGCGATATCCTGCAGGGCTACGCGTTTTCGCGGCCGCTCAGCGCGACCGATCTCGAAGCGTTCCTCGGCGCGCAAAGCTGGCGCAAAGCGTCGTGACGTAGACCAACGGCCGCGCGAGACGGGTAGCGCGCCGCTCGCTGCACCACCACCGCTCGTCACCCTCGGGCCTGACCCGAAGGCTCTTCACTTGCCTAGAAAGAGAAAGTGCAATGCCCTCGGACAAGCCCGAGGGTGACGACCGCCTATTTGGCAACTTCCCCCAAACGACCGGCGAACGGGGAGCTAGCCCGCCAGCGCGACCTTCTTGGCCAGGCGCGCCTTGATGCTGTCCACGTCCGATTTCGGCGTCGCGGCAAACAGGGTCCGCGTATAGCTGTGTTGGGGATTGCCGAACACAGCATCGCGCGAGCCATGCTCGACGACGTCACCGAAATACATGACCATCACCTCATCGGCGATATAGCGCACGACGCTGAGATCGTGGCTGATAAACACATAGGTGAGCCCGAACTCGTCCTGCAAATCCTTGAGCAGATTGAGGATCTGGGCCTGGACGCTGAGGTCGAGCGCAGACACCGGCTCGTCGAGCACGAGGAAGCTCGGATTGAGCATCAGCGCGCGGGCGATGGCGATACGCTGGCGCTGGCCGCCCGAGAACATGTGCGGATAGCGATTAAAGTGCTCCGGCCCCAGGCCAACCTTGATCAACATGGCCATTGCCTTGTCGCGGCGTTCGGCGGCGTTCATGCCGGTGTTGAGCAATAGCGGCTCTGCCAGCACGTCACCGATCTTCTGGCGCGGATTGAGCGAACCGTAGGGGTTCTGGAACACGATCTGCACCTTCTGGCGCATCTCTTTGGTCACGTGATGGGAGTCGACCGGCAGGCCATCGATGAGGATTTCGCCTGAGGTCGCCGGATCGATCAGCGTGATCATGCGCGCCAGTGTCGACTTGCCACAGCCGCTTTCACCCACCACGGCCAGCGTCTTGCCCTTTTCGAGGACGAAGTTCACGTCCTTGACGGCATGCACGATCTTGGCCGGGCGCAGGAAACCACCGCCGCTGACGTAATCGCGCTTGAGGTGACGAACTTCGAGAACAGGAGCAACCATCAGTGCACTCCCGGCGCCGGTTCGAAGACGAAATCGGAAACGGTGGGCAGGCGATCACCTACCGCGTTCTCCGGCAGTGCCGACAACAGGGCGCGCGTGTAGTTGGATTTGGGGTTTTCAAACAGGGAGAGCACGTCGGCCTCCTCCATCTTATGCCCCTTGTATTGCACGATGACGCGATCGGCCGTCTCGGCCACCACGCCCATATCGTGGGTGATCATGATCAGGCCCATGCCATGCTCGGCCTGCAGCCGCACCAGCAGATCAAGGATCTGCTTCTGGATGGTCACGTCGAGCGCGGTGGTCGGCTCGTCGGCGATCAACAGCTTGGGATTGCAGGCAATGGCCATGGCGATCATGACGCGCTGGCACTGGCCGCCACTCATCTGGTGCGGATAGGCACCGAGGCGATCGGCCCCATCCTTGATGCCGACCAGGGCCAGCAGTTCGACAACGCGGTTACGGGCGGCGCGGCCCTTGAGGCCCATATGCCGCTTCAGCACTTCTTCGAGCTGGAAGCCGATCGTGAAGCACGGGTTGAGGCTCGCCACCGGCTCCTGGAAGATCATGGCAATGTCCTTGCCGATGATCCGGCGCTTCTGCTGCGCCGTCATGGCGAGCAGGTCGAGCCCTTCGAATTCCATCTTGTCGGCAGTGACGGTGGCCGTCTTGGGCAGAAGACCCATTACCGCAAGCATGGCGACGGACTTGCCGGAGCCAGATTCCCCGACAATGGCCAGGACTTCTCGCGCATCGACGGAGACGTCGATGCCATCGACGGCCTTGAACAGGCCGATGGAGGTATCGAAGGCGACGGTGAGATTCTTGATTTCAAGCAGAGCCATGGGTCTCAGCTCCTCTTGAGCTTCGGATCGAGCGCATCGCGCAATCCGTCGCCGATGAGGTTGATGGCGAGCACGGTGATCAGGATGGCCAGGCCGGGGAAGGTCACGATCCAGGGCGCGCTGGAAATGAATTCGCGACCCTTGGCCAGCATGGTGCCCCATTCGGGCGTCGGGGGCTGTGCGCCCATGCCGAGGAAGCCCAAAGCCGCCGCGTCGAGAATGGCATTGGAGAAGGAGAGCGTGGCCTGAACGATTAGAGGCCCCAGACAATTGGGCAGAATGGTTATGCCCATGAGGCGGATATGCCCTGCCCCCGCCATCTTGGCGGAGGTGACATACTCGCGGTTCTTCTCGGCCATGACCGAGGCGCGCACCAGGCGGGCAAAGTGCGGTTGCAGCACCAGCGCGATAGCGAGCATAGCGTTGAGCAGGCCGGGCCCCAGAATGGCTACCAGCACGAGCGCCAGCAGCAGGGACGGGAAGGCCAGGATGATATCCATGACGCGCATGATCACGACATCGACCCAGCCGCGGAAATAGCCGGCCAGAAGCCCCAGGACGATGCCGACGCTGGCGGCAATGGCGACGACGACAAGGCCGATGGAGAGCGAATAGCGCGCGCCATAGATCAGGCGGGACAGGATATCGCGACCAACTTCATCGGTACCAAGCAGGTAGGCCGGATTGCCGCCATTCATCCATGATGGGGGAAGTTTGTCGAAACCACGGAACTGCTGCTCGGGCACGTAGGGCGCAATCCACGGCGCGAACAGCGCCAAGAGGATGAATATGGCCACCACGGCGAGACCGATGACGGCCCCTCGATTCATCGAGAAATAGTGCCAGAACTCGGCGAAGGCGGCGCCGCGGGTACCCTTGGGAATGGTGATCGTCTTGGGGATGTCTGTCATCATCGCACCCGAATGCGCGGATTGATGACCGCGTAGAGAACATCGACGATCAGGTTGACCGCCATGATAATCAGCGCGATCAGCAGCAGCCCGCTCTGGACCACCGGATAATCGCGCTTGAGAATGGATTCGATCATCCATTTGCCGATGCCCGGCCAGGAAAAGATCGTTTCCGTCAGGATGGCGCCGGCCATCAGCGCGCCAACCTGCAGGCCGATCGTGGTGACGACCGGAATGAGGGCATTGCGCAGGGCATGCACATTGACGACGCGCTTGGGCGCAAGTCCCTTGGCGCGGGCGGTGCGCACGTAGTCCTCGCCCAGCACTTCGAGCATGGCCGATCGCGTCTGGCGGGCAATCACAGCCAGCGGAATGGTGGCGAGAACCACGGTGGGCAGGATCAGGTGGCGCAATGCCGATACGAAGGCCGCCCAATTGCCATAGATCAGGCTGTCGATCAGCATGAAGCCGGTAACGGGCCTGAAGAAGAAATTGAGCGCGATGCGGCCCGAAACCGGCGTCCAGCCGAGATAGGCCGAAAAGAACATGATCAGCAGCAGGCCCCACCAGAAGATGGGCATGGAATAACCGGTCAGGGCCACACCCATGGTGCCCTGGTCGAGCCAGGAGCCGCGCTTGACAGCAGCCAGCACGCCGGCAGGCACGCCCACGACGGTCGCCAGGATGATCGCGCAAAGCGCCAGTTCGACCGTGGCCGGGAACAGGGTCAGGAACTCGTTCAGAACCGGGCGCTTGGTGCCGAGAGACACGCCGAAGTCACCGGTCAGAACGGAGCCGAGATAATTCAGGTATTGCTGCCAGATGGGCAGATTGTAGCCAAAGGCTTCCTTCAGGATTTCGTAGCGCTCAGGCGTCACGCCGTGCTCGCCGGCCATGGCGAGGATGGGATCGCCCGGCAGCAGCCGTACAAAGGCGAAGGCGCAGATCGAGATACCGATGACGGTCGGAACGATCAGCAGCAACTTGCGGAAAATGTAGGAAATCATGGACTGGTTCTTGAGCGAAGGCGCCGGGTCGGGACCCGGCGCCTCCTAGCCTAGTTATTCGGTGACGTCGACATTGTCGAAGACG
This sequence comes from Devosia lacusdianchii, assembly GCF_022429625.1. Classification (NCBI taxonomy): domain Bacteria; kingdom Pseudomonadati; phylum Pseudomonadota; class Alphaproteobacteria; order Hyphomicrobiales; family Devosiaceae; genus Devosia; species Devosia lacusdianchii. The sequence goes on along the minus strand of NZ_CP092483.1, from coordinate 267,050 downwards.
TGGTCACCCAGCGGGCTCTGGACGAAACCAGTGACGCGCTTGTTCATCGGCACGAAGACCTTCGAGTGAGCGAGGGTCAGAGCGGGCTCTTCCGCCTTGAAGATCACCTGGGCCTGTTCGTAGAGAGCCGTGCGCTCTGCCGGGTCGGCAGTGACCTTGGCCTTCTGGATCAGGTCCTCGAACTCTTCGTTGCACCAGAACGAGTAGTTGGAAACGCCGATAGCCGAGCAGGAGAACAGGGTGGCGAAGAAGTTGTCCGGATCACCATTGTCACCGGTCCAACCGATCTGGAACGGACCCTTGCGGCCTTCGGCCTTGCCGCGTTCGCGGTATTCGGTCCATTCGTAGGTCACGATATTGGCGGTGACGCCGATCGCGGCCCAGTCCGCCTGGATCATTTCAGCAACACGCTGGGCGTTGGGGTTGTACGGACGGCTGACGGGCATGGCCCAGAGGTCGGTCGTCAGTTCGGTCACACCGGCTTCAGCCAGCAGCGCCTTGGCACCTTCGACGTCATAGGTGTCGTCGGCGACAGTGTTGTTGTACGACCACATGGTGGGCGGGATCAGGTTCTTGGCGACCTGGCCAGCACCCTGGTACACGGCGTCGACGATAGCCTGCTTGTCGATTGCCATCGAGAGCGCCTTGCGCACCTTGACGTTGTCGAACGGAGCTTCGGTCACATTGTAGGACATGTAACCGATGTTGAGGCCTTCCTGCTCCAGCACCGTCAGGTTCTCATTGGCCTGCAGCATAGGAACGTCGGCCGGAGCCGGGTAGGGGATGACGTCGCATTCACCGGCGATCAGCTTCTGCGCACGCACGGACTGGTCAGGCGTGATAGCGAAGATCAGGTCGTCGATGGCGGGCTTGCCACCAAAGTAGTCCGGGTTGGCGGCATAGCGGATCACCGAGTCGAGCTGGTAGTCGACGAAGGTGAACGGACCGGTGCCGATCGGCTGGGTCGAGAGCAGTTCAGGCGTACCGGCAGCAGCGAGCTGATCGGCATATTCCTTGGAGACGATCGAGGCGAACGGCATGGCCAGGTTCGCGATCATCGGCGCATTGGGCTCGCTCAGGACGAACTTGACGGTCAGGTCGTCGACCTTGACGATTTCCTTGACGTAGCGCGGCATGTCCATGCCCTGGTAGTAGTCCCAGGTCAGGTTGGCCAGGTATGCGAAGAACGGATTGTCTTCCTTGAACTGACGCTCGAACGAGAAGAGCACGTCGTCGGCGTTGAAATCACGCGTGGGCGTGAAATAGGGCTGGGTGTGGAACTTCACGCCCGGACGCAGGTGGAAGGTGATTTCGAGACCGTCTTCGGACACGTCCCAGCTTTCAGCCAGGCCAGGTTCCACGTCGGTGCTGCCGGGCACGAAAGCGGCGAGACCGTCATACATGGTGTGCGCGGACGCGTCGAAGTCGTTACCACCGGTCGTCGGACCGGGATCGAAGTGGGCCGGAGAAGCTTCCGAGCAAAATACGAGCTGCTTTGCCTGCGCGGCGCCAGCGGCCAGCGCCAGGATGGCGGTTGCCGCCAGCAGGCTTTTCATCAATTTCATGATTGTTGTCTCCCGATTTTTTATACGCATCCAGCTTTCCGGCCGGAGCTTGGGCGCCAACAAAGCCTAGAATCCAAGGGATGGCAATGGGGGAACTTGACCATTTGGTCAATCTGATGGCGACCAGAATGCCCTTCCACAGAAATGGACGGTTTTTGAATGAACCGTTCGGCCCTGGTAATGGGCTTGACCAGCGGGCATGTGGGGTGATCCATGCTCTGATGACCCAGTCCATCGCCACCGCCGCCCTCGTCGTCGCAGATTATGATGATGCGATCACTTTCTATTGCGACGTCGTCGGGTTCGACCTCGTGGCCGATGTCGATATGGGCGGCGGCAAACGCTGGGTGCTGGTCGCGCCGCCCGGGCGCTCCGGCGCGCAATTGCTGCTCGCCAAGGCAGATGGCGAAGCGCAGCGCGCCGCCATGGGCAATCAGGGTGGCGGGCGCGTGATGTTCTTTCTCAACACCACCAATTTTCAGAAGGACCATGCCGCCATGATGGCCCGCGGCGTCAAGTTCCTCGAAGCGCCGCGGCACGAGCCCTACGGCTCGGTGGCGGTGTTCGAAGATCTTTATGGAAACAAATGGGATTTGATCGAACCCAAAAACTGACGGTCGGACTACTGGTCCTGGCTTTGTCGCTCGGCCCGGCCTGCGCCCAGGAGGCCGGATGGCATTATTCGCCGCTGCCGGGCGAGGGCGATCGGGCCACGCTGGGCTGCGCGCGAGGCTCGACGCCGGACGTCTTTGCCTGCATCGCCGTGCGCTGCGAGGATGATTTCAGCATCGGTGTCCACATCCACACCAGCCGCCCGGAAGGCAGCGCCGGTCGCTGGGCCATCACCGTCGACAAGGAGACGCGCTCCTTCGATGCCGAGGCCGCCAAACCCTACGGAGCCCAGCTGGTCGGCGATTTTTCTTGGGTGCTGGACAATCTACGCAATGGCGCCGTCGCCTATCTCGAACCTGAGGCGGGCTCGGGCATGCCGGCCAATCACATCGCGCTCGATGGATCGCTCTATGCCATCAACAGGGCGCTCGCCTATTGTGCGCCGCGTGTGGCGCCCGGCGAACCGAATGCCGGTGCAGGCGTTTAGCCAGACGACACAATTGGAGAAGCATCATGGACCGCCGCCCGCTCGGACGCAGTGAACTCGTCATCGAACCCTTGGTCTTTGGCGGCAACGTCTTCGGCTGGACGGTCGACCAGAACACCGGCTTCAAGGTGCTCGACGCCTTCGTGGACGAGGGTTTTACCGCCATCGATACCGCCGATGTCTACGGCAAGGGCAAATCCGAGACCATGATCGGGGAATGGCTCAAGGCACGTAGTAATCGCGAGGCGGTGCATATCTTCACCAAGCTTGGGTCGGAGATGGCGCCTGGCAAGAAAGGGCTCAAGGCCGCTTACGTGAAACAGGCAGTAGAAGACAGCCTGCTTCGGCTCCAGACCGACTATATCGACCTGTACCAGAGCCACCGTCCGGACCCAGACACTCCGCATGAGGAAACGCTCGAAGCCTTCGACCTGCTGATCCGATCCGGCAAAGTGCGGGTGATCGGCTCGTCCAATTTCACCCCTGATATGATCCGTGACGCCCATGAGACCGCGGTGGTCAAATCGCTGCCGCGCTACGAAACCGAGCAGCCAGAGTACAATCTCTATGACCGTTCGACCTTCGAGGGCGAATTGCAGGACCTCGCCATCAAGGAGGAGATCGGCATCATCCCCTATTTCAGCCTGGCGGCAGGTTTCCTCACCGGCAAGTATCGTTCGGACAAGGATTTTTCCAAGAGTCCGCGCGGCACGCGGATGGAGAAGTATCTCAATGCGAGGGGCTTCCGGATTCTTGATGCACTCGATGTCGTGGCCAAGCGCAACGATGCGACCCCGGCAGAGGTGTCGCTGGCTTGGCTCGTCGCGCAACCGGGCGTAACGGCGCCAATCGCTTCGGCAACCTCAGTCGAGCAGCTCAAGAGCCTCGCCAAGGGCGTCCGGCTCAAGTTGTCGGACGCGGATCTGAAGGCGCTGACCGACGCGGGGAAGTAGGGGACAGGGGTGCCCCACCTTCGATCGTCACCCTCGGCTTGACCCGAGGTCTCTACACTTGCCGGGTATGGGGAAGTGCAACGCCCTCGGGGCAAGCCCGAGGGTGACGGCGGTTAGTCCCGCGCCTCAACTTACCACTCGAAATCCGGCCCGTTCTCGCGTGCACCCATCAGGAACACGTCGCTCATCAGCCGAAGCGGGGCCGCATCGACATCGCTTTCGTGTCGATCCAGAAGGCCGGCAAAGTGGTCGTACATGGCGGCATATTCGCCATCGCCATGCTGCAGGACGAGCTGGTCATTGACGGTGAGCGAGCGCCCGCCGCCTTCGAGCTTGATGACGTCGCCCGTCCCAGTCTCGAAGCGGATGGTCCAGACTTCCCCGGATTCCTCGAGCCAGTTGAAACCGGCGGACAAGGCCGGCTTATGCATCTGGCCGGATTTGAAGCCTATCTCAACATCGACAGGGGTCTGCCGGTTGGCCGGGAAGGTCAGCTTGGCGCTTTCGACGAAGACCGGGAACGGCATGACCTTGGTGAAGATCGAGAAGGCATTGATGCCCGGATCGCAGACGCCGAACCCGCCCGGCTCCCAGACCCAGTCCTGGCCCGGATGCCATTTGCGCACGCTTTCGCGCCAGTCGATGCGGGCCGATTTGACGCCCCCCTCGGCCAGCAGCGCCTTGGTGCGGTCGACGGCAGCGTTATATTGGGAATGCCAGGTCTGGTAGAGCACGCGATCAAGCCGCCTTGCATGGGCGATCAGATCGTCGAGTTCGGAAATCGTCGTGGTCGGTGGCTTTTCCATCATCACATCCTTGCCGGCGTCGAGCGCCTCGCGGACATATTGATGGCGGATGCCGGGCGGGGTGCAGATCGATACCAGCGATACATCGGGCATGGCCGCGTAAAGCTCGCCCGGTGTCTTGAACACCGGCGCGCCATTGTGGCTGAGGCCGCGCGTCGAGACGGTGGCGGCCAGCTCGAAGTCATCGGAATTGTCGATCACCGGCAGGTGCTGGTCCTGTGCGATCTTGCCGACGCCGATAATGGCGATCCTGCGTTTGGCCATGGTGCGGCGCTCCCCGGAAAAGTCGGGCGTATAGAACAGAGGTAGGCCCAGTCTGCCAAGGGCATTTGTATGATTTTTTCTAGCGCACCAGAATTGCGCGGAAATCATTGACATTGGTGCCGGTCGGACCGGTCACCAGCAGGTCGCCTATGGCCTCGAAGGCCGAATAGGCGTCGTTGTTAGCTAATGCCGCGAGCGGGTCGATGCCGGCGCGGCGCAGGCGCATGGCTGTTCCGCCGTCGGCAAAGGCGCCGGCATTGGTTTCCGAGCCGTCGATGCCATCGGTATCGGCGGCCAGGGCGGTGATGCCGTCGCTGCCATCGATGGCGATGGCGAAGGCGAGCAGGAATTCGGCATTGCGCCCGCCCCTGCCCTTGCCGCGCAAGGTCACCGTGGTTTCGCCACCCGAGAGCAGCACAACCGGTTTGGCAAAGGGACGATTGCGCACCGCGACTTCACGCGCCATGGCGGCATGGACTTGGGCCACGTCGCGGGCCTCCCCTTCGATCGAGTCCGAGAGGATGGCGGCCTCCATGCCGTTCTGGCGGGCCAGCGCCGCCGCTGCATCGAGCGACAATGCCGCCGAGGCGATGGTCCGCACGGTATTGCCGGCGAAGGCCTGATCATCGGGACGCGGCGGCAGATTGTCCTCTCCCGCGAGCAGGCTTTGGGCATGCGGGGGCAGGTCGAGCCGGTAGAGCGTCGCATATTTGCGCGCCAGTTCGCGGCTGCCGCCGAGCGGGATGGTGGGGCCGGAGGCGACCAGGGCCGGATCGTCGCCGGGAACGTCTGAGACGACGAGCGTCGCCACCCGCGCCGGGGCGCAATGGGCAGCCAGGCGCCCGCCCTTGATGGTGGAGAACTGGTTGCGGATGAGGTTCATCACCCCGATCGGCGCGCCGGATGCCAGCAGGGTCCGGTTGATCGCCTGCTCGTCATCGAAGGTCAGCCCGGCCGCCGGAGCCGGCAGCAGGGCCGAGCCGCCACCCGAGATCAGCGCCACGACCAGGTCGTTAGGACCCAGCCCCGAAACGGTTTCAAGAATGCGGCGGGCAGCAAGAAAGCCGGCTTCGTCGGGGACGGGGTGCGCGGCCTCCACGATCTCGATGCGATCGCATGCCTCCGCATAGCCATAGCGGGTGACGACGAGCCCGGAAAGCGGGCCATCCCAGGCCTGCTCAAAGGCGCGGGCCATTTGCGCCGATGCTTTGCCGGCTCCCACCACGACCGTCCGCCCGAGGGGACGCGGCGGCAGGTTGAGCCGAACGGCCAGCGCCGGTTGAGCTTCGGCCACGGCGTGACGGAACATCTGGTCAAGCAGGTCGCGATCCATCTTACTTTTCTCTCGGCTTGCGATTCGGCGCTGGCAAGGATAGCCAGCATTGAAGCATCAGGGTGTCAAACCACCGACACACACTATCGCTAGCGGCAGGGCAAGGAGTTCCGATGACCGAACGATTCGCGATCTATTTTGCCCCTTCCGCCACCAGCAATCTGTGGGAGCGCGCCTCGACCTGGCTCGGCCGCGACGCCAGCGATGGCGACGTATTCGATGGCCCGGTGGCCGGTATCGATCGCAGCCGCCTGCTCAACCTCACGCAGTCGGCTAATCGCTACGGCTTCCACGCCACCATCAAGTCGCCCATGGCCCTGGTCGATGGCGTGACGGAGGCCACGCTACGCGATGCCCTGAGCCAGTTCGTCGCCGAGCATCGGCCGGTAGACCTCGGCAAGCCGAGGCTGGCTTCGCTCGATGGTTTTCTGGCGTTGCTGGTCGACGAAAACGAGGCGTTGCAGGATTTCGCCGCCCATGTGGTGGAGAGCTTCGACGACTTCCGCGCGCCCATGTCGATCAAGGATCGGGCCGCACGCGCCAGCAGGGGGCTCAGCGAACGGCAGATCGAGCTGCTCGATGCCTATGGCTACCCCTATGTGTTCGAGGAGTTCCGCTTTCACATGACGCTGACCGATCGCCTTGGCGCCGATGATGCGGCCGATATCGCGCAGGCGGCATCGACCTGGTTCGGGCCGGTGCTTGATGAGCCGATCCTGCTCGACCGGTTGTCACTGTTCCACGAACCCGAAGCAGGCAAGCCGTTCCGCCGTGTTGCCGACTTCAAGCTCGGAGCGGCCTGATGGCCGATACAGCCTTTCATAATGCCCGCATCGTTCTGGCCGAAGAGGTTGTCGAGGGCAGCCTCTCCGCAGTCGGCGGCGCGATCGCGGCGATCGATGACGGCGGTCAGACGGGCGAAGACTTCGAGGGCGACTACCTCATCCCCGGCCTGATCGAGCTGCATACCGATCACCTGGAAAGCCATTATCGCCCGCGCACCGGCGTGTTCTGGAATCCCATCGCGGCGCTTCACGCCCATGATGTGCAGATTGCCGGCTCCGGTATCACCACGGTGTTCGATTCGGTACGTATCGGCTCGGACCAGGACGTGCCCGATATGGGGCCGCATGTCGAAAAGCTCACCGGCGCCATCGCTCATGCCGGCGAAGCCGGCTGGCTGCGGGCTGAGCATTTCGTTCATCTGCGCTGCGAATTGCCTAGCCACGATGTGATCGAGCAGTTCGAGGCCTTCGCCGCCAATAAGCAGACCCGGCTCGCCTCAGTGATGGATCACACACCGGGGCAGCGCCAGTTTCGCTCGATCGAAGACTACAAGCGCTTCTACCGCGTCGGGCGGACGTCCGAGGAACTCGAGCAGTTCATCGTCGATCGCCAGGCCGAGCACGAGCGCTATTCGGCTGTTCACCGCGAACACATCGTGCGCCGGGCGCGCGAACTGGGTCTGGCTCTCGCCAGCCATGACGACGCCACTCTGGCCCATGTCGAACAGGCGGTGGCCGACGGCGTTGCCATCGCCGAGTTCCCCACCACGCTCGAAGCGGCCGCGGCTGCGCATGACGGGGGGCTTGCAATTTTGATGGGTGCGCCGAATGTGGTGCGCGGCAAGTCGCATTCGGGCAATATCTCGGCGACCGATCTGGTGCGGGCAGGACTATTGGACATTCTGAGTTCGGACTATGTGCCGTTTGCCTTGCTGCAGGCCGCCTTCGTGCTGCCGCAGCGGGTGGAGGGGTTTGGTCTGCCCGAAGCGCTGGCCATGGTGACGCGTAACCCGGCAATCGCCGCTGGCCTCAGCGACCGGGGCGAGATCGCCATCGGCAAACGCGCCGATCTGGTTCGCGTCCGGGTGGTGAGTGGGTTGCCGGTGATCCGCGGCGTCTGGCGACAGGGCATGAGGGTAAGCTGACACATATGGTGCGACCGCTCGGTTCACTTGTCCTGGTCGTTGGCCCTTCCGGGGTCGGCAAGGACACGCTGATCGCTGGCGCCCGTCATGCCCTCGAGAACGACAAGCGCTTCACCTTCGTGCGACGAATCGTGGCACGGCCGAGCCACGTCGAGGTCGAAGACCATGACAGCATAGACGCCGAGGCTTTCCGGCAGCTCGACGAAGCGGGACGCTTCGCCCTCTCCTGGGATGCGCATAATCTGCGCTATGCCCTGCCCCTCAGCGTCGATACCGATCTGGCGCTGGGCAAGGTCGTGGTCGCCAACGTTTCACGCCATGTGGTGGCCGAGGCGCGAGCCAAATATCCGTCCTGTGCGGTGGTGCTGATTACGGCCGAAATCTCGCTACGGGCCCAGAGGCTGATCGAGCGGGGTCGGGAAAGCCGGGACCAGATCACGGCGCGGCTGGCACGCGAGAGTGCGCCAGTGCCAGCGGGGATCGAGCCTGTCATCATCGACAATTCCGGCATGATCGCCATCGGCGTCACCGCCTTCGTCATGGCGCTGCGCGCCATCGCCGCCAACGAGTGAACCAGTCTGCTCCTGCCGCGTTTGACCTTTGGTACAAGCGTCAGGAGTTCTCATGAGCCGCAATGGATTATATGCCGTGATCGCCATTTTGCTGGTCGCGATCGCAGCCTTTGGCATCTATACTTATCAGCAGCAGAGCCGCCCCGGCATCGAGGTGCGCGTCGATGACGGAGGGATTTCGATCGATGGCAATGGATAGCGAGGAGCCGGCCCGGCGGCAGACCATTGCCACCGCGATTGCCGCCGAGCTGGAGCGCCAGGCGCTGGACGGCGCGGCGCGCATCGATGTCGACGCGCTGGCCAATGCCATCGACGACGCCCTCGAAGCCGTTGATCTGCCCATGGCGGAAGGCACGAGACCCGAAGACCTCAACGCCACCAATGATGACTAAATTGGTTGCCGACGCCTAAGCAGCGTCGGCATTGCCCTTGCGCACCGCCTCGGAGACGGCGAAATGGGCCTTCTCGACGGTCGCGAACTGCTGACCGTCGATGGCAAAAGCCGGCAGCTTCACGGCGAGAAACCGGTAGCCTTCCGCATGCGGCACGACGACGCCGAGCGGCTCACCGGCGACTTCTATGACGATTGGCTTATGGGCCTTGGCCCTGTCGAGACTGCTTTCCTGCATGGGTGGATTCTCCACTTGCGCGTCGGAACGGCCAAAGGGAGATGGGCAAAGCTTGCTCCATCCTGGCCGGCAACGCTGGGGTTCTATCGGTTGTCTGAGACGATGGTGTGACGGAGGTCACATTCGTTTCGAGTGACAGGTCCCTTGCCAGCGTTTGGCGCCTTGCAGGTGGGTGCGTACGAGGGAACAACCTGCATGGATGGTGAAGGTAGTCGAAAGAGTCATCTTCATTCCTTTCCTGCTGGTTGACGACGCGGGCTGCATCGGCAGGTACCGATGCATGCCGGCAAGATAGGCGCGTTCATTGCCGATTGCTAGCTCACAGCCGACCCAAGAATGCAGATTTCTGAAAAAAGACTGCTCGACTTTCGTCTCACGGAAGAAATCTGACTTTTCTGGTCATATTTGAGGTACGCGCGTCAATTTTGCGACCTGCGCCGGAAAGCTTGAACTGGAGCGGACAATCTGGTGATGTCCGTCTCCAACAGGCGTCACCGCGAGGAAAATCGCGGGTCGAGGGGTACGAATCAAAGTGTCAGATGATGACCGGCCGGCGAGCGACACCGCTAAGCGCGGGGTGAAGCCGTCAGGCAAGCCGACGCTCAAGACCATTGCGACGATGACCGGCTTTGCGGTCACCACGATTTCGCGCGCCCTCAACAACGCCCCGGAACTGTCGCAGGAAACGCGCGACCGTGTGCAGAAGATCGCCGCCGAGATCGGCTATCTGCCGGATCGCGCCGCATTGCGCCTCAAGACCGGCCGCACCAATGTTATTTCTCTCGTGCTTGAGCCGGACGAACAGATCTACGGCTTCGGCACGCTGATCGTGGCCGGCCTCACCGAGGCGATGCGCAACACGGCCTATCACCTGGTCATCACCCCGCTGTTTCGCAATGTCGACCCGATGGAGCCCATCAGGCACATTGTGCGCAACCGCATGGCCGACGGCGTCATCTTCTCCAAGGCCGAGAGCTTCGACGAACGCATTCGCTTTCTGCTCGACAGCGACTTTCCGTTTGTCAGCCATGGCCGCAGCCGCTGGCCCGACGCGCATCCTTCTGTCGATTTCGACAATGAGGCCTTTGCCTATGGTGCCGTGAAACGGCTGGTCAGCAAGGGCTGCAAGAAGGTCTCCATCATCCTGCCAGAAAGCTCGCTGACCTATACCGACCACCTCAAGACTGGCATGGCGCGGGCCGCTGCCGAAGCCGGCATCGCTCATGAATTCGCCGCCGACGTAACGCTGCACAGCCAGACCGACGCCATCCGCAATTATGTGACCAAGCGCTCCAAACGCCCCGATGGTCCAGATGGCTGGGTTTGCGCGTCGGAAGTGTCGGCTCTGGCGGTCATTGGTGGGCTCAACCAGGCCGGCAAGACCGTGGGACGGTCTGTCCATGTGGTCAGCAAGCAGGCCTCACAGATGTTCGCCCAGTTCCAGCCGGGGGCCGAAACCGTGTTCGAGGACTTCGTCGATGCCGGCCGCCAGCTTGGCACCCTGCTGCTGCGTCGCATCGCGCGCGAAAATGAAGACCTGCAATACCTGGCCCAGCCGCAGTTCGACTGGAAGGATTGAGGGCTAGCCCTCCAGCTCTTCCCGCAATAGTTCGAGTTCCAGCCACTGTTCCTCGGCCTCGGCGCGCTTGGCTTCGGCGGCGATCAGCGCCTTGGATTTCGCCGCAAAGCCCGCCGGGTCCTTGGCGTAGAAATTGGCATCGGTCAGCGCGGCATTGATCGCTGAGATCTCGGCCTCCAGCTTGGCGATGTCCTTGGGCAGCGTTTCCAGCGCGTGCTTTTCCTTGAAGCTCATCTTGCGCTTGGCGACGAACGGCGCAGCTGTGGGCGCCATCGCGGTCTTGCCGGGGCGGTGCACCTTGGCGGCGGCGCGGGCTTGCACCCCCTCGCCGCGCTGGATCACCATGTCGGAATAGCCGCCGGCATATTCGGTCCAGTCGCCGTTACCTTCGGCGATGATCACCGAGGTCGCGACCCGGTCGAGAAAGTCACGATCGTGGCTGACCACAATGACCGTGCCGGCATAGTCGGAGACCATCTCCTCGAGCAGGTCGAGGGTTTCGAGATCGAGGTCGTTGGTCGGCTCGTCCAGCACCAGAAAGTTGGATGGCAGCGACAATGCCCGGGCCAGGGCCACGCGCGCGCGCTCGCCGCCACTGAGCTTGCCAATGGGAGTGTTGGCCTGTTCGGGGGTGAACAGGAAGTCCTTCATATAGCCCACGACATGCTTGGGCTGGCCATTGATCTGGAGCGTATCGGAGCCGCCGCCGGTCAGCGCATCGCGCAGGCGGGTCTCGGGATCAAGCTTGGCGCGCCCCTGGTCCAGCATGGCCAGCTCCAGCGCCGAACCGAGCTTGATGGTGCCGCTATCGGGCTGGAGCAGGCCGGTCAGCATCTTGATCAGCGTGGTCTTGCCAGCGCCATTGGGTCCGACAATGCCGATGCGGTCGCCACGCAGGACGCGCGTCGAGAAGTCGCCGACAATGGTACGGCCGCCATAGCTCTTGGAGATGTTCTCGGCCTCGACAACCAGCGCGCCGGAGGTGCGGCCTTCCGAAACCTGCATATTGACCGAGCCGGTCACGCGGCGCTGCTCGCGCCGGTCCTGCCGCAGTCCGGCCAGACGCTCAAGGCGCCCGACATTGCGCTTGCGGCGAGCAGTGACGCCGTAGCGGATCCAGTGTTCCTCGCGCAGAATCTGGCGGTCGAGCTTGTGGCGGTCGCGTTCTTCTTCTTCGAGCACAGTATCGCGCCAGGCTTCGAAGGCACTAAACCCCTTGTCGAGGCGGCGCGTTACACCGCGGTCGAGCCAGACGGTGGAGCGCGTCAAATCGCTGAGGAACCGCCGGTCGTGGCTGATCAGCACCATCGCCGAGCGAAGGCTATCCAGTTCGGCCTGCAACCACTCGATAACGGGAAGATCGAGGTGGTTAGTCGGCTCGTCGAGCAGCAGTATATCGGGCTTGGGTGCAAGCACGCGCGCCAGCGCCGCGCGGCGGCCCTCGCCACCCGATAGGGTCTTGGGGTCTTCGGCGCCGGTGAGGCCCAGCGAACTCAGCAGATACTGGGCGCGATATTCATCGTCGCCCGGCCCCAGGCCCGCCTCGACATAGGCAAGCGTGGTCGCGTAGGCGCTGAGGTCGGGCTCCTGTGGCAGGTAGCGCAACGTAGCGCTGGGCTCGACGAAGCGCACGCCGCCGTCGTAGGCCACATCGCCCGAAGCAATCTTGAGCAGGGTCGACTTGCCCGAGCCATTGCGGCCGACCAGCGCAATACGCTGGCCCGGCGACACAATGAGTTCGGCGCTTTCGAGCAGCGTCGTACCGCCGAAAGTCAGGTGGATGTTCTGAAGGGAAAGCAGGGGAGCTGGGGCCATGGGCGCGGATAGAGCATAGGCGGGCGACAAAGAAAAGGCTGCTGAGCCGCCTCGGCTTTGGCGTCGCGGCCAGCGACCATCTGGTCCGCGGTCGCGAGGTGGACCGCGACGCTGGGTCCGACGCCACGCACCAAAGCCCGCATCGAGCATAGCCAGCCCGATTTTGCCGTCAGCCTCGAAGGCACGCGGAACACTGGCAAGGAGGAAAATAGGCTGGTCAGGGCGTTGAGGACCCTGACCAGCCCGGGGAGACGGTAGCAGCAAGCCCCGTCGTCTCGGCGACGGCATCCGGTCGTTTCGATCCCCTCGGACCTACCAGCGCCGCGCGATGACGGGAGAAAACCACAAGTTATTATGACTGTCAAACTCATAATAACTTGTGGTGCCGCTCGTGTGCAAAAAAGGCAAAACCCCCGGGGCGAACCGGGGGTTGAACGTCAGCGAAGCGAAGGTCGTCGCGTTAGTGCGCCGGTTCCATCACCGCTTCGAGGGCGGTGAGGCCAAGACGGTCGCGGATCGAGCGCTTCTTGCTGGCGAGATCAGCGATCGTGTAGCTGGCCAGGACGTCGAAGAACGCTCCGAGCGCCTCACGCAGTGCGCCATTGAGGTCGCACTCACCAATCAGCGGGCAATCGGCGCCGTCCTCGAAGCACTCGGCAAGAGCAAAGTTCTCTTCGGTGAGCCTGATCGTGTCGAGCAGGGTGATGTCCTTGGCGCTCTTGCCCAGCTTGATGCCGCCATGGCGGCCGCGCACCGTTGCCAGCAGGCCGTTTTCGACCAGCGGCTTGATCAGCTTGAACAGGAAGAGCTCGGAAATATTGTAGGCCCTGGCGATATCGGCAACGCGGCTGAGACCCGGATCATTGACCGCGCAATAGACCAGAGTACGGATCGCATAGTTGGATTGACGCGTCAGTCTCACTTCGGACCTTTCTCGGCACGGCCGCATGGCGCGGCGCCGGCATTTCCTGCGTCACCGAGGCCGGAAGTACCCGGGCGACGTCTCGATTCGAGTTGTTCCACCTTCATAGAACGAGCTGCAGCTTATAACCATTCTAAAATATGTCAACATAACATGATCGTGCTGTTCATATTTCTGACGCAGGTCAAGCTCTGGACACGCCCTTAAATTCTTCCTATGAATTTAAGCATCCGGAGACCGACTATCGTGAGCAAGACGATTACGCGGGCCATGCTCACCGATGCCGCCGCAAGACGCACGGGACTGAGCAGGGCCGATGTCGCAGCAATTGGCGATTCAATGTTCGCGCTGATGGGCGAAGCGCTGACGGCTGGTGAAAATGTCAAACTGACCGCGTTCGGCTCGCTGCAGGTTCGTGCGCGCGCCAAGCGGATAGGGCGCAATCCCAGGACCGGAGAGGAACACGAAATTTCGTCCCGTCATACGGTGGTATTCACACCCAGCGCGCAATTGCGTGAGGCGCTGCTCGCGGCCGGTCCCACGCTATCCGACGAGGTCGGCAAGCGTGCGTGAGAAGAAGCGGCGATAAAGCGTCAATTCCGCCGCGCCGATAGCCGGCGCCAAGGCTCCCAGATGACCCGTCAGCACCTGAGGTGCATGGTGCGCGACGGGCAGCTTGTGCAGCTCGTCGGCAACGGCGACGACCAGGCGCTCGACGATGACAGCAGGAATGATGCCGTCGATCACAACCAATCCGCTTTCGATGACTTTGGTCGTATTGAACACGACCATGGCGAGCGCGCGGGCGCTGTCGGCGATCCACTGATCGAGCACGGCGCCAAAACTCTCCCATGGCCAGTCTTCGAGATCGATGTCGTCGACCGGCATACCTGCCGCCGCAAGCTGGCGGGCCAGCGCCGCGACCGAGGCGGTGAAATGGGCTGCGTTCAGCTTGCCATCGGCGCCGGCGACCAGCATTGAGCCCAGATTGGCCGAATTGCCGGTCGGCCCTTCCCAGAGTGTTCCTTCCCCGAGGATTCCGGCGGCGATGTAGCGCGAGATGAGGAAATAGATGAAACTGGCCGGGCGCGGCTTGGGGAAGGCGATCAGCTCGCCCCAGCAGGCGGCATTGCCGTCATTGAACAGCGTAACCTCAAGCCCGGTGCTATGGACCAGCTCGGCAACAATATCGAGCTTGCTCCAGAGCTGATGCTGCTCGGGCGGCGCATCGACGAGGTCGATATTGGTGGCGATATTGGTGGGCAGCGCCACGCCCAAATCGGTCAACCGCGACCTGGCCTCGTGCGGCAGCGTCGCCATGATGGTCCGAGCCATGCCGGTGACGTCGGCCAAAATGGTCCGCGCGTCGGGATAGGCATAGGCGCGGTGCTCCCGAAGCAATACTTCGCCTTGCAGGTTGAGGAGAATCACATCGACATGGCGCCAGCCGATCTCCACACCAATCGAGTAGGCCCCCTCGGCCCGCAAATAAATAGGCGTTGCCGGCTGACCACGCCGCCCGCGCAACACCTCGCCACGCGAGATCAAACCCGCTCTCTCGATATCGGTCAGGATGGCCGACACCGTCTGTGGGGCCAGACCGGATAGACGGGCGATATCGGCGTTGGAGACACCCAGGTTGAAACCGATAACCGTCAATACGGCTCGCTCATTGGCGCGGCGCAGACCCTGGTGTTGCAGGCCGCGACCCCCAGCATCGAAAACGTCGCGGAGCGGCTCTGTCGGAGACGACATTATCAATATCCTGGTCGCCGTCTGCCGGCAGGAAAAAAGGTGCGGACGCCTGGCCTGCAGACGCAAACGATAAAACTGGAACGGAGCGCCGCAACGCGCAAATCACTGATTCGACTAAACTCTTATGTCGTGATCATGCCAAAGGGGCTCAGCCGCGCCAAGTCCCATCCGTCGCTGGTGCGACCAGATGTCTTTTCTGACTATTGGGATACTTGCCGACAGCCCGTAATACTGATCAACAAATCGGATCGCCGTTCAATATAACGATACAGTACGCAAAATAAGTGGGCAGTGATGGCGACGCTGGCCATTTGTGTGGCGAGCCCGCGTCGGTGCGGGGCGTGTGGACGAGACGCTGGGACGCCTCGTCGCTAGGCTAGCGCAGGGCGCGGCCGGCTTCGTCGAAGAGGTGAACCCCTTCGGGCGGCAGGCCGATATGGACCGTCTCGTGCAGTTGCAGGTCAGGGGCGCCGTCGAGTTTGACCGTTACCAGTTCGCCGGTCGGCAGCTCGACATAGGCCAGGGCGTATTCACCGAATTGTTCGATTACCGACAGGGTGCCGGAGAAATGCGCGCTTTCGGGACTGGCCAGGGCCATGTGCTCGGGGCGTACGCCCAAAGTGCGGGCATTGGCCAGTTGCGGATGGCTCAATGTTAACAGTCTGTTACCCGGTAAGGTCAGTCCGCTGCTGGTTGGCGTCACGGTCAGAAAGTTCATGCGCTGGCTGGCGATGAAGCCGGCAACGAAGGTATTGACCGGGTTGCGGTAGAGTTCCAACGGGGAGCCGACCTGCTCGATCTTGCCCGCGTTGAGCACCACGATGCGGTCGGCCAGAGTCATGGCCTCGACCTGATCGTGGGTTACGTAAATCATTGTGGCTGTTAGCGTATCGTGAAGCTTGGCGATTTCGATACGGGTCTGGGCGCGCAAGGACGCGTCCAGATTCGATAGAGGCTCGTCGAACAAAAACACCTGCGGATTGCGCACGATAGCCCGGCCAATGGCAACGCGCTGGCGCTGCCCGCCTGACAGCGCCTTGGGCATGCGGTCGAGGTAGTTCTCGATCTGCAGGATGCGTGCTGCCTCCCTAACCCGCTGATCCACCTCGGCTTTCGGCGTTTTGGCGAGTTTGAGGCCGAAAGCCATGTTCTCGTAGACTGTCATGTGCGGGTAGAGCGCATAAGACTGGAAGACCATGGCGATGCCACGCTGGGGCGAGGGAATGTCGTTGACGATCTTGCCCCCGATCGAGATCTCGCCGCCCGAAATGGGCTCGAGACCGGCGATCATCCGCAGCAGCGTGGACTTGCCGCAGCCGGAAGGTCCAACGAAAACAACGAATTCGCCGGACTTGATGTCGAGATCCACGCCGTGGACGACTTCCATCGTGCCATAGGATTTGCGGATACCGCGCAGCGTCACATCAGCCATGGCTTGTCTCCTCAGGTTTCGATCAGCAGCGTCGCGATCTCGAAGGGTCGCAGCGACAGCGTCACGCCATTGTCTTTGAGTTTCAATGGCTTGCTGTCGCCTTCCTCCATGAGATTGACCAGGCGGACGGACTTGACCGGGATGCCGAAGCTGATAGTGGCCTCGGCGCGGATATTGGCGTGCTCGAAGACGCGCAGCACCAAAGCGTCTGATTTTTCAGCCTTTTTGACCGTTTCCAACGTGACATTGGACTGGTCGACGCTGGCGAAACTGAAGCTAGCATATTCTTCCAGCATGCTGCCGGTTTGCTTGAGCGACCCGATCACCGCCACCGGATTGTTGAAGCGTTCGGCAGCGCGATGCACGTCGGCCAGGTCGGCGACGCCGTCATGGACGAACATGGCATAGCGGAGACGATGTTCGCCAACGTCGGCATTCGGGTCGGGGAAGGTCGAGCCGCGGACCAGGGTCAGGCGGACAGATTGCTCGAAACAGTCATAGGCGTACTTGCTGTCGTTGAGCAGGGCGACGCCGAAATCGCTTTCGCTGAGATCGACCCAGCGATGCATCGATGCTTCGAAGCGGGCCTTGTCCCAGGAGGTGTTGCGATGGGTTGGGCGCTTGACGTGGCCGAACTGGATTTCCGAGCGGATTTCCGAGGTGTTGAGATCGAAGGGGAAGAGAGCCTTGAGCACCGTGTGGCGCTCCTTCCAGTCGATGAAGGTATCGAACTCGACCTGCCGCGCGCCCGCGGCCAATGAGATGACCTGCACGACCTTGGAGGCCTGATAGTCGCGCTCGATGCGGATGGCGGCGCGATAGGGACCGGTTTCCACGACCGAGATTTTCGCCTTGGAATCGGCGAGGGGCCAGAACTGTTCCTCGAAATAGCGATCGATATCCCAGGCGTCCCATTCCATGGACTTGTCTTCATAGGCGATGAGGCGGTTGGCCTTTTCGCCCTTGGCGAGGGTCTCGCGGTTGCGGGTCTTGTCGAAGACCGAGGTGATCTCGCCCGATGTGTCGAAGCTGACCTTGAGCAGTTCGTTTTCAAGGTGTTTTTCAGACACGGAGAGGGGTGAGCTGGTATTGGCGGCGCCGCCGGGGACGATCTGCCCGCCGGTCCAGCCGAGGGGCGAGAGGTCCGATACGCTGGTGCCGAAGGCGGTCGAGCCGTCGGCACTGACAGTTTTCTGGATGGGGTGGACGCCAGCGGGCGTGGCGAGCGAATGGCCTTCCAGTGCAGTTTCGCTGCCGAGCTCGACGAAGCCCGACCGGGTCTGGCCGGTGAAGTTGAAAAGGCGCAACTGATTGGCACCCGGCTTGGCGAAGGCCTGGGCGGCAGCGTGCCACGGACCGTTCTGCGATCCCAGGGTCGAGAAGATCTGGCCGTACTCGTTGTCGCTGTCGACATAGACCTCGGGAATGGAGGTGCCGGGCAGGATGTCGTGGAACTGGTTGATGAGGACCAGTTCCCAAAACTCGGCGAGCGTATCGGTTGGATAGGCGGCGCCGGCCTGGGTCAGGGCCATGGCGCCGAGGAATTCGAGCTCGCGCAGCATGCGTTCGGCCCGGCGGTTATTGGCCTTGTTCTTGGCGACCGAGGTCAGGGTGCCGCGGTGGTACTGGAGATAGAGCTCGCCATTCCAGGTCGGGAACTTGCCTGAGTTGGCGTCCATGCGCTTGCCCAGGCGATCGAGGAAGGGAACGATGCCTTCGAGCTTGACCTTGGGTGCGCCGGGAATGCCGCGCTCCATGCGGATGCCGCGCTCGATCATGCCGCGGGTCGGGCCGCCACCGCCGTCGCCATAGCCATAGGACATGACGACTTCGTTGTTGGCCGCCTTGGGCTCGTAGCGCTTCCAGGCGCCCATGGTTTCGCTGACCGAGAGATCGCCATTATAGGTGGTGAAAATCTCCTCGCTCTCATAGCGTTGAGCGGTGATGAGCTGGGCCTTGGTGACGGTACCGTCGATGCCGCGCCAGAAGAAGGTGTCATAGGGGTGGCGATCCGTATCGTTCCAGCTCAGTTTGCTGGTGACGAAATACTTGAGGCCCGACTTTTCCATGATCTGAGGCAGGTTGGCCGAATAGCCGAAGGTGTCGGGCAGCCAGATGGTCTTGGGGTCGACGCCGAATTCCTCGATGTGGAAGCGGCGGCCACGCATGATCTGGCGCACCAGGGACTCGCCGGACGTGATGTTGACATCAGGCTCCACCCACATGGCGCCTTCGATCTCGAACTGGCCGGATTTGACACGGCCCTTCAGCCGGTCCCAAAGCTCGGGATAGTCCTTCTTGAGGAAGTCGAAGAGGACCGACTGGTTATACATGAAGACGAATTCCGGGTACTCTTCCATGAGGTTGAGCACGGTAGCGAAGCTGCGCCCGGTCTTGTCGCGGGTATGCATGACGCGCCAGAGCCAGCCGACGTCGAGGTGGGTCGAGCCGACCGCCGTGATCTGCGGCTGCACTTCTGTATCGACCAGCGCATAGACTTCGGCAGCGATCTTTTCGGCAGCGGCGAGCGAGGCGACGAAAGCTTCGGTGTGGCCGTCGCGGCGATCGAGGGCGCGCAGGGCGCGTTCGACGATGGCGAGGATGGCGTGTCGGCGCGGATCCTGCTGCTGCAGGCGAATGGCGACTTCGAGCGGGGTCTGCAGGTCGTAGTAGAGCTTTTCAGCGCGCTCATTGCGCACGAAGAATTCCACCGTGAAGCCGACCAGCGGGCGATCGAAGAAGGTGAAGGCATTGACCAGCAGGGTGTGCTTGCTGCCGGGCTTGGCCTTGCGCTCGATCACCAGCTCGGTGTGGTTGCCGTCGAGTGCCTGGGCGATCTTGCCGTCGAGATAGGCGAGGCACTGCGGATCGGTGGAGCCGGGGCGGTCCTGCCACTGGCTGGTGAATTTGAGCACCAGGGTCTGGCCGCGCGCGGCCTCGGGCACTTCGACTTCGGCGGCGAACCAGGTGTGGCCCTGCTTTTTGGCCCAGACCGAATGCGGGCCGAATTTTTCCCAAGCCTGCCACTGGTCGGCGAGAGCCTGCTCGGTCGTCACGTCCTTGCGTTGCACATGCCACTGGAACGGGGCATCGGCGATGGGAGTCAGAATCTTGTCGCCCAGATCCTTGCAGAGCCGGAGGAGCTTTCCTTCCATCTTGAGATCATCGTCCACCAGAGCAAGCTTGGACGAAAGGGGGTTGGAATACGTCATCCTTTAACTCCGACACCGGCGAACCCTGTGTTCATGTTTCGCCGCAACAAGAAATAGACGCCGACCGCCGGCGCTGCGTAGATAATCGAATAGGCCGCGAGGAACCCGTAATTGATGGCGCCCTGCTGGCCGAAAGCCGCGTAGAGCCCGACCGACATCGGGAAACCATCCTGCACGCGCGAGAAAATCAGCGGCAAGAGAAACTCGTTCCAGGCGCCGGTGAAGCTGAAGAACCAGACCACCGCCAGGCCCGCCCGCGACATGGGGAGCACGATGCGGGTGACGATCTGGAACAGGGAAGCACCCTCGACATAGGCGGCCTCTTCCAGCTCGATCGGCACGGTGTCGAAGAAGTTCTTGAGCAGCAGCAGCGTGAACGGCAGGTTCAGAATGGTCAGCGCGATGATGACGCCGAGCTGGTTGAGCAGGCCACCGCGCTGCGCCGCGAAGTAGAGCGGCACCAGAACGCCGGCCGAAGGCAGCATGCGCAGCAGCACCAACGTCCAGAGGAAAGCATTGCGGCCCGGAATGCGCAGGCGCGACAGCGGATAGGCGGCAGCAATGCCGACGACGACGCTCAGCGTAGCGGTGCCGGCGGCGATCAGCATGGAATTGAGGAATTGCCGACCGGCATTGCCGCTCATGGCCATGGCGAAATTGTCGAGGCCCACCGATTGCGGAATCGCCAGGCGGCCGACGGAAGCGGTGTCAAAGGCGTTGAGGAACAGCCAGGAGAACGGGCTGACCCAGATAACGGCCATGAAGGCCAGCGCGATGGCGGTCAGGCGCGAATGAGCGGGATTGGTTTCCATTACTTGGGC
This sequence comes from Devosia lacusdianchii, assembly GCF_022429625.1. Classification (NCBI taxonomy): domain Bacteria; kingdom Pseudomonadati; phylum Pseudomonadota; class Alphaproteobacteria; order Hyphomicrobiales; family Devosiaceae; genus Devosia; species Devosia lacusdianchii. The sequence continues at coordinate 246,363 of NZ_CP092483.1, read as the reverse complement.
TCCCGCAACAGGCGCAGATAGAAGAGTGACAGCACGCCGACGATGAGCAGCATGGCGACCGAAATGGCGCTGCCGAAGCCGAGATTGCCGCGCGCAAAGCTCTGATTATAGAGGAACACCGCCAGCGTCGTGGACTGGGTGCCTGGTCCGCCGCCGGTCATCGCGAAGATCAGCGGGAAGTAGGTGAAGGTCCAGATGGTGATGAACAGCATATTGGTGGCGATATGCGGCCGGATGATCGGCAATTGCACCAGCCAGATGCGCTGGAACGGGGTGGCGCCATCGACCTTTGCCGCTTCGACCACTTCACGCGACACCGAATCCAGCGCCGCCGAGAACAGCAGGTAGGACCAGGCTGTGCCCTTCCAGATATTTGCGACGATGACGACGGGCAGCGCGTAGTCGTTGATGAAATTGACCGGCTGGAAGCCGAGCGGCACGATAATAAGGGAATTGATCAGCCCGGTCTGGCTTGTCGTGGCCGACCACAGGAAGGCCGCGACGATGTCGGGCAGCAGCCAGCCCAGCATGATGCAGACCTCGACCACGGTCTTGATCGAGGAATTGCTGCCGCGCAGCAAAGCCGCCAGGAGAAAACCGAGCACCGACTGGCCGACAATGGCCGAAAAGAAGACGAAAATGACAGTGGTCCAGAGGGCTTCGAGAAAGCCGCGACGGGTGAACAGGCGCTCGAAATTGTCGAGCCCAACCCAGCTCCACTCCACCGCCTTGCGACCCACCAGGGCCAGATCGGTAAAGCTGAAAGCGAAGGCCCAGGCGGTGAAATAGAGCAGCACGCAGATCAGCAGCAGCGCCGGCAGCATGCCCAAGCCGAGGACGAAAAGATTGTTGGTCAGCCAGGGGTTGGCCTGATTTTTCATGGTCACACGGGCCTATGAATTTGCTCGGCGTCATTCCGGCGAAGGCCGGAAGCCATCCTGAGATGTTGCCGGCTCGTCGATCTCAGGATGGCCCCCGGTCTGCGCCGGGTGACATCGGGAGCACGGAGAGTGATCAGACACCCGTCACGGCGGCACCCAGAGGACAATTGGGCACCGCCGCGTCGGGAGGTGTGGCTTATTCGTAGGTCATGACCTTTTCTTCGCCGAACTCGTCGACGAGGGCATCGTGGTATTCCTGGACCACGGTTTCGACATCGGCGCCGTCAAGAATGTCGGCGGTTGCCTGTTGCACCAGGGCCGAGACGGTCTGGTAGCCCGGGATGGTGTCGCGACCGGTGGTGTCGGCTGCCAGCGCCGTTGCCTTGGCGAGGTAGGCGTCTTCCATATATTCCGGGGATTCCGAAATGTCGGTGCGGACGGCCATGCGGTGGTTGGCAAGGGTCCAGGCTTTGAAGTTGTCGACGTCGAAGATAGTGGTCACCAGCTTGAAGGCCAGATCGGGATCGGCAGCCTTGGCATTGACGCCGATGGTCCAGCCACCCGAGATATTGGTCGTTGCCTTGGTGCCGGGCTCACCCGAGCCAGGCCATGGAGTCCAGCCGACCTGAGCGTCGCGCTCTTCGCGGCTTGGCAGGTTGACGCCGTTGCAATCCCACAGGCACGCGTCTTCCCACGAACCGCTGGCGATGATGCCAACCTTGTCGTCGGCCAGCGCCTGGCGCACGGCGGCGCCGACGTCGGTCGCGTAGTTGATGTCGGCCGGGGTCAGTTCGTTTTCGACATAGACCTGGTGGTAGAGCTCGAGCGTGCGGCGGATGGCCGGGCTGTCACCGATCCACTGGCCGGTTTCGCGATTGAGCAGACGGTTGCGGTCGCCTTCGGGCACGTCGGCGCCGAGCAAAGCCATGTAGAAGCCCTGCATGGTGGCCGCTTCGGCCTGCTTGGTACCGGCGGGCAGAATGAACGCATATTGGACGCCCGCATCCTTGAGCTTCTGGGCGGCGTCAAGAATGTCGGCCCAGCTCTTGGGCTCCCACGGTACAGTGATGCCGGCCTTTTCGAAATTGGACTTGTCGTACCACAGCATGCGCACGTCGGTGTCGGTGGGCAGCCCGTAGACATTGCCCTCGTAGGAGGCAACCTCAAGCAGGCCGGGCTGGTAGTACTGATACTGGTCCCAGCCGGCGCCCTGTTCGTTGAGCGGGTGCAGGTAGCCGGCCGAAGCCAGCTCGGAGACCATGAAGCTATCCATCTGCACGACATCGGCGGCCGTTCCGGCACTGAGGTCGAGTGCGATGCGCTGGTCGTAACCCTGGCCGGGCAGCTTGATGGCGTTGACGGTTTCACCGGTCTCGGCTTCGAACGCCTCGATACCCGGCTCGACCAGCGATGCCAGCCATTCGGCATACATGATCGAAACTTCGGCCCTTGCGGGGATCGCGGCGGCGGCGACCATCGACAGCACCGCTGCGGTGGTCAGCAAACTCCTCTTGAGCATCATATCTCCTCCTCTGTTGCTCGCGCCACCTCTCACCGGGGCAGCCTGCGCCAGAACCCTCATCCGGACGCGCCGAGAAAGTAAACACATCTTATGCAACGTTGCAATTCAGAATCGCATTTGGACAGGATCAATGACATATTGAGAATATTGTGCAGTAATTTCAGTTATATAGGTTCTCGAAATCGTTTTCGATGTCCGGCTTGACGCCTGTGCATCGTTGCAAAATTTCTGGGTTTGGTTTGCCGGTATCCCAGTGTAGAAACGAGGCTGGGGAACGCGGCAGAGATGAACCAGAAAACCACGATCAGCAGCAAGGGGCGGGCCACCACGGCGAACCAGCGCGTGACCTTGCGCACCATCGCGGATGTAACGGGTCTCAGCCTCTCCACCGTGTCGCTGTCATTGCGTGGCGGAACGACGCTCAAGCAGGAAACGCGGGACAAGGTCGCGGAGGCCGCCGCCGCACTGGGCTATGTGCCCGATCGCGCCGGAGTCAGGTTGCGGACCGGCAAGACCAATGTCATCGCCCTAGTGCTCGATGGATCGGGTGACTCGATCGACTTCGCACGCAAGATGATCCAAGGCATCGGCCAGTCGATCCAGGGGACGCGGTATCATATGACGGTTACGCCGGAATTCGACCGGCATCAGTCCCCCGACAATATCCGTTACATCCTGGACAATCGCACCGCCGACGGAGTGATCATCACGCATACTACGCCGCGGGATAAGCGGGTGCAGCTGATGATCGACGCGGATTTCCCCTTCGTCAGCCATGGGCGTACCGAGTTCTATACGCCCCACGCCTATCACGACTTTCATGCCGAGGTGTTCGCGACGATGGCCGTTGACCGGCTCGCCGCCAAGGGCGCCCGCAACGTGCTGCTGGCAGTGGGCGACGACAGCACGACCAATCACCACAATATCGTCACCGCGTATCACCGCGCCGCGGCCAAGGCCGGGATCAACGCCCAGATCCTCGATACCAGACTCGACGGCCTGCGCTTCCGCACCCATGCCGAAATGCGAACCCTTGGGCTTGAGCTGGCCAAGCTGGCAGATCACCCCGACGGCATCATCTGCGACAGCGAAATGTACAGCATAGCCCTGCTCAGCGGATTGCAGGAGGGCGGGCTGATGCTGGGGCGCGATGTCCATATGATCTACAAGCAGACCTCCGACATCGTGCCGACGCTGTTTCCCACTCTGGACAGTATCCGCGAGGACGTCTTCGCGGCGGGCGTGGAGCTGACGCGACTGTTGCTCAAGCGGATAGAGGGTGAGCCGGCCCAACAATTACAGACACTTGCCGAACCGATCGCGAGCTGGAGAAGCTAGGCGCAAGGCACCAAGGAGGATTTCATGCGCCTGTTGATCCTGGGAACCGGCGGGATGGCCAATAGCCACGCCAGCAATTTTGGCGCCATCGATGGCGTAACGCTGGTCGGCGGCGTCGACGTCGATGCTGGCAGGCTCGCAACGTTCTGCGCCCAGCACGGTATCGAGCGGCAATTCGGTTCGATCGAGGACGCACTGGCCTGGGGCGCATTCGACGCCGTGGCCAATGTGACGCCCGACAGTGTGCACTACCCCACCACCATGGCGGCCATCGCGGCCGGCAAGCATGTGTTCTGCGAGAAGCCGCTGGCGACCGATGCCGGCAAGGCCATGGAAATGGCCGAGGCGATGGAGCGCTCGGGCAAGGTGGGCATGGTCAACTTCACCTACCGCAATTCGCCGGCGGTGCAGAAGGGGCGCGAGCTGGTGCTATCGGGCGCGATCGGCGCGGTGCGGCATGTGGAGGCATCGCATCTGCAGAGCTGGCTGGTGGGCAATCACTGGGGCGACTGGCATACCGAGACCAAGTTCCTATGGCGGCTGAGCACAAGGCACGGCTCGAACGGCGCGCTGAGCGATATCGGCATCCACATCGTCGATTTCGCCTCCTATGGCTCAGGGCTCGACGTGGCGCATGTGTTTGGCCGGCTCAAGACCTTCGACAAGGCGCCAGGCGGTGCCATCGGCGAATATACGCTGGACGCCAATGACAGCTTCACCATGAATGTCGACTTCACCAGCGGCGCTATCGGCACCATCCAGGCCACCCGCACGGCGGCCGGGCAGATGGACCAGCTGCGGTTGCGCATCTACGGCGAGACCGGATCGGTGGAGATTATCTACGATACCGGCGCGTCGACGCTGCGGGCGTGCCTGGGCGAGGATGTGCACACGGCCACCTGGCGCGACGTGGCGTTCGAGCCGGTCGAGACCAATTACCAGCGTTTCGTGGCGGCGGTGCGGGCGGGCAAGACGCTGGAACCATCGTTCCGGCGCGCCGCCAATATTCAGAAGGTGCTCGATGCTGCCATGGCGTCCAATACCAGCAAGCGCGACGAGGCGATCTGAGTGTAACTTTCGCATGCTTCGCGCATTGTGTTGACTGAAGCTCGGAACGGATTCCGGGTGGTGATTTCCATTGACCGACACTGCCGAGAGGCGGCTTGCCGGACGACGAAATTTGCATCTGCACAAGAATTAGGCATCGGGAGAATTTTTCTTCAATTGCCAGATATTTGGACACTCATACTCAAACCCCCTCCGATTTGCCTCCACCGAGACAGCAAATAGAGGAGTTGCCAGCATGAGTTTCCCCCACTAGGTTGGATGAGGTGCCTGCGCCGCTGTCGCGGGCGCCTGATTTTCCCTGTTGAGGAGGGGTATATGTCTGGTTTTCAAACAGAGATGAGCCGGCGGCAATTGCTGGCCATGATCGGCACTGCGGCGGGCAGCGTCGCGATGTATAACGCGATGACAAGCCTGGGGTTTGCCCAGGAGTCCACCTATAGCGGTCCGATCAAGCTGGAAGGCGATCCAAAGGGGGCTTCGGTGCTCATCCTTGGCGCCGGTCTGGCGGGGATGACGGCAGCACTGGAACTGCGCGATGCAGGCTACACGGTGCAGGTTCTCGAATATCGCGAAAAGGCCGGCGGTCGCTGCTGGACCCTGCGCAGCGGCGACAAGTATGTGGAACTGGGTGGCTTCGAGCAGGACGTCAAGTTCGCCGAGGGCAATTACATCAACCCGGGCCCGTGGCGCATTCCGCACCACCATTATGGCGTGCTCGACTACTGCAAGCGGCTGGGCGTCAAGCTCGAGCCCTTCATGCAGGTCAATCACAACGCCTACCTGCACCGCACCGATGCCTTCGACGGCAAGCCGCAGCGTTTCCGCGAAATCGCGACCGACTATCGCGGCCACGTCTCCGAATTGCTGGCCAAGGTGGTCAACCAGGACGGTCTCGACGAAACGGTCACGGCCGAAGACGCCAAGCTGCTGCTGGATTCCCTCAAGACCTACGGCATGCTCGACGAGAACTATGCCTATGTGAAGGGCGACGATTCTTCGGAATTCCGTGGTTGGGAAAAAGAGCCCGGCGGCGGTGTCGATGGCAAACCGATTCCATCCGAGCCGATCGCGCTCAGCGATATCCTGCAGTCCAAGCTGTGGTCCAACCTGATCACGGGCGACTCGATCGACCACCAGGGCACGATCTTCCAGCCGGTCGGCGGCATGGACATGATCGCGCAGGGCTTCGAGAAGGTCGTGGGCGACTTGATCACCTATAACGCCAAGGTCACCAAGATCGACCAGAGCGAAACCGGGGTCACGGTCACCTATGTCGATAGCAATGGTGCCGAAGGCGAGATGACGGCTAGTGCCGACTATTGCATCTGCACCATCCCCTTCTCCATTCTCGGCCAGATCGAGCACAACTTCTCCGGCGAGATGACGGCGGTCATCGACTCGATGTCCTATGCCGGCTCGGTGAAGTTCGGCCTCGAGTTCAAGCGCCGGTTCTGGGAACAGGATGAGCGCATCTATGGCGGCATCACCTATACGAACCTGCCGATCTCGCAGATTTCGTATCCCTCGACCGACTATTTCAGCGATGGTCCGGGCGTGCTGCTGGGTGGCTATAGCTGGGGCGCGACGGCCTACCAGTTCAACGCCATGGCTCCTGAAGACCGAGTGGCCAAGGCCGTGGAATACGGTGCGCAGATCCATCCGCAATATACCGAGGAGTTCTCCAACGGTGTGTCGGTGAGCTGGCATCGCGTGCCATGGGTGCTCGGCTGCTACGGCATCTGGGCCGACAAGGAAGCTCAATATGCCACGGCTGCGGCCATGGACGGCCGGACGCTCATGGCCGGTGAGCACATCTCCTACCTGCCGGCCTGGCAGGAAGGCGCCATCCTCTCCGCCCTCGACGCCATCTCGCGCTTGCACAAGCACGTTGTTGGCGCCTGATCGCCGCTACAGAAAGGACTTTTGACATGAATTCGCTCAAAATTGCCGTAGCGGCGGCGCTCGCCTTGCTGGCTTCACCCGCACTCGCCCAATCGGATGCGTCGATGCTGTTCGCCAACCCGAGCAAGCTGACCCAAACCGACGGCAAGGACATCTACAATAATATCTGCGCCGGCTGCCATATGCCCGAAGGGCAAGGCGCCGTCGGCGCCGGCATGTATCCGGCGCTCGCCAATAACGAGAACCTGGAATCGGCCGGCTACCCCATCTACCTGATCATTCATGGTCAGAAAGGCATGCCGGCGCTTGGCGGCGTGCTGGACGACGCCCAGATCGCAGCGGTGGTCAGCTATATCCGCACCAATTTCGGCAACAGCTACGCCGAAGAAGTGACCGTGCAGGAAGTCACTGACTCCCGCTGACATTACCGGCGGCGGACCTCCGGGCCCGCTGCCCTTATCCCGCAGGAGCATAAGTTATGTTGAAGACGCTTTCTCTCGCCACGGGCCTGGCCCTGGCGCTCGCCGGCTCGGGCTTTGCCCAGGATGTGGTGCGCCACACCAATCCCGGCTCCAATTTTCCCATTGCCCGTGCCGTTGAAGTGCCCGCCGGCAAGACCGTCGTCTACCTGAGCGGCGCCGTGCCCTCGGTGACTGACGAATCCGCCGATCGCTCGACCCCGGCCGCCTATGGCGACATGCAGGCCCAGACCGTCAGCGTGCTGACCTCGATCGAAAAGTCGCTGGCTGATCTCGATCTGACCATGGGCGACGTGATCAAGATGCAGGCCTTTCTCGTGGCGCCCGAGGGGGCGCTGGACTTTGAAGGGTTCATGGCCGGCTATACCCAGTTTTTCGGCACCGAAGCGCAGCCCAATCTGCCATCGCGCTCGGTGGTGACGGTGGCCGGCCTGGTCAATCCGGGCTGGCTTGTCGAAATCGAAGTCACGGCCGTGCGGCCCTGACAAGCAGGAAGGTAGGACAATCATGAAAGCGAAACTGCTACTGGCCCTGGCCATCGTAGGCGCATCGATCGTGCCTGCTGCCGCCGCGGGCGACGCCGTTCGCGGCGAGACGGTGTTCAAGAAGTGCATGGCCTGCCACGCGGTGGGCGATGGCGCCAGGAACAAGGTCGGGCCCGTGCTCAACGGCATTGTCGGCCGTACGGCCGGCACGGGCGGCGACTACAAGTATTCGAACGCCATGGTCGAAGCCGGCGCTGGCGGGCTGGCCTGGACCGAGGACAAGCTGGCCGAATACCTTGCCGCTCCCAAGGCCATGGTGCCCGGCACCAAGATGAGCTTTGCCGGCCTCAAGGAAACGCAGGACATCGAGGACGTGATCGCGTATCTCGCGACCTTCACGGAATAAATGATTGGTGGGCGCTTGCCGCCCACCACCAAAAGCTAGAGCCGCACGGCGAGCCCCGTGCGGACGCTTTCGTCGGCCGCCAGGCAGATATTGAGCGAGGTCACGGCGTCGTTCATATGGCGCGTCAGGTCGATATCTTCGCTCACGGCGCGATAGACGAAATCCTGCTCGCGATAGCAGAGCGCGTCGTGATTGGGCTCATCGTGCATGTCCAGCCAATCATCCTTGCGGGTGAACTTGCCATCGCCGCCGAGTTCGGCGTGGTGCACGAGCAGGCGTGAGGTCTGGGTGTGGGCGTTGATGTCGTCGGACGCCGCACCTTCATCCATGACGATCGAGACCGAGCCCTTGGGCGAGATGACATCCTTCACGAAGAAGGCTGTCTCCGACATCATCGGACCCCAGCCGGCTTCGTACCAGCCCAGGCTGCCATCGTCGAACAGCACCTGGAAGTGGCCGTAATTGTACATGCCGGCGGGCAGGCCAGACGCCATGCCCAGGCCCATGCCGCGTACTTCGACCGGCTTGGCATCGGTGATCTGGCACATCACGTCGACATAGTGGACGCCGCAATCGACGATCGGCGACGTGGTCTGCATGATCGAGCGATGAATGTCCCAGGCGGCGGCGCTGGACTGCTGATTGAGATTCATGCGGAACACATAAGGTCCGCCCAGATTGCGTGCTTCCTCGATCAGCCGGGTCCAGGACGGGTGGTGGCGGAGGATATAGCCGATGACCAGCTTGCGCTTGTGCTTCTCGGCGGCGGCAACGACGCGCCGGGCGTCCTCGACGGTGGATGCCAGGGGCTTTTCGACAAACACATGCGCCCCCGCCTCCATGGCCGCCACGGCATAGTCGGCATGGGTGTTGGTGTGGGTGGCGATAGAAACGACATCGGGCTTGAACTCTGCCAGCGCGGCAGCGAAGTCGTGGCGCACCGGATAGCCAGCCAGTCCATCAGGAAGTTTCGGAGTGGAGCGATTGACGAGGCCAACGATCTCGAAGCCCGGATGATCGTGATAGGCCATGGCATGGCTGCGGCCCATCTGGCCCAAGCCAACGACCAGGACTTTCAGTTTCTTGTCGGTCATGTCTGTGGTCTCCGAAATCAAACAGCGCGGCGCTGTGCGGCGATCTGCCGAGCGCCGAAGGTGGCGAGGGCAACCGAATAAAGCGTCGGATTGGTGGCGGTCATGGTGGGAATGACGCCATTGCCGGCGACATAGAGATTGTCAAAACCCCAGACGCGGCTGTTGCGGTCGCAGACGCTGGTACCGTCGTCGCTTTCGCCCATGCGAATGGTGCCCTGGTAGTGCAGCGAGCTGCCCACCGGTTGCACGAAAGTGGCAAAGCCGGGTGCCGGCCGACCGATGACTTCTGCAACGCGCAGCGCGGTGGCCTTGGCCTCCTCGATACGGGCTTTATCGGCCTCGGAGGGCTTCCACTTGATCGAGATCGAGGGGAGGCCATGCCAATCGAGCTTGGACTCGTCGAATTCGAGGTGGTTTTCGGCATCGACATCGGAGGGGCAGAATACGCCCATGCCGATCGGCTGCCCGGTCAGCTCGGCCGGGCGCTCCATGGAATCGAGGCTGCTCGGATAGAGGGTCACCGAGAAGGGAAATTCATTGGTAGCGGGAATCCAGCTCATAGCCCGCATCGGTGGATTGGACAGCGGCGCTTCGGCGATCTGCGAGATGATGAAATGGTCGTTGATGTGGCGGCCAAGGGCAGCGGGGCGGATACCCGACGCGAAGAGCAATTGCGGCGTGTGCAGCGAATCGCAGGCGACCACCACGGTGGCGGCAGACAGGAACCAGGTTTCGTCCTCGCCAACGCGTGCCAGCTCGACGCCGGTGGCGCGACCGTCTTCATGCACCACGCGACGGCAGACGGTTTCTGATAGGATTTTGAACCGTTCCGCGGGTTCCTCGACCAGGGGGCCAAGCACGACGTCGGTGCCATGATAGGTCAGGTTGCCGGGGCCGGACGTCGCCGCCAGCGGCATGGCCTTGACCAGACGGTCCGGGCTGCGGCCGGGATTGAAGACAGCACCCAGCCGATCGCGCATGGCTATGGCAGCGGTGTCATCTGGCCGCGTGTTCTTGTTGGTACCCAGGAGCCCTTCGGCAATGGTCAGGGCCGCGTCGAACTCGTCGGCGGGAATGAAGGGCACGCGCTCGGCTTCCGACGGGGTCGGCGTGCCGGTGGACCACTTGGTGCCCATGCCGCCGACATTGGCAGCGGCAAAGCCGGTGAAGAGATTTTCGGCTGGATCGCTCTCGTTGGTGATGAAAAGGCCGGAACGGCGCAGCAGCGAAGCATCGAACCCACCGGCGCGACGGGCTTCCCATTCTTCCTTGCTGACCGAAAGGCGCGGCGTGCGATCGCCACCCTGGGCCAGCACTTCGAGCGCGGCGCGCTCGCTGAGATCAGTGATGTTGTCGAGGTGCGCGCCGGTCTTGGGCAGGATTTGCGGGCCGGCTTCCACCATCACGATGCGGGCTTCGGGCCAATCGCGACGGATGATTCGTGCATAGGCGCTACCCGTGGGGCCGCTGCCGATAATGACGACATCGGTGGATTCTACGCGCTTCATAAAATGTCCCGCCAGTATCAAAAATTGGTATGGAAATGGTATTAATGGTACTTTATTGGTACGTAAAGAGCACATTTTATGCCGTGACGGCATTCTTCCGCCGCAACGTCATGATCGAATTTTTCCTGCAGCATTTTTTGGAGCCAGCCCATGAAACTCGGCATGTCGTCCTATAGTTTCCGCCCCTTGCTTGCCGATGGCTCGCTGCAGATCGAGGGCATGTTCGATTGGATGCAGGCCCATGACGCCGAGCATCTGGAAATCGCGACATTCTCGTTCTCGCCGCCGGGACAGGAAGCGGCATACGACCTGACGACGGACACGGGCACGCTGGAGCGCGTCAAGGCGAATTCGGCGCGGACCGGCATTCCGGTTTCGGGCCTGTGCATGGCCGCGAAATTCGCCTTTGTCGATGCGGACGAGCGGCGGGCCCAGATCGAGCAGGTCAAACGCCATATCGAGCTGTGCAATCGGCTGGGCATCGGCCTGTTGCGGCATGACGTGGTGCTGTGGTCGCAGCGGTTGACCGATGCGGCGGCGTTCGAAGGCGCGTTTCCTTCCATCGTCGATGCCTGCCGGGAGATTGCGGACTTTGCCGCGGGCCACGGCGTCACCACCAGCGTCGAGGACCACGGCTTCTTCATGAATGGCAGCGGCCGCATCCAGCGCCTGCTGCATGCCGTGGGCAAGTCCAATTTCAAGTTCACCGTCGATGTCGGCAACTTCCTGTGCGTCGACGAGGATGCCGTGGTCGCCACCCGCGCCAGCCTTGGCGACGCCAGCTTCGTCCACCTCAAGGACTTCTATGTCCGGCGTACCAACCCAGGCCCGGGTTGGCTGCAGACACTGGGCGGGCAGTTCATTCGCGGCTCGGTCTTCGGCTTTGGCGACCTCGAGACCAAGATGATCCTCGAAGCCGTGGTTGCCTCGGGCTATGACGGCTTCGTCTCGCTCGAATACGAGGCCAATGAGCCGACACTGCAAGGCTGCGCCACCAGCCTCGGCAATATCCGCAGGATGCTGGCCGAGATCAAAGCGGCCTGATCAGGCGGCGGCGACGCGGTCCAGGCGCGCCTTGATGTCAGCCAGACGCTGGCGATCGCCGCCGGGGACTTCGGCCGAAGCCCAGCCCGAATAGCCTGCTGCCGACAGGGCGCGATTGACCGCGGGCCAATCGCAATCACCCTCGCCGAGCTCGACCTCGAAGCCTTTCCACGGGCCTTCGACATTCATCTTCGTCAGGCTGAATTCCTTGATGTCGACCTTGCGGATGCGCGATCCCAGCGCCTCGATCCAGTGGGCGGGGCGGCCGTAGCGCAGCACATTGCCGACATCGAAATACCAGCCGACCAGGGGGTGGTCGAATTCATCGACGAGCCGGGCGGCTTCGAGCGGGCTCAAGAGGAAATCGTTCCAGACGTTTTCCAGCGCCAGCGACACGCCGGTTGCGTCTACGTGCGGCAGGAGCTTGCCGATGCCCTCGACGGCACGCTCATAGGCGGCCTTGTAGCTGGTGTCGGCGTTGACGACGCCGGGCACCAGCAGAACGCTGTCGGCGCCATAGCGCCGGGCGTCTTCGAGGGCCGTGATGGTGGCGTCGATGCAGGCCTGGCGGATCGCCGGGTCGGGGTGGGTCAGCGGGTACTTCCAATGCAGGGAATTGACCACGCCCGGAATGGCCAGGCCGGTCTTGTCGCGTGCAGCGATGATTTCGGCGACGGGCAGGTCATTGGGCGCGTCGAGTTCGACACCATCAAAGCCGAGATCCTTGACCAGCTGGAACTTCTCCAGGATGCCGAGAGGCTCTTCGATCATGCTCCATTTGAGGCTGAGCCTGGCCATCGGGCGGCCCGGCGATTGATGATCTGTCATGAATGGGCTCCCGGCGCTAGACGATTGGGAGAGCTATGGCATTCACGTGGCTGATTGGGAAGCGCCTGGATATGACCTGCAGCGCCGTAATGCACCCACCCACGAGACGTGCGAAAGAAGAAGCCTTGGCGGAGCCGGGTGAGTTGGAAGATATGATTGACACCAGAGGTATGGCTGCGGTCACCCACGGTAAGGGGATAGTATGAAACGACTGGCGCTGTGGCTCGCCCCACTGATCGTCATCATGTTTGGAGCAGCTGCGACCGGGCAGGACAACCTGGCGGCCGATGCCAAGATCGAGGCGATCGACCGGCTGATCGTCGTTTTGGACGACGATCAATTGCGTGGTCAATTGCTCGAGCAATTGCGCAGTCTGTCATCGGCACCCGAAGCGCCGGCGGCAGAGAACGCAGCGGCGGACGGTGCGTCGGCCCCTGCCCCGACCGAGGAGGGTGCGACGACGCCGGGGCTGATCGATGCCCTGTCGGATTGGTCGACTGATCTGGTCGAACAATTGCCAACCACGACGTTCGGCATTCCGATCGACCAGAAGGCGCAGCAGGCTCAGACCCAGTTGAGCACCCGCATCGAAGCGGGGATCAAGGATGGTCAATTGCTGCAGTTTGCCGCGTGGGCCCTGCCCCTGCTGCTGGTGACGGCGCTTGCCGCTTTCGCCTTGCGGCGCGTCGGTCGCGGCCTTACCGCTGCGACAAAGCCGGTGCGAAAGCGGCGGCTTGCTGCCGGGCTGCTGCTGAAATTCGTCGCCCATGTGGTTCTGTTTATCGCGCTTGCCTCCAGCTTGGCGCTGTTCTCACCCACCGAAGTGAGCGGCAGCATGTTTCTCACCGTCGCCGCGGGCACTGTTCTGGCGATGCTGATGACCGACCTGGCCGTGGCAGGCCTGTCGGCGCTGGCCGGAATGAGAGGGGTGCGCATTGTCGTTTATTGCCAGAAGCGATTCTACCGCTGGTGGCTGCCCATCCTGATGCTGGCAATCCTCGCCGCCTTGTGCCGGGATCCGGCAACAAGGGGGGTGATCGGCTGGTCGGTTGCTGACATCGCCTCGTTTACACTCAACATGCTGGCCGCGGCGACCACCCTGATCTTCATCATGCGGTACCGGCCGGCCATTGGCCGGCTGATCTTCGGCAGAGCGTCGCAACGGTCCCCGTCCGACAATCCGCTGGTGCGTGCGATGCGGCAACTGGCCAAGCGCTGGCACTTGTTTGCCTATGCCTTTGTGGTGCTTAGCGCCGTTAGCCTGTTTTCGGGCCAGCGGGACAATGATGTGTTCACGCTGGCGCTATGGTCGTTCGGCGTCGTGCTGATTGCTCTGGTGGCGGTGTTCAGCCTGCATCGGCTGTATGGCAACCTGCTGACTGGCCGCCGCAGACAGCGCGGCGCCGTCCGGCAAGCGGTGATCGCGGGGCTGTTCAAGATTCTCCGTGTCGCCTCCGATGCTGCCATTGCCGTGGTTGCGGTCATCACGATCGTGCGGATATGGGGCTTCGATCTGGGAACCTGGCTGCTGCGCGATGGGCAGCAGCTGACGCAGCCGCTTGCCGCGGCTATCGTCTGCGCCCTGGTCTCCTGGCTGATCTGGATCGCGCTTGACGCCTGGATCGCCAGCGCCCTAACCCCGACCGACGCTTTAGGTCGGCCGCGCCAGCGGACCAACCGGGCGCAGACGCTGCTGCCGCTGCTGCGCAACGGGCTGATGATCCTGCTTCTCGCCCTGGCCGGGATTGCCGTGCTGGCCAATATCGGGGTCGACGTGACGCCGCTGATCGCCGGCGCCGGCGTGTTCGGCCTGGCCCTCAGCTTCGGCTCCCAGCAATTGGTGCAGGACGTTATCACCGGCGTCTTCATCCTGGCCGAGGATACACTGGCCATTGGCGACACGGTCAATACCGGCGATCGAAGCGGCGTGGTGGAGGGTATTTCTCTGCGCACGGTCAGGCTGCGCGATGCTGATGGCGCGCTGCATTCGGTACCGTTCTCGACCATCAAGGCGCTCAAGAACAGCTCGCGCAATTATGGGGTGTTCCGGCCACGCTACGCCGTGCCCTCCGGCGTCGACCCGCAGCGGGTGCTCGACGCCATGCGGGAAACCAGCGCCGCGCTGCGAGCGAACCCCAAATACTCCGCGGCGTTCATGGGCGATCTGCACAATCTTGGCGTCGAAGAAGTCAATGCCGGGTCGGTGATCGTTAGCGGCACGCTGCGTACGGCGCCCCTTCGGCAGTCGGAACTGGCCCGCGCCTTCAATGGCGGGTTCCTCGAAGCGCTGGCGAAGAAGGACATCGTGCTGTGAGACCGGCATTTTCGAGCCGGTTCCGCCTCGCTGGACATCTCCAGCTTGCTCGATTATGGATTGGCAACGGCCTACTGCCGTTCGCAACAGGGGACGACCCCGAGGAAGCGGTTCGATCGACAGGGGACGGCCCCAGCGAGGCATGAACCGTGTCGTCAATCCGCGAGCACATTCCAAACAGTACCATACTGAAGCTGCTGATCGCCTGGGCGGTCGTCGTTGTCTTCCTGATCGGTGGCCCCACCTGGCTGCATGATCCGATCGATCCGATCGTCGCCATCGTCTGCTTTGTCGTGATCTTCGCCATTATCCTGATGGCGGCTTTCGGGGTCGTGCACGAGGCGGATTACCTGGCGCACCAGCTCGGCGAGCCCTATGGCACGCTGATCCTGACGCTGGCCATCGTGGCGATCGAAGTCATTCTGATCGCTGCGGTGCTGCTCGGCCCGGGCGAAAATCCGACCATTGGGCGGGACTCGATCTTTGCCGTTATGATGATCATCCTCAACCTGGTGATGGGCATCTGCCTCGTCGTCGGGGGACGGCGGTTCGGCGAACAGGAATACAATTCGCAGGGCGCGCTGGCCTATGTGGCGATGACGCTGCTCTTGGCCGGTATCGGCTTGATCCTGCCCAATACGCTCAGCACCGGCGACGGTACCTTCTGGCCAGTGCAGGCGGTGGCTTTCGCAATCCTGACCATCGTTCTCTATGCTGTGTTCCTGCTCATGCAAACGCGGGGCTACAAGCGCTTCTTCGTGCAGCCCGAGGCCGGGCATCTGGCAGTACCGGTGGAGCCCATGGTCACGGGCACGCCGGTGGAGCGCAAGGAGCCGCTCGACAAGCGCGGCATCGTTATCCGGTCGATTCTGCTGGTTGCGCTCATGCTGCCCATCGTTCTGCTCGCGCATGACCTGGCGCTGATCATCGATTTTGGCATTGCCGCAGTTGGCGCGCCGGTGGCCCTGGGCGGCGTGCTGATCGCCATTATCGTGTTCACGCCGGAATCCATTACCGCGATCAAGGCGGCGATGGCCGACCAGTTGCAGCGCTCGATCAACCTGTGCCTTGGAGCCTTCGTTTCGACTGTTGGACTCACCGTTCCGGCAGTGCTGACCGTGGGCCTCGTCACCGGCAAGACCGTGGTCATGGGCGTGAGCCCGACCGAGACGGTGTTGCTGCTGTTGACGGTTGGCCTGACGGCGCTGACCTTCATGGGCCAGCGCGCCTCGGCCCTGCAGGGCACGCTGCATCTGGCGCTGTTCGCCGTATTCAGCGTGCTGCTTTTCGTAACCTGACCTGATTGCCCGCCGGCGGGACGACCCGCCGGGTACCAGGGCTTGCTTTCGGGGACGACCCCTCCATTCGAGGAGTCCCCCCATGTCCGTCGCAAACATGCTCGCCCTTGTCGGGTGCCTGCTCGGCTACATGCTCGCAGGCATCATGGTCGACTTGAGCCTTGTGAGCGGCCTTGGCGCCACGCTCGCCCTTTCCTTCATCCCATCCCTGTGTGGCCTGGTCATCGGCCTGACCGCCATGCGGCTGCACAAATAGCTCTCCCCACTACCAACGGATCCCTTCATGGCTACTGACCCCATCCATCAATTCGTCGTCGAGCCCATCTTCCCCTTGCCCCCGATCGCCGGGCAGGACCTGAGCTTCACCAATGCCTCGGCCTATATGATGCTGACGACGGCGCTGGTGGCCGGCTTCATGATCATGGCCGGACGCAAGCAGCTGATGGTGCCGACCCGGCTGCAGCTGGTGGCGGAAATGGCCTATCAGAGCATCGAGAACCTGGTCCTCGCCAGTATCGGCCGGGAGGGCATGCGGTTCTTCCCGCTGGTCTTCTCGCTGTTCAGCTTCATCCTCGTCGCCAACATGATCGGCATCTTCCCCTATGCCTTCACGGTAACCGCCCAGATCATCGTGACCGCCGCGCTGGCCCTGCTGGTTTTCGCCGTCGTCACGCTCTATGGCCTGTGGCGGCACGGGTTGAAATTCTTCCGCCTGTTCATGCCCGGCGGTATTCCAGGCTATCTGGCGCCGATCATCGTGCCGATCGAAATCGTGTCGTATATTTCACGACCGATCAGCCACTCGGTCCGCTTGTTTGCCGTGATGCTCGCCGGACACATCACGCTCAAGGTGTTCACGGGCTTCGTAGTCGATCTCAGTGGCCTCGGCGCTCTTGGCATGGTCGCCGCGATCGCCCCGATGATCATGGCGATAGGCATTGTAGCGCTCGAACTGCTGATGGCGGCCATCCAGGCCTATGTGTTCACCATGCTGACCTGCATGTATCTGAACGACGCCATCCATCCTTCGCACTAGGCTCCGGCGTGCGGCGGTTTCCGATATTTCCCGAACCACGCGCGGCATCGGTCCGCTACGAGCGGCAGGGTGGAGGTCACAGCTCCGGGGCCATAGTCCTGGCCGCCAGCACCGCATGGGCGACGTCGACGAAGCCCAGTCCAGCGGGGCGCTGGGATATCCATCGGGGTTTTGTGGTGAGATCGTCGAGCACCGTAAGGATATTGGCGACACCGAAGGCGTTTGCGAAATAGGCGAACATCGGAGCGTCGTTACGCGAGTCTCCAACGAAGGCGGTGCTGCGGGAGATGTCGTCCGGCTCCACCCCGAAACGCTGAAGCAGGCGTTCGCTCATGGTCTGCTTGTTGTATCGGCCCCGCCAGGTGTTGATATGGATCGAGCTGACGGCGACAGAGGCTCCGCCGGTGCGGATGGTGTCAGCGAGGGCATCAACATCCTGCCTGTCGTGTCCGGCAATCTCTATGGCGACATCGGCAATGCGGAAGCGCTGATCTCGCGACAGGGAGAAAGAGCCCAACAGGGGCTCAATCGCCTTGAGGTGCTCGGACTGGTGCAGAGCCTGGCTTGCCTCGCCCTCCCAAAATTCGGTTTCCACCTGTCCCCTCGCAAGTGTCATCGCAAAGGCCCCGCTTTCTCCGATGACTGCGGCCACAGGCCAGGCGCGGACGATATGCTCGCACCACCCTGCCGAACCCCCGGTCACCGGCACGACGGCAATACCGGCGGCGTGCAGGTCCCACAGGGCCTGGTAGGTCTGTGGTAAAAGCCGGCCCTCGGTAGTCAGGGTGTCGTCGATATCGGTGAAAAGGTAGCGTACGCCCTGCAATTGTTCGGGCAGGGGCGCGAGGCCGCGAAAGCTCATTCCGCCCCCTCGCCACACAGAACCACCTCAGTGCCCGCCGCGCCGAGCGCCCGTGCGGCGACGCCATCATCGTCGGGAAGGCGGTCTGTGAACAGGCAACTGATCCGGCTGAACGGCACCACCCGTACCGAGGCGTCCCGCACCCACTTGCTGACGTCGGCAGCCAGGAATTGCAGGCGGGAGTTTTCGATCAGGGTGGTCGTGGTCTGGGCCTCGCTGTAGCTGAAATCCAGGATGCCCTTTGCCGGGTCGAGAGCACCAGCGCCGATGACGGCGTAGGAGGCATAGAATTTCTCGAAGAACCTTAAGGAGTCCGCGCCGACCACGTCGCGATCGTCGTGACGCAAAATGCCCCCGGTCATGTGCACTTCGATCTGTGGAGCCTCGCTCAGGGTGAGCGCCACGTCGATATTGTTGGTCACCACGCGCAAGCCCTCGTGCTCGCGCAGCGCCGCCGCCACGAACTGCACGCTGCTGCCGATGCCCATGAACACGGTGGAGCCTGGCTCGATGGCCGTCGCGATGCGCCGAGCGATGCGTTGCTTGGCGCTGCTGTTGAGCGCGGCGCGCACGTTGACCGAGATATTGCGGTTCTCGACCGGCAGGTCGACGCCGCCATGAAAGCGGCGCGCATAGCCCATGTCGCAGAGTGCGTTGATGTCCCGGCGGATCGTCTGGGTGGTCATGTCGTAGCGCGCCGCCAGGTGCTCAATGTATTGAGCGCCCTCGGTTTCGATCAGAGCAAGAATGTCGCGTTGGCGGCTCGACAGCTTGTCCTGCCCCATGCCTGGCTACCCCAGATAGATTTTCGGGTTGTCGGTGATCACGCCCGCCAGGCCCGCTCCCCAGAAGGACATGAGTTCAACCGGATCGTTGCTGGTCCAGGCGCGAACCTTCACACCGCACGCGCGGGCCTTCTCGAGAAAGCCGACGCTAAGCGCCTTGTAGTTGAGATGGATGGTCGTGGCCGGGATCGCGGCGAGGCGTGCCTCCCAATCCGTGGGCAGTTCGGACCACAGCATGGCCATTTCCAAAGCCGGCTCCATGGCGTGCATGGCCTTGAGCGCCTCGGGGTCGAAGCTGGAAATCATGATCCGCATCTCCGGGCGGCGCTGACCGATGGCCTTGTGCACCGCCTGCACCAGTTGGTCCAGCGACTTGTGATGCTTGTGCTGTTTGATCTCCACGTTGGCGCTAAGGCCAAGCTCGCCGAGGGCGACGATAGTCTCTACGAGGGTGGATAGCCGCTCGCCCGCAAAGCCTGGGTCGAACCATGCGCCGGCATCCAGTTGGGCGATGTCGGCGCGGGTCAAGGTGCCCAGATTGCCTTTGCCCGAGGTGGTGCGGTCGACGCTGTCGTCGTGGATGACCACGAGCGTTCCGTCTGCCAGCAGGGCGACATCGAGTTCAACCCAGCGCGCGCCCTGTTCGGCGGCGGCGCGGAAGGCGGCGATCGTGTTTTCCGGTGCAACCGCGGACGCGCCGCGATGGGCCTGCACTTCGTCCCTGTCGGGACCGGGTTTGACTGGGATGGTCATGGTATCCTGGACTTTTCGATCAAACGTCGTCCGTGCGGCGGCCGGTCTGGTTGCTGAAAGGATGCATATCGGCCGCTTGGGCATGGATAGTGATATCGGCGCCTTCGGGGATGTCGGGGCGGCCGGGTACGCTGAGCACGACCGCGTGGCCAGACCCGGCAAGACGCACATGCAGATGGCTTTCCCCGCCAATGGGCTCCAGCAACTCCACCACGGCCTTGGCCGCCAGTGCAGCGCCCTGCGGTTGCTCAATGTACAATTGGTCCGGGCGGAAGCCCACCACATCCGTGTTGGCCGGCAGGTTCAGCTGGTCGAACCCTGCCGCATCGGCCAGGGCGCTGACGGGAATGAGGTTCATCGGTGGCGAGCCGATGAATCCAGCCACGAATAGCGTCGAGGGGCGGTCGTAGACTTCCGTCGGCGTGCCGATCTGTTCCACCAGCCCGCCATTCATCACCACCAGCCGGTCGGCAAGCGTCATGGCTTCCAGCTGGTCATGTGTCACGTAGAGGCT
The DNA here is from genome assembly GCF_022429625.1 of Devosia lacusdianchii. Lineage (NCBI taxonomy): Bacteria > Pseudomonadati > Pseudomonadota > Alphaproteobacteria > Hyphomicrobiales > Devosiaceae > Devosia > Devosia lacusdianchii. Next base: position 226,246 of record NZ_CP092483.1, on the reverse strand, counting down.
GGTTGTCTTGAGCCGGCGCTGCAGTTTGCGGATTTCCACTCGCATCTGCACACGCAGCTTGGCGTCAAGGTTGGAAAGCGGTTCGTCGAACAGGAAGGCCGCCGGCTCGCGCACGATCGCGCGGCCCATGGCGACGCGCTGGCGTTGCCCGCCCGACAGCTGACGCGGCTTGCGATCGAGCAAGGCACCGATCTCGAGGATGTCGGCCGCCTCGTTGACCCGCCGGTCGATCTCCTCGCGCGGCGTACCACGGTTCTTGAGGCCATATTCGAGATTTCCGCGCACGCTCATATGCGGATAGAGCGCATAGTTCTGGAACACCATGGCGATGTCACGCTCGGCCGGTTCAGCCTTGACCACGTCGCGCCCGGCAATCTCGATACGGCCGGATGTGACCGATTCCAGCCCGGCCACCATGCGCAGCAAGGTGGACTTGCCACAGCCAGAGGGTCCGACCAGCACGATCAGTTCGCCGTCGGCAACAGACAGATTGATGCCGCGCACGGCCGGGGTATTGCCGTAATTCTTCTGCAGCTCGACCAGATTGATGGTGGCCATGCTTATTTCTCCGTTTCGACCAGGCCTTTGACGAACAGGCGCTGCATGAAGATGACGACGAGGACGGGGGGCAACATGGCCAGCATCACGGCGGCCATGACGAAGTTCCATTGCGGCTCGGAATCGGCGGTCGCCGCGAGCCGCTTAATGCCCATGACGACGGTGTAATATTTGCTGTCGGTGGTCACCAGCAGCGGCCACAGATACTGCACCCAGCCATAGATGAAGAGGATGACAAAGAGAGCCGCGATATTGGTCCGGCTCAGGGGAAGCAGGATATCGCGAAAGAACTTCATCGGCCCGGCCCCATCCACGCGCGCGGCCTCCATGAGTTCATCGGGAACGGTGAGGAAGAACTGGCGGAACAGGAACGTCGCCGTGGCTGAGGCGATGAGCGGCAGCGTCAGCCCGACATAGGAATTGAGCAGGCCCAGATTGGCCACCACGGCGAAGGTGGGGATGATGCGCACTTCGACCGGCAGCATCAGCGTGATGAAGATGATCCAGAACGCCAGCATGCGGAACGGGAACTTGAAGAACACGATCGCGTAGGCCGAGAGCAACGAGATGGCGATCTTTCCCACTGCAATGATGATGGCGATGATCAGCGAATTGGTGAGCATGATCCACAGCGGCGGCGCGCCGGCCGTGGAGATGCCCTCGGTAAGCATCTTGCCGTAGTTCTCGATCAAATGCGGGCCAGGCAACAATGGCACCAACCCGCGCATGAAATCGCCACTGCCATGGGTGGAGGCGATGAAGGCCAGGTAGACCGGGAAGACAACGATGACGACGCCGACGATCAGCACCAGATGAGTGAGGATGGCAAGCAGGGGACGATTTTCAACCATATGCCTGGCTCCTCAATACTGCACGCGCCGCTCGATGAAGCGGAACTGCACGGCGGTGAGAACGATGACGATCAGCATCAAGACGACCGACTGGGCGGCGGAGGAGCCGATATTGAGGCCCAGGAAGCCATCGGCGTAGACCTTGTAGACGAGGATGTTCGTGGCCTGGTTGGGGCCACCCGACGTGGTTGCGTCGATGAGGCCGAAGGTATCGAACATGGCGTAGTTGATGTTCACGATCAGCAGGAAGAACGTCGTGGGCGAGAGCAGCGGGAACACGATGGTCCAGAACCGCTTGAATGGTCCGGCGCCATCGATAGCGGCTGCCTCGGTCAACGATTGCGGCACCGATTGCAGGCCGGCCACGAAGAACAGGAAATTATAGGAAATCTGTTTCCAACTGGCAGCGATGACCACGAAGATCATGGCTTGGTTGCCATCCACGCGGTGGTTCCAGGCAATGCCCATTGAGCGCAGCACATAGGGGGCAATGCCGATCGTGGGGTTGAACATGAACCACCACAGGATACCCACTACGACCGGGGCGACAGCATAGGGCCAAACCAGAAGCGTGGTATAGGCGCGATTGGAGCGCAGCACCCGGTTCACGGCCACGGCCAGGATCAGCGACAGCGTCATGGACAACAGCGTCACCGACACGGCGAACACCGCCGTCTTGCTGAGAGAATTCACATAGCCCGCCTCGGCGAAGAGGCGCGCATAGTTCTCGAACCAGATGAAGGTGGTGCGGAACCCGAATGGGTCTTCCCGCTCGAAGGACGACTTTACCGCCTGTGCCGCGGGCCAGATGAAGAAGATCAGCGTTACCGCAAGTTGCGGCGCCAGAAGGGCGTAGGGCAGCAGCTTGTTGGGAAAGATTGTGCGCTTGGTTTGCATTTGGGCCGAGAACTCCCCCGATGGTCGCGACTGAAACCGGGCGGCCATAGCCGCCCGGGAGGATCGCCCGCAACCCTGAGGTCACGAGCGACCCGGGGAGGTTCACTGATTGGCGGCTTCGAAGTCGCGCAGGATCTGGTTGCCGCGCTCGACGGCGGAGTCGAGGGCTTCCTGGGCGGTCTTGCTGCCGGCGAGCAGCGCTTCGAACTCTTCGTCGACCACCGTACGCGCCTGGGTCAGGTTGCCGAAGCGCACACCCTTGGAATTGGCGGTCGGTGTACCACGGGTAATCTGGTTGATGGCGATGTCCGAACCCGGATTGGCTTCGTAATAGCCTTGCTCCACGCCCAGATCGTACGCGGCATTGGTGATCGGCAGGTAGCCGGTCGCCTGGTGCCAGCCAGCCTGCACTTCGGGGCTCGACAGATAGGTGAAGAACTGGGCTACGCCCTTGTAGACCTCGGGGTCCTTGCCATTGAGGGCCCAGAGGGTGGCGCCACCGATGATCGAGTTCTTGGGCTCGGCGATCACGTCGTCATAGTAGGGCAGCGGCGCGAAGCCGACTTCGAAATCCTTGGCATTGTTGATCACGCCAGCACGCGAAGCCGACGAATTCATGTAGATGGCGCATTCCTGGGCGTAAAACTTGGGCGGGGCATCGGCGCCGCCTACCGGACCACCATACTGGAACAGGCCTTCGTCAGCCCATTTCTTCAGGTTTTCCCAGTGCTTGACCTGCACTTCGCCATTGAAGGTGAACTCCGTACCCAGGCCACCAAAGCCATTTTCGAGCGTGCCATAGGGCTGGTCGTGGATGGCGGAGAGGTTTTCGAGCTGCACCCAGCTCACCCAGCCGGTGGTGAAGCCGCATGGCGCCGCGCCCGATTCCATGATCTGGCGGCTCATGGTTTCGAGCTCAGCCCAGGTCTTTGGCGGCGTCTCGGGGTCGAGACCGGCTTTCTCGAACACGTCCTTGTTGTAGTACATGATCGGGGTGGACGAGTTGAACGGCATCGAGAGGATATTGCCGTCGGTATCGGAGTAATAGCCTGTGACCGGGGCGAGGAATCCCGATGGATCCCATGCTTCTCCATTGTCCGTCATCAGCGAATAGACCGGATTCACGGCACCCTTGGCGGCCATCATGGTGCCGGTGCCCACTTCGAAGACCTGGACGATGGCGGGCTGCTCATTGGCGCGGAAGGCGGCAATAGCGGCGGTCAGGGTTTCGGGGTAGGTGCCCTTGTAGCTGGGCACGACGACGAATTCGTCCTGGCTTTCGTTGAAGCCGGTAGCGATGGCCTCCAGCCGCTGGCCCAGTTCGGCATCCATGGCGTGCCACCAGGCGATTTCGGTCTGGGCAAATGCCGGGGTTGTCGCGATGATGGCGGCCAGCCCCACGGACAGCCGCAATGCGTTCTTGGACATGCTCACTCCCTTGTTATTGCACAGGACCTCCTCGCCCCGCGCTTGACGACATTTGACAGCATGAAATCTTCGTTTGCAAACGAGAAATGTTCATATGAACATTTGCGGCCCGTCGGGAGGGCGAAGTTGGACGGGTATCGACCATGCCGAAGCTGGGGTCGCTGACTGGAACTCCTGCGGACAGATGGACGAGCGGCGTTAGCGGCCTGCGCCGACAACTTTCGGGTATTGGCACAGTGGCGACGGCGGAGCCCGTCACCAACAAACCAAAAGAAATCAATATCTTGCTGCTATGCAGGGCATGGCGGAGAGAAAGGGATTCGAACCCTTGAGACGGTTACCCGCCTACACACTTTCCAGGCGTGCGCCTTCGACCACTCGGCCATCTCTCCGCATCGCCTAATCTCCGGGCTGGAACCGCCGGAGGGGCCGGCTGGTTGGCCGACGCGAGCGAGGCGCAATATACTTATCAACGCCCGGGGCGCAAGGGATCACGACACAGCGATGACGATTGTTTTTGCCGCAGGGGTATCCCATCTTGTGGGACGGGCCGTGCGCGTGGCAAAAAGAGCCGGTGCGCGGGGTAAAAAGGTAGGCCAGCCTCAATCCAACCCCGCCGGCACAGGGAATGCGGATGCGGCTTATCTTGAGACTTCTGGGCACCTGGCTGATCGCCCTGGCGCTGGTTCTGCTTGTAATCGACGGCACGAAGTCATTGGGCGCAAATGCCTTGGTCTTCTCGAGCCTCCTGGATTGGTGGGCGCAGATCCATCCACAGAGCCTCGAAGCCGTCAAAGGGTTCTTCGATAGCCGGTTTTTTGCCGACCTTCTCGATGCAGCCCTGGCCGCCGTGCTGAGCTATCCGGCATTCGCCGTGGTCGGACTGCCCGGCATTGTGCTAGCGCTGTTGGGGCGCAAGCCCAGGCGCGAGCGGTTCCTGCGCCACGACCAGATCTGAGTAACTTCTGCCCGGCCCTGGCCGAATAGTGCCGTGAAAGGAAGCAAGACATGTTCTTCAAATCCAAGCCCACGACCATACCCAGCGCTGCTGAGGCCCTGCCCGGACGCGATACGGTGATGCCGGTCGCCACAGAGCATTTCGTCAATGGCCAGGCGCTCAAGGGCCCTTATCCCGATGGCGCCGAGACCATCTATCTCGGTCTTGGCTGCTTCTGGGGAGCCGAGCGGCTGTTTTGGCAATTGCCTGGCGTCATTGTGACGGCTGTCGGCTATCAGGGCGGTTCGACGCCCAATCCCAGCTATGAAGAGGTCTGCTCGGGCCGCACGGGGCATACCGAGGCGGTGAAGGTGGTCTACGACCCCAGCAAGATCACCCTCGAGACCCTGCTCAAGACCTTCTGGGAGGAGCACAATCCGACCGAGGGCATGCGGCAGGGCAATGATGTGGGTACGCAGTATCGCTCGGCCATTTATACGACCACGCCCGAACAGGCTGAAATCGTTGAGAAAAGCCGGGCGGGCTATCAGCAGGCGCTCAGTGCGCGTGGGCTTGGCCGGATCACGACCGAGATCGCGCCGGCGGCGGAATTCTTCTATGCCGAGACCCATCACCAGCAGTATCTGGCGAAGAATCCGCGTGGTTATTGCGGGTTGCAGGGCACGGGCGTGAGCTGCCCGATTGGCGTGGGCGTCGCCGCCGAATAGGCCGCACGGCTGTCACACAGGAGTCGATCCGAGCCCTCGGATCGGCTCTTTCTATTAACGGACTGTTACCCTTGAGCGTCACCTATCCCGATATCCTGAGCCGCGAGAGCTTTGAAGCACATGCGGCGGCGTTGCCGGGCGTCACCATTGTGCATCAATGGGGCGATGCCAGCGTCGCCAAAGTGGGTGACAAGATTTTCGCGCTGCTGTCGGGGTGGTCGACGGGCGGCGAGCTGGGTCTGAGCTTCAAATGCTCGGAGCTGACATTCGCCGTGCTGTCGGAACTGGAGAATGTGCGCCCTGCCCCGTATCTGGCGCGGGCCAAGTGGGTGCAGGTGACGCCCGGAGCGCCGCTCGATGATGCCGAACTGCGCGCCTATGTAACCGAGGCGCACCGGCTGGTGGCGGCCAAGCTGACCAAGAAGGTCCGGCTGGAGCTGGGGCTGTAGGAGCCACAGCCGCCCCGCAGCATTCAGAAGCGGAGATTCCCGCTTGCGCGGGAATGACGCGGTTATGGCGCCCTATTCCGGAAGCACCGCAAAGATCTGCAGCGGGCTGTTGGGGAGGCTCACGTCGTCGAGCCAGGCGGGGAGCTGATCGGCGGCATAGAGATTGGCGAAGCTGTCTTCGGCGCGACTGGAGAGGCCGCGAAGCTCGGGCATGTCGGGGCAGATGACCACGAGGCCGATGCCGCGTGCATCCAGAATGGCGCGGGCGTCGGCAATGGGATCATTGAAGAAGCGGAAGGCGTCGCGGACGCCCTGCTGATTGCGGTGGTAGGGCGCGGCCACGACCTCGTGCGGGGTATAGAGCATGATGTGGGCGCCCAGATCGATGGGCGACATGACGCGCTCGGGCGGCAGGGCCGCCAGATCGGCGAAGGCAGCGGGCACGAGGCAGGGTTCCTTGCCGGCGCGTACGTCGGTCACTTGTTGGGCGCGGCTGGGAATAACGGCGACGATGCCGGTAACGACCAGCGCCAGGATAACCCCCGAAAAAGCCAGCCAGGAGCCGACCAGCGCCAGGATATTGCCCAGCTTCGGCGCAGCCAGATAGCGCTGGCGGACGGTGACGATGAGCCAGGCCGCTGCGGGCATGGCCGGCATGATCGAGAGGCGCGCGCCGCGCACCTGGGCGAGCATGATGAAGGCGGCGCATAGCAGAAACACCAGCAGAGCTGCCCATTCGGCACGCTCCTCGCGCACGCGCCAGAGCCGGTAGAGCACGACCAGGGTACCGAGCAGTGCGGGCACGCCGACGGCCACGGCGTAAGCGGGCAGTTCGATGATGCTCGATGTCCACGGCTTGGCCTCGACGATGCCGGCGATCCAGTTGGTCTGCAGCCATGGGTCGAGCTCGCCATAGGGCCCCCCAAGGCATTGCGGATTGAGCCAGGCAATGATGGCCATGCCGGCAAGGCCGGGAATGGCGAGCAGCAGCAATCGCTGCCAGGCAGCCCGCGCCGGCACAAAACTGGCCGCCGTGAACACCAGGGCAACAACCATGGCGACGCCGACATAGACCGGCGAGAGCACGTCGCAGGCCGCTTCAAGCCAGCGCGCCGGCGGGCGAAAGATAGCCAGGTGGACGGCCGAGCCGATTGCGAAGGCCAGGCCGAAATTGCGCATGGTCGCCGCCCTGGTGGCATCGAAGACCCAGGCGAGGCCGGCGACCAGAATGGCGGCAGCGATTGACGGTAGCGACTCGGTGGCGATGGCGAGCGCGGTGGCGGCGATGAAGCCGCAGGCAATGGCATAGCGCGGACGGCGGATGGCCTCGACACCGGTCCACGCCGTCGCCAGGGTCAGCAGGATAACGACGTTGTGGTGATCGACACGACCGGGCGTGAATTCGGCGATGATGGCCGGGCTCAAGACCGGCAGGACCAGCGCCGGCAAGACGCCTTCGGAACCGACGAGCCGCTGGGCAAAGCGGGCGCTGAGCCAGAGCAACATGGCCAGTAGCAGCATGGGCCAGGCATAGCCAGCGGCCACCAGCGCCGTATCGGCGCCCAGGAACGGGGTAAAGGCCAGGACAAATGCCGCCAGCGGGAGATCGACGAGGCGCGACCAGTGGATCTCGGCGCCGAAAGGCGTGTTGAGACGGTGGGCTGTGAGATCGTACCAGCCCTGGCCATTGATGAAGTCGCGCACCATGACCATGCGCATGGCGTCGTCGGTATCGGCGAAGAAAGGCTGACCGGCGCGGCCAAATATCGTGCGTATAACGAGTATGGCGGCGGCCACCAGGATGACAACGCCGACAAGGCGCAGGTCAGGGCCCGGGCGGGTGGAAGTCTGTCCGGTCAAAGCGATGATCCTGCGCTGGCGTTTGACGCAGCATGGACCGGGACGGGTTAAAATGGGGTGGAAGGCGCGGTCGATCCCGGCGGAGAAAATAAAACAAGTCAAGGCTTGTTTTATTTTGGCGAAGGCGTAGCTTGCCGGTCCATTTCAAGACGCACGAGTTTCAAATGTCCGATTCCACGAGCGGCAGCTGGGCCGAAATCTTTACTCCGCGCTATGCCACGGTGACGCTGATCCTGTGCCTGGGCGTGGCGCTGTTTGCCTTCAACGCCTTTCTGGCATCGGTGGCCCTGCCCACCGCAGTGCAGCAATTGGGCGGCATCGCGCTGATCTCATGGGCGCTGACGCTCTATCTGGTGTTTGCCATTATGGGCGGCGCCGGCGCGGCACTGCTCAAGCAGCGGCTGGGCTCGCGTACGGCCCTGCTGGTGTCGAGCGCGGTGTTTCTGGTCGGCACGCTGATTGCCGCCAATGCCTCGACCATGACCGAGGTGCTGATCGGGCGCTCATTCCAGGGGCTGGGCGAAGGCGTGGTGGCGGCGATCTGCTTTGCGCTGATCCCCGAACTGTTTCCCTCGCGGCTGGTGCCGAAGGTGTTCGGCATGCAGGCGGTGATCTGGGCCGTGGCGGCGTTTGGCGGCCCGGTGGGCGCGGGGTTGCTGACCGAGCTCGTCTCGTGGCGCGCCGCCTTCCTGATCAACGTGCCGCTGGTGCTGATCTTTGCGACCATGGTGATGTTCAAGGTGCCTGGTCGGGACAATGTGCCGGGGCTCAATCCGGGTTTTCCGGGCGTGCGCCTGCTGACCATCGGTGCGGGCATCATGCTGGTGGCGCTGGCGGGTATCTCGACGCCGCTGGTGGCGACGGGCCTGTTGGCGGTAGCCGCGATATTGCTGGTCGGCGCGGTAGCGCTCGATGCACGCAGCCGCGTGCGGTTGATGCCTGACGGCGCCTTCCGGCCGAACTCGACCGTGGGCAGCGGGCTCTGGGTGGTGCTGTTGATGCCGATCGCGGGTGCGACCTCGGCGGTCTATCTGGTGCTGCTGGTGCAGCAACTCTGGGGCTATGGGCCGACGCTTGCCGGCGCCGTGGGCGCGGTGATGGCTGTGGCGTGGAGCCTCTCGGCGATCACGGTGGCCAATGTGCGCCAGCGCGAAACGCGCAAGGTGCTGATCCGGACCGGACCGGCGCTGATCGCGATCGGCATGGCTGGCGTGCTGATCGGGTTGCTGGCGGGGCAGATCGTCATCGTGCTGGTGGCGCAACTGGCCATCGGGGCCGGCTTCGGCATCTCCAACGGCTATCTGAACCTGACGCTGATGGAAGCCTCCAGCGACAATGACCGCGACCGCACCTCGGCACTGCTGCCGACGACGCAATCAGCCGGCAATGCCATCGGCGCAGCGCTTGCCGGGGTGGCGGCCAATACGGCTGGTTATGCAAGCGCGGTCACCACCGACGCCATCCACCTCGCCATCATCCCGGTCTTCGTATTGGGCGCGGCCGTGGCGGGCCTGGCCTTCGTCGCGGCGCTGCGCACGACCAGCTTCATGACTACCGGCGCCACAGCATCGAGCTTCGCCGCCGAATAGGCGGCGAGGCCCCCATCACGGCATGGGGGCAAAACTATCGAGGGTGTAACCCTGAACCGACTGCTCGCTCAGCACCGGACCGGTGCAGACCAGACTGCGCTCGTCATAGCTGTTGCTGAAGCGATATTGCCTGGTCTCGGGCATTGGCGACTTAGCCTGCGTGTTAAAGCGAAGATCGAGATGGGCTGTCGTGGCGCTGTCCTCGACGACCCCAGCGCTCTCGAGCATGTGCTGCAAAGTGCCGTTTTCGACCGGCAGCGGCGCCGGATCGACGGAACGCAAGGCCTCCTCGTGGCGCGTCCGCAGCTCGGCCACGCAGTCGGCGAAGCTGGCAAAGGTCAGATCGGGCATGACGACCGGCGGCAGGCGACCACTGGCCAGTGACGGTAGTACGGTGGCCGCGACCGCAAGAGCGAGGGCCGCGCAACGCAGGCCAATGATCGATCCCGGCATGATGACACTCCACGATACGCTCCGAGGGCCATTTGTGGTTGGAGGGCGCGGGATTTCAACGTGGTCTGGCGTACCGGGTACACCAAGTGGCATACGGGTAATCAGTCGCGGCGAAAGTAAACGCCCGACAGACTTCCATTGCCGCCGCAGGACCAGGTGACATGGCCTTCGGCCACAGTATGCACCAGGCGCAAAGCTGCGCCTTCGCGCGCCAACGCGACCTGATCGATGCCGTCATTTTCAACTGTGATCGTCGCGCCGGCCGACTGGCCGTAGCCGAAGAACTCGCAGGTCCAGGCGAGCCGGTTGGGTTCGACATTGTAGGCGGTGACCTCGAAGCCACCACCGCTGGCGGCAATGATCACGCTGCCGGTGGCGCTGACCCATTCGCCCGCGAGGCCGACGGGGTCCGGGTCAAGCCCGGCCAGCATTTCGAGGCGCCCGGCGAGGCGTTCGCCCAGGGCATGGAGGCTATCGACATCGCGCGGCAGGTCATCGGCGGCGAAGGCCAGGTCGCGATGGAGGCTCTGGCGGAACACGGCTTCGTCGTGACGCAGGGCCCGGGCAGCAAGCGGATCGAGGGCCGCGGCCAGCTCGGTCAGGCGCTGGTCGGTCATCCGGCGCAGGGACGCCAGCAGCCGATCCTCGGGAATGGCCCATTCGATCACGGCTAGCATGGCGGCACAGTCGCCCCGCCGGATAGCGCAATTGAGCACATCGTCCCCGGCCAAGGCCGGCGGAGATGCCGATGCCAAAAGCGCCATCAGCAGGGCATTGCGCAGGCCGGGTTTTATCATGATCACCTCGCGGATTTGAGGTCTGGTACTAGCGGCCCGGGGCCTCATGGACTCAATATTGCCGTCGTACCGGGTACATCGTCGGCGCCAGGTTCGTGTACCGGGGCGGTAGGCGCGCTTGACGGGGCGCAGCAGAATTGGCTCAACAGTCATAATGGGATGAATTGGAGATTATCGATGCGGGCATTGGCTTTGACAACGGTGGCACTTGTGTGCGGCATGGCGGCGTCGCCGGCTCTGGCCGAGGGACTACCGTTGCCCGAAGCGGTCGATATCCCCGACACCTACGCGACCGCATTGTGTCCGGACGAAGCGGCCGGCCAGCTCGTGCTGGATCAGTACCTGGTGGCGGGCCAGTACTTTGCCGATACCACGACGTTCCTGGCGGGGCTGAAGGCGTCGGGCTGCGCCTATGACGATGGCCGGGTGGGCCCGATCACCATCGACAGCGTAATCGCGCGCAAGGTCGTGCAGGCGGGCGAGACCTTCATCCTCTACCGCGGCACCAGAGCTGATGGCACCGATGTCATCGGGCTGGTGCACGAGGAAGGCAATAACGACCACCCGCGCAACCCGCTGGAGGAATGGATCGCCTGGAACACCATGGACGGCACGATCACGGTGGCGGAGGGTGAGAGCGGCGCCTATTGGTGCCCGACGCCGGAGGCGGCCATGGGCGTGGTCGACGCCGTTGCAGCGGCTGGCGATGCCGACGCCCAGCTCGCCGCGCTGGACGTGGCCCTGTCGCGGAACGGCTGCCCGGAAGCGGTGGGAGACTTCCAGATCAGCGATGTGCTGGGCGAAACCACGATCGACCTGGGCTTCGAGGCCGAAGAGGTGTGGACGGCCCTAGCGGCCACCGACGCGACCGGGAAAACGCTGGGCCTGCTCTATGATGCGAGCCCGTTCCGCTAGGTTCTAGCGCGGCCAGGGCTGCAACTGATCGAGCCAGCGGGTGCGGCGGATGAGTTCGCCCAGTTCGCAATCGGCAAAGACCAGGTCGCTGGCTTGGCCGCCACCGGCCTCGGCGCTTGCCGCCTCGCAAATCTCGGCGCGCATTTCGAGCCAGCCCGCCTGCTCCTGCTTGAGGGCATCGGGGTGAGAAACGCGCTCCAGCGCCTCGGCATAGGCGTCGGCGAGCTTAAGATCGAGTCGGCCATATTCCGCGCCGATGCAGTCCATCATCGTGGGGTGCACACCACCGCTGGCATCAAGGCAATCGGTGTAATCGCTGGAGGTGACGACGTCCTCCGCTGGCAGTTCGAACGCGGCATAGTCGTCGACGGCCCAGGCGGGCATTGCGAGCAAGGCCAGCGACAGAATAATGGCGGCGATCTTCATGAGTGACGGTCCTGGTGTCGGGATTGGCGCACCATCACCGTAGCTCGAATGCGGCGTCAATCGGCGTTGCGCACCGGTACACCGCGCTGAACGCTAGAGCTGCTTAAGCCACGCAATGCGGCGAGCGGTTTCGATGAGCAGGCAGCTTTCGCGCACGAGGTCGTCGGCCCCTGAGGTCTCGGCTTCGCAGTATTCGCTGCCCTGCACAATCCAGGCGGTCTGGTTGCGGCCGAGTTCATTGCCATCGACGACGCGATCCATGGCGTCGGAATAGGCCGTCGCCAGCCGCGGTTGCAGTCGCTGGCGCTCGGCGACGATGCAATCCTGCATGGTGGCGGGGACCGCGCGGCTGGCGCCAATGCAGTCGTAATAGTCGCGGGTATAGACCTTGTCGACTTCGGCCGCGGGCACGTCGTAGGGCACGAGGCCGTCGATGGCGACAGCCGGCACGACGATGGCGAAAAGCAGCAGGCAGGCTAGAGCACACTCCATGCAACAGGCTTCATTACGAGTGCATCGCCGTCCGAAACTCGGACGATCCGGTACACCACTGGTTCATCGCCGGACATGACTCAAAACCCGGCTGGGTTAGACTGGCAATGAACAGGGGCGCCACCATGGACGGATTTCACAGAGGGCATTATCGCCCATCGATGGACGGATCACGCCGCCAGCCACGCGCTGGCCTTGGCGGCGGCCTGGTCGCGCGTTGCGACATTGAGCGTGCGCAGCAGGACCGAGACGTGGTTCCTGACGGTGAATGGGGAAATGGCGAGCAGGCGGCCGATCTGCTTGTTGGACTTGCGCTGCACGATCAGTTCGAGAATATCGCGCTGGCGGGACGTCAGCGGGTTGCCCGCGGGGGCGGGAACGGGCCAATCGGCGGCGACGGGCTGGATACCGGCCGCCTCGAGGCCTTCGGCATCGAGCATCACCAGGGACGCGTTTGGCATGTGGCGCTTGAGCTGCGATAATTCATTGTCGTCGAGGGCCGAAACAAGAGCCAGGACGACGCGACGGGACTGGACGGGAAGCGGATTGTACTGCACGGGGCGATCCACGGGGTTAAGAACAAGACCATGCCCAGAACGGGCACTACACCCTAGGCTGGGTGTGGCGGCCAGCCGATCGTCCATCCGACCGGTGACGTACCGGGCCGGGCGGAGCGCTGGGTGTTTTCGACGAATGGCTGGCTGGGTCGACGAACGACAGGGGATTATGGGATGACGCCATTGCATGTGACCAAGCGCGCGGCGGCTGAAATCTTCGGCACGTCGCTGGGCGGCGCAACATTCCGGCTCAGCGTCGTCTATTGGACGGTGGTGTTTCTGTCCTCGAGCGTGCTCTGGGGGTTTGTCGGCACCGATCCGTTCGACTCGGCCATGGGCAAGCTGGTGCATTACGCGCTGGCGGCGCTGATGACCTTCGGCATTACCGCCATCCTGTCCCGATTGCGGGCGCTGTCAGTGGTGTGGAAGGCGGTGCTCTGCTTCGAGCTGGCACTGGTGGCCGCACCCATCTATGTGCTGATCGACCTCGCCATCTATGCGATCTGCACCTATCCGACGCCGATCGTGTTCAGTTGGACCGAGACGGCCTACAACCTGGTCTATGGCACGTCGCTGTTCTTCGGCTGGTCGTGCCTCTACATGTCGCTGCAATACAGTTTCGAGGTGCGCGAGCAGGAGCGCCGGCTGGCGGCGGCCCGCGAAGAGGCGCTGTCGGCCCAGATGCGGGCTCTACGCTATCAGGTCAACCCGCACTTCCTGTTCAACACGCTCAATTCCATGGCCGGGCTGATCGAGGAAGGCGCCACCGACAAGGCGCGCGACATGGTGCTGTCGCTCTCGTCGTTCCTGCGCACGACGCTCGAACTCGATCCGCTGCAGGACGTGCCGCTCAAGGACGAGATCGCCTTGCAGCGCGGTTATCTCGATATCGAGCGCAACCGCTTCTCGGACCGCATGACGGTCAATATCAGCATGGCGCCCGAGGTCAGCGACGCGCTGGTGCCAAGCCTCATCCTGCAGCCGCTGGTGGAGAATGCCGTCAAGCACGGCGTGGGACGGCGACCCGGCGACGTGGAAATCCGGATCAGCGCGAGCGGTGATGCCGACAATCTGAGCCTCGTGGTCGAGAACGACATGGTGCACGGCCAGGATGCCAGCGAGGCGGCGGTGGAAGGCATGGGCATAGGGCTCAGGAATGTCGCCGAACGCATCGCGGCACGCTTCCCCGGCGCGGCCTCCTGTGTGGGCAGCATTGTCTCGCCCGGCCGCTACCGTGCCACGCTGACCATGCCGCTGCGCCTCGCATGAGTCCGCTGTCGATTTTGGTGGTCGACGACGAGCCCATAGCTCGCCGGCGACTGGTGCGGCTCTTGGCCGGGATGGAGGGACTGAGCCCGGCCATCGAGGCCAATGATGCGCCGCAAGCGATCGCGGCAATTCGTACGCATCAACCCGATGTGCTGCTGCTCGACATCCAGATGCCGGGTGGCAGTGGTTTCGACGTGCTCGACGCCATCGGCCCCGACGCTCCGGCCGTGGTGTTCGTGACGGCGTTCGACCACTATGCGCTGCGCGCCTTCGAGCGGAATGCGGTGGACTACGTGACCAAGCCGATCGAACCGGGCCGGCTGAGCCTCGCCATGGCGCGGGCGCGGGCGACGCTGGTGGCGCGCGACAGCGAAGAGCGACTGGCCGAAATGCGCAATACGGTCGCGACCCTGCGGCAAGCCCTGCGCGAGAACCAGCGGCAGATCACCCAGTTCTGGGTCAAGGCGCGGGGCGAGTTCATCGGCATCGCGGCCGAGAAGGTGACTCGCTTCCAGGCCGACAAGGATTATGTGCAGATCCATGCCAATGGCGAGAGCTACCTCTATGGCGAGAGCCTGGGTTCGCTGGAGCGGCGGCTCGACCCGGCCGATTTCGTGCGCATCCATCGCAGCGTGATCGTGCGGCGCAGCGCCATAGCGCGGGTGCGGCAAGCGCCGTTCTCTGCGCTGGTGGCTGTGCTGACCGACGGTACGGAAATCCGGGTGGGGCGGACGTTCACCAAAGCGGTGCGGGCGGAAGTCACGCAACACGGCTGACGAAAGAAAAGGGCGGCAGGGATGGCTGCCGCCCAGTTTATCAGGGAGAAAACGAATTCTTGCGCGTCACGCGCGGGGCTGGGGAACAATGCGCAGGTAGGGCTTGGGTTCCTTCCAGCCATTGGGGAACTTTTCCTTGGCGGCTTCGGCTGAAACGGACGAGGCGATGATGACGTCCTCGCCATTCTTCCAGTTCACCGGGGTGGCGACCGAGTATTTTGCGGTCAGCTGCAGGCTGTCGATGACGCGGATAACCTCATCGAAATTGCGGCCGGTGGAGGCCGGATATTCGATCTTGAGCTTCACCTTCTTGTCCGGACCGATAACGAAAACTGAGCGCACCGTCAGGGTGTTGTCAGCATTGGGATGGATCATGTCATAGAGGCGAGCGACTTCGCCCTTGGTGTCGGCCAGCAGCGGGAAATTGAGGGCGGTGCCTTGAGTTTCCTCGATGTCCTTGGCCCAGCCGCCGTGATCTTCGAGCTTGTCGACGCTGAGTCCGAGAACCTTGACGCCACGCTTTTCGAATTCGGGCTTCAGCTTGGCGGTATAGCCGAGCTCGGTGGTGCAGACCGGGGTGAAATTCTTGGGATGGCTGAACAGGACGGCCCACGAACCATCGATATAGTCATGGAAGTGGATGGGACCCTCGGTGGAGTCGACGGTAAAGTCGGGGGCGGTATCGCCAATCAGAATTGCCATGGTCTTGTCCTTTTCGGGCCCGCAAGGCCCCAACGCTCTTTGCATAGAGAATATCGTACTCCGCCCTGCCGGTTGAAGCGGCAGGGGGCGAAATCCTTTTATGTTTTGGTGCTGCGAAACGCTATGACATTCCAAGAGCTTGCCGCCCCGCAGCAAAGCTCAGGAAAACAGCGCGAGGAGCCGGGTCGGCGCATCGGGGTGCTGGACGATATAGGCCATCAGCGGCGGCAGCACGCCGAAGGCCATGGCCATGAGCGGGGTGGCGTTGCAGAACCGGGCGATCATGTAGACGATCAGAAACACACCAAAGGTAACGAGCAGGTCGAGCGCGTTCCCGGTCACCGCAGCAATCAGCCAGGCCATGTGCACCATCCCAGACGCCAGCAGGCATGGGGTGCACATTGAGGCCGGGACATTTTCATTCGGTGGCGGAATGAAAGCGAATTTGACGCAAATACGCTATTGTACGGAGGCGGGCGCCCCGTTGGTCCAGGTGACCTGTTCGCCGGCCAGGGGGATGACCGAGAGGCTCATCTTGCCACTGCCCTGCTGGATTTCGCGGGCATGCGCGAGATAGACCAGCGAATTGTTGGCCTGGTCATAGACGCGGGTGACGCGCAGCGACTTCCAGATCAGCGAGCGGCCCTCCTTGAAGATCTCCTCGCCGCCGGCGCGGGTCTGGATATCGCCAATGGTGATGGGGCCGGTAACCGAGCAATCGAGCGCGGAATAGGATGGGTCCTCGAACCAGTTGCCCTGGCTGATGCGATCGATGAAGGAGCGGTTGAAGTAGGCCAGGTGGCAGACCACGCCCGCGACTTCCGGGTCAGCGACGGCATCGATCGAAATGTCATTGCCGGTCCAATCGACGCCGACATTGCCCACTTCGCGGCTATCGCCACAGGCGGCAAGGGAGACGGCAACGGCGGCGGTCAGAGCGAGGGCGGCGAAGCGGTTCATCTGTCACTCCTTGATGGGCGGACCACAGATGGCCCGCCCCCTGCCCCAGCACAAGGGTCAGTGTCGATTTTCCCGCAGGTAGCGTTCGAGCAGGCGCACCAGCAGGGAGAGCGTAATTGTCATGGAGAGGTAGAGGAAGGCCACGACATTATAGGTTTCGAAGAACAGGAACGTGCCGGAGGAATAGACTTTGCCCAACTGGGTGATGTCCTGCACCCCGAGCGCCGAGACTAGCGCTGAGTCCTTGATCATCGAGACAAAATCGTTGGCGAGCGGCGGCAGGATGGTGCGCAGGGCTTGGGGGAAGGTGACGAGCCGGAAGCACTTCCAGCGCGACAGGCCAAGCGAACGGGCGGCTTCGAGCTGACCCCGATCGACCGCCTCGATGCCGGCGCGGAAAATCTCGGCGATGAAGGCCGAATAGCACACGGTCAGCGCCACGATAGCGCGCCAGGCGAAATCGAACTGACGAATGGTGATGGTGGTGCCGAACGGCTGCAAAAGCCAGTTGACGGCGACGACCATGGCCGGGGCCGCCACGAAGGCGACGTAGAACAGGAAGACCAGCACCGGGATGCCGCGAATGATCTCGACATAGAAGGTGGCGACTTCGCGCAGGATGCGATTGCCAGAGGTGCGGGCCAGGGCCACCAGCAGCCCGATGAGCGTGGCGGCGGTAAAGGCGACGGCGGTGACCCAGATGGTGGTGAAGATGCCGCCGCGCAGGGCGTTGAAGATCTGCGAATAGGTGCCGTTGCTGTAGATCGCCCAACCGGCCATCACGAAAAGCAGCGCAATGGTGAGGAGCCACCACGGCAGGCGGGAGAGGACGGATGGTTTGCGGGGGATATAGGTCATTGGTTGGCTTGTAGGCTCTCAGTCGGCTCCCTCCCCCTTGTGGGGAGGGATCAAGGTGGGGGTGGGCCGCAGACGCCAGGCTTGCGGATAGATACCCCCACCCGACCCCTTCGGGGCCACCCTCCCCACAAGGGGGAGGGAGGTTGACTGAGAGTTTGGGGTCCGGCAGCGCCGCCTATTGCGCGGCGTTGTACTCGTAGAACCACTTCTGCAGCAGGCTGTCCATGGTGCCGTCGGCCTTGATCTGGGCGAGAGCGGCGTTGACGGGTTCGAGCAGGTCGGAACCAGGGGTGAGGATGAAGCCAAAATCCTCGGTGCCGAGCGGACCGCCGACGACTTTGAAAGCCCCCGGATTGGCGCCGATATAGCCATTGGCCGAGGTCTGGTCCATCAACACGGTATCGACGTCGCCGGCCTGGAGCGCCGCAACCGAGGTGCCGAAGGTGTCGAACAGCTTGATGCGCGGATTGTCTTCCTTGCCGTCGAGCACGTTGTAGACGGCGACGTAGAAATTGGTGGTACCGGCCTGGGCGCCGATGAGCAGGTTCTCATCGGGCGCGAAAGTGGCTGCATCGGTGAAGCGGGTTTCGTCGGCGCGAACCAGCATCAATTGCTGGCTGGTCAGGTAGCTGTCGGAGAAATCGATGAGGTTCTTGCGCTCGTCATTGATGGTGATGCCATCCATGCCGACTTCGAACTGGCCATCCCGCACCGCCTGGATCATCACATCCCAGCTCGACAGCTGCCAATCGACCTTGGCATTGAGGCGCTTGGCGATCTCGTTGAACAGGTCGTATTCGAAGCCAATGCCCTCCCCGGTCGCCGGATCGGCAAAGTTGAGCGGCACATAGGCGTTTTCGGTGACGGCGACGATCTCGCGTCCGGCCAGATCAGGCAAGGGAACCATGTCAAGCGCCCTGGCCGAGGGCAGACCGAGCGTCAGTGTTGCCAGTGCGGCGGCGATAATCTTGGCGAAAGGCATCATGAGGCAGCAATCTCCCGGACAATGTTTGCCGGGAGATTAGACCAAGCGGTCAAGACTTGGGAATGGGGTGTTTAGCGTGCCGGCCAGCACGTGCGGTGCCCTCGGGTCAGGCCCGAGGGTGACGCGCGGTCGGTGCGGTTGGCATGGCGGGCTTCGACATGCCCGAGGGCCTAAGCCTCGTCGACCGTTTCGGCCTTGGCGGCGCGTTCCTTGATCGACTTGATGCAGTTCTTGGCGCTGGACTTGGACTTGTAGGTCTCCGAGCGCACCATGGGTTCGCCATTGGCGGCGACGAAGCGCACGAAGGTCTGGCCATCCTTGGAGGCCGCGATCTCGAAGCGGTAGCCCTTGCCCTCTTCGCCCTTGGTCATGTCGACCACTGCGGCGCCGGGCGCATTCTTCTTGATCGACTCGATGCAATTGGTGGCGCTGGCCTTGGACTTGTAGTTCTCCGACCAGACCATGGTTTCGGCATTGTAGACGAATTTGGCGATGAACTCGCCGTTCTTGGCTGATGTGATCTTGAAGCGATGTGGCATGACGCTAGCCCTCCTCAGGAGCGGCCGCGACGCAGCCGCTTTGCACAAGCCAGCTTAACGGCGTGCGCGAAGAAGGGAAGCCCTTGATATGAAGGCATTTAAGCCCGGATTTGCCGGACCGGCGGCTCACTCCGTCGGGGCGTGCCGATCGATATGGCCCAGATCACGGCCGGGATCGATATGGTCGCGCACCATCTGCTTGAGCTGCTTGACGTCAGGGAAGCCGCCATCGCGCTTGCGCTCCCAGATCAGCGCACCATCGAGCGTGATCTCGAAAATGCCGCCGGTGCCGGGCACCAGCGTCACGGCCCCCATTTCAAGGCTGAAGGTGGACAGAACTTCCTGCGCCATCCAGGCGGAGCGCAACAGCCAATTGCACTGGGTGCAATAGGTGATGGTCAGCGACGGCTTAGTCGTTTCAGTCACTCAGGCCTTCTTGCTCTTGAGCTCGGCCGGATCGACCAGCGAGGCCAGGATCTGGTCAACCAGGTCGAGATCCTGCCGCTTGCCGGCCGCCTGCTGCTGCAAATCCACTAGGTAGGAGGTGGTGTAATAGAGCCGCCGCGCCAGCATGGTGGCGATATGCAGCGAGAATTCCGGACGGCTATCGAGGAAGGTCAGCGCATCGGGGATTTCGTAGGCGGTGACGGCCGAGAGTGCCTTGACCGTGGCCGAATGCGGCATGTCGAGCAGCACGGCCATTTCGCCGAAGATGGAGCCGGGCTCATCGACATGGGTAACCTGGGTGCGCTCCCGGATGACCTCCACCTCGCCTTTTTCCAGCACATAGAGCCGGCCCAGTCGCTCGCCTTCGGGCAGCATGATGGCGCCCGGCTTGAAGCTGACCTGCTTGAGGCCTTTGCAATATTCGAGAATGTCCGCCATCTGTCACTCCGCCCCGATCGCGGCCGATGGGCGCCGCGCCGGTAACCCGAAGCCAGCAGCCAGTTTTCGACCCGATGCTCTATATCGCGCAAAGTGCGGAGCCGGTCAAAGCAAAGCCGCCCGGCGTGAACCGGGCGGCCAGTGGTGCGGCGACTGGCTGGGCTTAGTTCACCCAGACCACGGTGCGGGTCGAGGTATCGACCAGGGCCGGACGATCGCCGATATAGACGTAGGAATAGCTCGATTCCGGCACGACGCTCAGCTCGGTGCCATCGGGCAGCACATAGCCGACCACGACGTCGCCCTCGACTTCGATAGGCGCCACGGGATTGGCAATCGCGAAATCAGCCGAAGCCTGCGGCACGAGGTAGCCCGGCGACTGGACCAGGGCGCGGGTCTCAAGATCGACCACCCAGACCCGATCATTGGCGTAGATATAGCCATATTGCGGGTCACCCTCGATTGGGTAGATGGTGACATCGGCCGGGACGATGAAGCCGACATTGGCCGTGCCGTCGAAATAGATGGGCTCGACCGGATTGGCGGTGGCGTATTCGACCGTCGAGGCTTCGACGCCGGCGCCGGCGCCGATAGTGGCGCCAGCAAAGCCGCCGACGACAGCGCCGACAGGACCGCCGAGGATGCCGCCGATGACCGCGCCGGTGGCGCCGCCACCGGTCGCGCCGACAACAGCGCCGGCTTCAGCTTCGGACTGGGTGCCCACGACTTTGTCCTGAGCGAAAGCGGGCATGGCCAAGCCAAGCGAAAGTGCGGCCACGGAGGCCAGGAGTATCTTGTTCATTTTTCTTATCCTTTCACGGAGTGGCGTGAGCCACTCATTGCGGAACGCGCGGGCCTAGTTGGCCGACGCGACTAGCCGCCCCGTGTCGACAAAACGGGGCGGCTGGCTGTTCGTTCCGATGGAGACGGAAAGGAGCAGGCGGCGTGACCTATTGGCCACAGGGGCGATCAGGCCTGCCGCGTCAGGGTGACCCGCATCCAGTCGAGCCAGCGATCGGCATCATGGCGCTGCCAGAGGCCGGACAGCGTATTGCCATCACCGGCAATGTCGCCACGGAAGCGCTCGGTCGCGCCATCGATCCGCCACTGCCGCCCGTCCAGCGCCGCGGTGTAGTCGCTGACCTGGCCGGCATTGTCGTAATTGCGGGTGACGTAACTGTCGCCGTCCGTGGCCATGCCAATGATCTCCATGGATCGCACCGGCTCGCCGCCCATATGGGCCTCGACATAATGGACGAGGAAATGCCGGCCGGGCATCCAGCGGTAGATATCGGTGGCAAAAAACTCCTCGGCCTCGGCGCCATGGTCATCGAGCATGACGATGCGCGTGGACCAATGGCCGGCCAGCGCATTGAGCTGGGCTAGAGCCGCGTTGGGAAAAGTCGTGCGGTCATGTGACTCGGCCTCAAGTCGTGATGGAAGGAACGCCGTAGCGCAGGACGACGGTGTTGGAGCCCGGGAGCAGTCGGTGTTCGAGCAGTTGAAAGTCGGCGTGGCTGGTCCGTTCGAAGGCGGGGACGCCGGCGCCCAGGGTGACGGCGGCGACCAGGATGTAGATTTCGTCGACCAGTCCCGCCGTCAGCAGGTCGTTCCACAGCACGTGGCTGCCGAAAACCAGGATATCGCCGCCGTCGCCCTGCTTGAGTCTGGTGATACGCGCATGGGCCTCAGGACGGCGCACCACCTCGGTGGTGTCGCGCCACGCGTCGGCGAGCTTTTCGGGCAAGGAGTCCGAGACCACCAGCTTGGGCAGCTCGGTATTGAGCCGGGAAATCTCGCGCAGGGTTTCATGCGCCGAGGCATCGTCCTTCACGGAGGGCCAGTAGCCGCGGAACATGTCGAAGGTGGTGGCGCCGAATAGCAGGTAATCGGCCGCTCGCATGCGCTCAAGATTGTAGTCGTCGAAGCCAATGTGCATCGGCAGCACGGCGGGATTGCCGTCGGCACCGGCGCAGAAGCCATCAAGGGAAACCATGATGGAGACGATCAGTTTGCGCATGGTCAGCGCTCCTTTAGCTGGCTTGGTCGCTGATGAACGCGACTTGCTTGTCGAGACATTCGTTCCAACCGCCGACATGACTGTCGCGATCGGCTACGGTCTTGAACGGCGCCTGGTGGAAGCGCTGGGTGGTGACGCCATCGGTTTCCTCGAAGCTGATGGTGATGTCGGTGAGGCCGGAGCCGTCTTCCCAGGCGAAGGTCATGACGATCTGCTGGTTGGGAACGATCTGCTTGAACGTGCCGCCGAACCAGCTGTCGCCGTATTGCTGGGAAGCGATCAGGCCGCGGTATTGGCCGCCGACACGGAAATCGACGGTGAAGCTGGGGCAGGTGAAATCCTTGGGGCCGAACCAGCGCTTGAGCAGCTCGCCATCGGTCCAGAGGCGGAAGACGAGGGCTACGGGGGCATCGAAGCTGCGATCGATGACGAGCTCGGTATCGGCGACGGTGTCAATTCTTGCGAGCATTGGGATCTCCTTTGGTGAGGTCCTTGAGCAGGGCGTCCATCTTGTCGAAGCCCTGGTCCCAGAATTGGCGGTAGCGTTCGACCCAGGCTGCGAGGTCCTTGAGGGGGGCGCCTTCGAGCTTGACGGGGCGCCACTGGGCGGTACGGCTGCGGGAGACGAGGCCGGCTGTTTCGAGCACTTTGAGGTGGCGGGAAATGGCCGGCAGGCTGATGGCGAAGGGATCGGCCAGTTCGTTGACCGTGGCTTCGCCATGCGCCAGCCGGGCCAGGATGGCGCGGCGGGTGGGGTCGGCGAGGGCTGAAAGCGTCTGGCTCAGGGGGTCGGTTGCGGGCTGCATTTAACGTTTCCGTTAATTAACATAATTGTTAATTAGAGCGGATGGCGTTGCGAGTCAACCTTTACTATGGAGACCCGCTAGAGGCGCTTTTCGATGGCGGGGATGATGGCTTCGGGGAGGGTGTCGGGGGCGAAGCGCTGGGCGACCTGACCATCGCGGCCGATGAGGAATTTGGCAAAATTCCACTCGATATCGCCGGGATGGGCGGCCTTGAGCCAGGTATAGAGCGGGCTCTCGCCGGGACCGTTGACGTCGAGCTTGGCGAAGAGGGGGAAGCTCACGCCGTAATTGACCTGGCAGAACTGGGCGATCTCGCCGGCGCTGCCGGGCTCCTGGCCGGCAAACTGGTTGCAGGGGAAGCCGAGGATGACGAGGCCGCGGGCGCCGTAATCCTGATAGAGCTGTTCGAGCCCTTCATATTGCGGGGTGAGGCCGCATTTGCTGGCGGTGTTGACGATGAGCACCAGCCTGCCGTTGTAGTCGGCAAGGTTCTGGGGCGTGTTGTCGAGGCGGAGAAGGGTGAAGTCGGCGAGCTGGGTCATGGGCGCGACTCAGGCAGCGGGCAGGCGCAGATCGTTTTCACTGACGATGCGCTGATAGGATTCGAGCGTCGATTGCACCTTGTACTGGATCATGTGGCCTTCATAGGGCAGCAGCGCCACGATCTTGCATTCGCCGGCGCGGCGCGAACTGCTGCCATGGCTGGGCAGGAGATCGAGAGACTGGCCGACGTGGTACTTGTGCATTTGAGGGCTCCGCAGGGACCGGACCTGAGCGCCCGACCGGGTGTTTATACACGGTACGGGCGCTGACCGGGCAATAATCGGCGGCGTGCCAAAGCGCCGGACGGCGCGCGGCCTCCGGTGGCACAGAGCGAGCGGGACCCGAGGCGATGGCCGCCCCTGAGTTTTGTTTAGTGAGACGGTGATCGCCTCGGGTCGCCGGTTTTTGGAACAACACGCGGAGTCGCGGACCGGGAACGCTCGTCCCGGCCGGCCGGTGCTCGGACCTGCGCAGCGGCGAAGCCGCGCCCAGCGCCCTCCGCTACTGTTCGCCTGCAGGCCGCCCGTGCGGAGGGATGGAGCAAATTTAATCGAGCAGGCGCAGGCGGGGATAACTTTTCTGGACTTCGGCCACGATCTCGGCCACCGGCTTGCCTGATCGGGCGGCGCGGCCAGCCTCGAAGCCGCGCTGGAAATCGGCGGCACGCTGCCCATCGATGCGCTGCGCCAGCTTGTCGCGCAGATCGGCCATGTCCCGGCGCGGCGGCAGGGCAGCGGCGGGCGGCTTGAGCCGCATGATCGGCTGGCGCGGGCCCTCCACACGCCACATGCGGCAGCCGAACTGCGCATCGAAAAAGCTCCGCTGGCTCTCCCAGGCGTCGAGCATAGCGAGCGCCTGGCCCAGTTGCACGGCCAGCCCACCCAGATCGGACGCCGCCACCGGCAACCTGGTGTGACGGCCGGATTTGGGAGCAAAGGGCACGCAATCGCTGAGCAGGCCTTCGCCGGCAATGCGCAGGATTTCCGGCAGAGGCGCGGTGAGTTTTTTGGCGCCGAGGGCGAGGACATCCTTGTGCAAAGCGGTGAGGCTCAGCCACAGCGCCTCATGGCGCTCGGCCATGGCATGGGTGACCCTGGGCTCGCCGGATCTGGCGGCGGGCGCAGCTTGCGCCGCAAGCTGGCCTTGAGCGCCGGGCGCGAAAGGCGGGTGGTTGGTTTGTGTGGGCATGAAAACTCCTGTCCTTTTGGCGGAATGCCGGACAGGAGAGGGTAAGGCGGGGTGGAGGGGCGGGGATTAGTTTTGGCTGCTCATTGAGCTAACCACAAGTGCCAAAGCGACAGGTCTCCAGGCGAACTGGTGCTAGCCTGTCCCACATAGACGAAGCTCCGACCATGCACGGATTGATCAAGTGCAAGAGCGACCCCAGTGCCGGCGTCCGGCAGGTTCTGAGTTAAGTAGGGGTCAGGCGTGAGGCCCATATGGGTCGACAAGTGTGGAGCCAGCGCTGACGAGATCGAGGACCCGTCTCGAACGTACGCAATGACGATACCCTCTTTAGAGCCCCACGCGTACTCGCCGTCGATGAATCTGCGAATGCCGTTCGTGCAATAGAGCGCCACGCCCTTCGCCTTGGCTGCGTCGATCACCTTACATTCCACCACCAAGGGGAATGCGGGATGGGCCCTAGTTAATAAGATCGACAGATCTGGCCGCTTCTCCAAGTGACTTCCATCAAAGCTAACACTTTCTTTACCGCGAGCTACGCCACACACCAATTGGCCAAAGGACGAATCCGTGATGACAGCATGATTCAGCCGAGCTTCAAGCAAGGCATTGAGCTCCGCCTCATCCATCTCTGCAAGCACAGTTGCGCCTAGCTCCGCTACCAACTTTGTCCATTCGTCGCTTATGGTCTGCGCTATGGCCCTCAAATATGTCTCTGGTATCGCAGGTATGGGCAGTGACACGCCTCTCGTCAGCTGGTCGATTTGCTCTATTCGGGTATGGATCGCGGTCAATTTTTAACGGCCCCTTTTGGGGACAACAGGCCTTCCAAATGATCCCAAATTATTGCTCTAGCCACGAGCCTCGCCTGACTGCCGGACCAGTATCGCGCTTGATTGATCTTTCCGACCCAAATTTCTTCGCCACCACGATCCGGATAGATGATTTCAGTTGCGGAGATTTCATCGGCAGCATTGAGCACTTCCATCCACCTTGGCTGTTCAGGTGCAGACTTCTGTTCAACAGAATTCTTGGAGAACTGGATGCGAACGAATGCCCATGGGGATAACGGCGGACAATGTCCCTCCGAAACACGGACCGTGCGATCAAACCTTTGCGCCCATGGCGAAAGTTCCTCATTCAACTTCGTTCTAAAAATGTCTCGCTGACTGGCTGTGGTCTCACATCTTGCGGCAAGGCGATTTCGGGAGAACGGGAGGCTGAACGATAGTGTATCCGATATCGTGGCGAGGTCAGTCGTGCTTAGACCGTATAACCCGCCTACCCAGCTATTTATCTGGTCGCGTGCGCCTTCGAGCCCGGCATTGGCCGCTAGATCAAATAGCCGGGTGACTTCCTTTCGATCCAATTCGTTTAACCTGTCAAAAGGGACTATTGGGAGTCGATCGATGACAAATTTTTCGACTACTTCGCGCTCGAAGCCAAACCTCCCACTTGTAACAAGTGCGTGCCAAATTGAGATATCACTGGAAATCAAGATTGCCAGGTATCTAACCAGTATCTCTCCATCACTATGACTTGCGGCGCTATAGCCATGAAAACTCTGGTTAAAAACTAGATCTTTGTCCGAAACAACAACTACTATCCTCTCTGTACTTACCGGAGGTGACTCTCTAACGAGCAATAATGGCCCCTGAAATAATTCGACGGGACGCGGATCATGGATTCTGGTCTGGTGGAATTTCCTCAAATTTCCTGGTTCAACGAAGATTGAACCATCAGCATCCGATATCTCTGGAAACCCCTGGAGGTATGAGGCATCGACCCCCGGCAACTGGTCGGTTGACGACTTTCTTACTCGGCTGCTGGCTCGCAGGCGTTGATAGCCGTTGCCAGTAAACCGAGCTCGACCGTGATGCTCTCCAAAGGTGGAGCGCCAAAATTCCATCACTGTTGGAAGCGCCTTCTTCTGCAAGCGATCATAAACCTCCAAGTCTAGACGCCCGCCTCGGAATAGCAATTTTAGTAGTTCCGGCCTTCTTTGCACGGAATCTGAAGAAACCACCTCACTGTTAGCAACGTCTATCCGCCAAGCGCCGGCCCTGTTCAAACCCTCATCTAAATGAGGGCTTACGAACGTGAAGCCTGCTCCGACTCCCGGCACGTTGTTGCGGGCAAAGAGGAGGCAGAACGGCGCAGATATCTCAGGCCACACCCTAGTATTGCGGAGCTCAGTGCCATTAATTATGGAGGTGATATCCAGCGCTGCAAACAGCGCCGCGCGCGCCTCCGGCATTGTCTCTCCGCTTTGAAAAAGCACCCGGGCGTGCAGAGCGAATGCTATCTGCCCACCCGGGCGCGCCCACTCCATGGCACGCCAAACAAACGGCAGATCAAGCACGTCATTGGGCAAGGGAGCTGGAATTGCATGTCCGACGCGATCCTTCGCTATGTCTGCAACATGCTTTAAGATTTCCGTCCAGTTTGGAACCTTCGTGGCAGTGGCCCAAGGCGGATTGCCAATAACCAGATCATACGCCCCGCGATGCTCTTTTCCGACCTTACTACCGAGACTGCCCAATTGATCTTGGCTGACTGTGTCAGTGCCTTGAACGGCAGAGTGCCCCAAGAACTCAAGTACGCGGGGTCGTAGATCGTCAAACCGCAGCTTCCGGAGCGGCTCGGGTTCGGGATCAAGCTCGATTGAGGCTAGGTATAGGCCTAGGGCCGCAAATCTCAGTGCGGCCTCATTTATGTCAAACCCCTTAATGCATCCATACAATATGGATCGCAGCTCGCTGGTTTGCGGACGGACGCCGTCCACTCGCCACCTCTCCTGAACGAGCTGGCGGAATGCCGTCACCAAAAATACTCCGGCGCCAGCCGCTGGATCAAGAACACGCGCTTTATGTGCGATACCTTCTCGCCTGAACGCTTGGAACGTACCTCTGACGAGAAGGTCCGCGATATGGCGAGGCGTATAGTACCCGCCTTCGCGTCGCTGCTTCTTTGGGTCGTGCCTACTTAGGTAGCGTTCGTAGGCCTGGCTCAACACGCCGACTGGAATATGAGCGAAATTCAAAAGGGCCCATTTTTCTTGCCAGGGCAGCGACAGTTGCCCGTCTGGTGCGCGACGCAGGATGTCCCCCAGCACTCCGTACGCCTGCGGCGAAAGTCGATCAAATAGGCCATCAGTCAACGGCAGAAAGTCGCCATTAAAGGTGTCGTCAAGCCACTTGGATGCAGCAATAGCACTTGGCCCTTCATCGAAGGCCTCCCCAACGGGACCGTCATAGTTTGGAATTGTTTTCGATGAGATCAGGTCCCGGTCGGCGAGAAACCTGACAAACAATGCCCGGCCTACCAGCGAAATGGCGTCTTCGTCAGAAACCCCCTCGCCAATCAGTACGTCCAGAGACCCGATCAACAGCCGTAGTATGACGTCACTTATCCACCCGCGCGAGGAAGCCACGCCCGGTCGCTCATTGATCAAGTGCGGAATCGTGATCAGCCTATCCGACGCGTTTCCCACCTCCAGCGCTAGTTGCCCAGCTTCGCGCTCGTCCAAACTGATTGGAAAGATGCTGAGGCGGCCACGCGAAAAAAGCCCTAAGTATTGTGCGTCGCCACGCATCGCGAGAATTCGTCTAACGCGCTGAATGCCATCCTTATCCAGTGCCTCGCCGTCGGCGAGAAACATGAGAGGTCGATGGTTCCACTCATAAACACCAACAACCGCTGAAAGCTCAGAATCAGCTTCGCTGCGTGCTGACACTAGGGTGATATACGGCAACGCATCGGGTCCAGACCCGTCGAAGTACAAAACTGCTCCGGGATCGCCGCCGTGGCTTAGCAGTGTCTCTTCAAAAGCCGCCACCATTGATTTCCCCCGCTTCAATGATAGCTAAGAATGAAGAACATAGGAAGAACGAATGATAACCTAATCATCCCCCATCTTCAGCGCCTTGATAAACGCCTCTTGCGGAATCTCCACTGACCCGAACTGCCGCATCTTCTTCTTACCGGCTTTCTGCTTTTCCAGCAGTTTGCGTTTACGCGTCGCGTCGCCGCCATAACACTTGGCCGTCACGTCCTTGCGCATGGCGCGGACGGTTTCGCGGGCGATGATCTTGCCGCCGATGGCGGCCTGGATCGGAATGACGAACAGATGCGGCGGGATCAGCTCCTTGAGCTTTTCGCACATGATGCGGCCGCGGCTTTCGGCGACGGTGCGGTGGACCAGCATGGAGAGCGCGTCGACGGGCTCGGCGTTGACTAGAATGCTGAGCTTGACCAGGTCGCCGGGGCGGTGGTCATCGAGGTGGTAATCGAAGCTGGCATAGCCCTTCGATATGGACTTCAGGCGATCGTAGAAATCGAACACCACTTCATTGAGCGGCAGATCGTATTCCACCATGGCGCGGTTGCCGACATAGCTCAGATTGCGCTGGATGCCGCGGCGATCCTGGCAGAGCTTGAGGATCGAGCCGAGATATTCGTCGGGGGTGAGAATGGTCGCCTTGATCCAGGGCTCGCGGATTTCCTCGATCTTCATCACATCGGGCAAATCGGCCGGATTGTGCAGCATCATGCTGTCGCCATTGGTCAGCGCGATCTCGTAGACCACTGACGGCGCGGTGGCGATCAGGTCGAGATTGAACTCGCGGCTCAGGCGTTCCTGGATGATTTCGAGGTGCAGCAGCCCCAAAAAGCCGCAGCGGAAGCCGAAGCCGAGGGCGGCTGAGGTTTCCATTTCAAAGCTGAAGCTGGCGTCGTTGAGGCGCAGCTTGCCCATGGCAGCGCGCAGCTCGTCAAAGTCACTGGCATCGACGGGGAAGAGGCCGCAGAACACGACGGGCTGGGCCGGACGGAAGTCGGGCAGTGGGGTGGAAGTCGGCTTCTTGTCGTCGGTGATGGTATCGCCGACATTGGTATCGGCCACTTCCTTGATCGAGGCGGTGAAGACGCCGAGTTCGCCGGGGGTCAGTTCCTTGACTTCGACCAGCTTGGGCGTGTTGACGGCGACGCGATCGAGCTCATAGACCGCGCCCGAGGCCATCATGCGGATCTTCTGGCCCTTCTTCATGGTGCCATCGATGATGCGGACGAGAACGACGACGCCGAGATAGGTATCGTACCAGGAATCGACCAGCAGCGCCTTGAGCGGGGCATTGATATCGCCCTTGGGGGCGGGCAGGCGATGGACGATGGCTTCGAGCACGGTGTCGATGCCGACGCCGGTTTTGGCCGAGATTTCGAGGGCTTCGGAGGCGTCGATGCCGATGACGTCTTCGATCTGCTGTTTGACGCGCGGAATATCCGCGGCGGGCAGATCGACCTTGTTGAGGACGGGGACGATTTCATGGTTGGCATCGAGCGCGTGGTAGACGTTGGCGAGGGTCTGCGCCTCGACGCCCTGGGAGGCGTCGACGACCAGCAACGAGCCTTCCACCGCGGCCATGGAGCGGCTGACTTCATAGGCGAAGTCGACGTGGCCGGGGGTGTCGATGAGGTTGAGGATGTAGGTCTCGCCGTTATTGGCCTTGTAGGTCAGCCGGACGGTCTGGGCCTTGATGGTGATGCCGCGCTCGCGCTCGATATCCATCGAATCGAGCACCTGCTCCTTCATCTCGCGCAGGTCCAATCCCCCGGTCGTCTGGATCAGGCGATCGGCCAGGGTGGATTTGCCATGGTCGATATGGGCGACGATGGAGAAATTGCGGATGTGGGAAAGCGGCGTTGTCATAAGGGCGCTGATAGCAGAAGCGGGGTGGCTGAGAAAGATGGTTTAGCGCAGGTTAACAGGGGTGTTGCGGTGCCTTTTGCGGGCTGGCGCGTTACGGGTTCATGCGCACGCTCATTAAACTGCTGATCGCCCTGCCGCTGCTGGCCCATCCGGTTGCCGCGCAGGATATCTTCCAACCGCTGCAGGACATGGTCGACGAGCTGACCAATCCGCCGCCACGGCCGCCGAGAACGCCAGCGCCCAAGGCGCCGGTGGCGGTTGCGCCGGAAGCGCCGCCGGTGCCACGGCCGCGGCCGCCCAGCCTGCCGGATGTGCCCGTGGTGGAAGCGCCTGCCGTGCCTGACGCGGCGGAGGAGGCGGTGGACGAACAGGCGGTCGAGGAGCCGGTGGAGCCCGAGGTCGAGGCGAAGCCGGAGGTGGAAGCGAAGCCGGAACGGGTTTATCAGGTGGCGTGCCCGGCTGTCATTCAGGGGCTGGTGGAGGCGGAGATGGCGCCGCCGCTGAGCGAGGGGATTTGCGGGGAACAATCGCCGCTTGTGGTCACCGGGGTGCTGAGTAAGGGGCGGATGGTGCCGCTATCGTCGCCGGTGACTACCAATTGCCAAATGGCGAGCGCCCTGCCCGACTGGGTCGAGACGGTGGATGGCTATGCCGAGACCATGCTGGAAAGCCGGCTGGCGCAGGTGGATACGGGCACGAGCTATATGTGCCGCAACCGCTATAGCGCCGAGAACGGCTTTACCTCCGAGCATGGCTTTGCCAATGCGGTGGATGTGACCGGGTTCACGCTCGAGGATGGGCGCAGCATCGGGGTCGAGGGCGACTGGATGCCGGCGGCGGAGCCGGAGGGGCGGCTGCTGCGGCTGGCGCATGATGCCGCCTGCGGCGACTTCATGACGGTGCTGGGGCCGGAGGCCAATGCCGAGCATCATGACCATCTGCATCTGGACATGGGATGCCACGGGCAGAGTTGCACGACGCGGATCTGCGAATAGGGCCGGAGCGGCGTTGCCACCCCGACCCTGAAGGTTCAGCGCCGGCCGAGCGCCAGCAGCACGACAAGCGCCATGCCGGCGGCATAGGCGACCAGCGGCCAGGCGGAATCGCCCGGGAGCAGCACCACGAAGGCGGTACCGACAATGCCGACAAAGAGGCTCTGTACGCAGAAGTACAGGGCCACGGCCGATCCGGCGCGGTCGCCGAACTCGGCCAGCGCACCATTGGCGGTGACGGCGCTGGCAAAGACCATGCCTACCGCCATGACCCACATGGGCATGATGAAGCCGATGAGGGGCGGCACCGCGAAGAGTTGGCCCAGTGCAGCGAGGGCGGCACCGACCAGCAGGGTCAGCATGCCGCGCCGCAGGCTGCCAGGAATGCCCCAGCGGGTCACGAAGCTCTTGGCGAAGCGGGTGGTGACGATCATCACGATGGCGGCGGTGGAAAAGGCCAGACTGAAGCCCAGTTCGGAGAAACCGGCGCCCTCGATCAGGATCAGCGGGGCGGTGGAGAAGAAGACGAAGAACGTCCCCATCGCCGCGCTGAAACCCAAAGTATAGGTCCAGAAGGCCGGGCTGCGCAGGATCGGCAGGAAGGACAGGCGCTGCACAGCGCCCTCCGGCCGGGTTTCTGGCCAGCGCAGGCCGGCATTGAGCCCGGCAAGCACCGCCAGCATGCCGAGGACCACGAAAATGGCCCGCCAACCGAGAGTGTCGGCGATAAGCGCTCCCGCGATCGGCCCCAGGGCCGGAACGAAGGACAGCATGGCGCCGAAGAGGCTGTAGATCACGGCACCTTCAGGCCTGTCGGCATAGACATCGCGAACCGTGGCGAAGGTCGCGACCAGGACCGCCGCCGCGCCCGCCGCTTGCAGAAAACGGCAGAGCAGGAAGGGTAATGGCATTGACCCGGCCGCCAGGGCGAAGGAGGCCGCGGCAAACAGCACGGCGCCGCCCAGCAGCACCGGACGACGGCCAAAGCGATCGGACAGCGGCCCGAAGACGATCTGCCCGACGCCGAGCGTGATCATGTAGACGGTCAGCGTGAGCTGTACGAGATCGGGGCTGGTGCCCAATATGGCCGGCATGGCCGGGACGACGGGCAGGTAAATATCCATGGCCAGCGAGGCGAGGATATCGAAGGGGGCCATCAGCAGCAAAGCCGCCGGAATGGAATAGGCCCAGACAGGGTTTGGTTTCGGCATGAGAATGCATCCGCTCAAATGAGATCATCTGGCGGCGTCTGCGGATCAGCCTGGGCTGGGATTTGGTTCGACAGAACGCCGCAACAACAAAGAAGGGTTGTTGCGGCCTAGCGGTCTGACGACTTGCCGGTATCCATGTCTGCTGCTTCCCGAACGTCTGGTGCAGCCGGGACTTAGCAGACAAGACGGCTCAGCGCAATTTTCGGCTATTGGGCGGGCGCGGCTGCCGGAGCAGCGGCCGGCGCTTCAGTGCCCGGTGCGGCGGCGGCCGCAGGAGCGGCGGTCTGGGCCTGGTAGATGGCCGTGACAGCATCGACGCTCAGGCGGTCGGGGCTGCCTTCGGCGCAATCAGGCGTGGTGCGTTCGACATCGGCCTTGACCTGCGCATAGGCTTTTTCGCTGGTGGCAGGATCCATGCCGAGGCTGGTTTCGAGGCGCTTCTGGTCGGCGTCGATGCCGGCGGAGACGGCCGGTTCGATGGTGACAGTGCAGAGCTCGATGACGGCCTTGGTGGCGTAGAGGCCAGTCAGCAGATTGGCCTGCTTGGGCGTATTGTCGACGGTGGCGGTCGGGTCGACGACGATTTCGGGCGCCGTCGGCTGGACGGGAAGATTATCCTGCGCGGTAGCAGCGCCGAGACCGATGGCGAGAAAGGCGAGCGCGGCGAGAGGGCGGATCATCGAAAGCTCCATGTCGGCGGGGAATTTGCTCCCCCCTTCAAAAGCCCGATTATGGCCTCAGCACGGCGCGCGGTCGGAAAGGGGATGATGCACCGGCAGATCGGCCCAATCACGCAGGGACAGCGTATCGGGATCGGT
Source organism: Devosia lacusdianchii (assembly GCF_022429625.1). Lineage (NCBI taxonomy): Bacteria > Pseudomonadati > Pseudomonadota > Alphaproteobacteria > Hyphomicrobiales > Devosiaceae > Devosia > Devosia lacusdianchii. The sequence continues at coordinate 193,053 of NZ_CP092483.1, read as the reverse complement.
CGGGGCGCGGTCGGCGGGGGCGAAGACTGCCAGAAGGCGGCTCAGGATTGTCAGGATGCTGGACATTTTGTGACCTCCTTCAAGGTCTGCTCGTTGGTATGGACATAGTTTTGCGCCGGTGGAGCTGCTGAAGCAATGGACAAGGTCGCGCGACGGCTTTAGAAAAACTATATGGCAAACCCATTCCCCATTCCGCTCAATGCGCTGCGCGCCATCGAGATCGTGGCCCGCCGCGGCGCGCTGGCACCGGCCGCTGAAGAACTGGGCGTGACCATAGGCGCGGTCAGCCAACACTTGCGGCGGGCCGAGGAGCGGCTGGGCATGGAATTGTTCGAGCGCACGCCGAACGGGCTGCGGCCCCTGCCCGCACTCAAGGCTGTGCTCCCGCAGCTCACGGCAGGATTTTCGGCGCTGCAGGACGGATTGACGGGTCTCAGAGGCAGCGACGAGGCGGTGCTCAACCTGACGGTGGGCAGCGTCTTTGCCTCGCGCTGGCTGATCTGGCGGATCAACAAGTTCACCACGCTCAACCGGGATATCGAGGTACGGCTCAACGTGACAGCGGCCATGCTGGACCTCAGCCGACCCGATGTCGACTGCGGCATCCGCTATGGCCACGGCAAATGGCCCGGCATTCATGCCGAGCTGGTGGGCGGCTCGGCCTATCAGCCAGTTTGCGCGCCGGTGGTGGCGGCAAGGCTGAAACGGCCGGAAGACCTGGCGCAGGTGCCGGTGATCCAGGACGAGACGACGATGCTGAGCTGGGATGCCTGGCGGGCCGAAGTGGGCCTCGACCCTGATATCAAGCTAACCGGCCCAATCTATTCGGATGCCTCGCTCGCCTTCGACGCGGCGATATCGGAGCAGGGCGTGCTGATGGCCGCCGACATGATGAGCGCCGATGCGGTGAGCGACGGGCGGCTGGTGCGGCCGTTCGAGCATTCGGTGGAGGGACCGCTGGGCTATTGGCTGGTGACGGCACAGGGAAGACGGGAAAGCCGCAAGCTGCGGGCGTTTCGGACTTGGCTGAAGGCGGAGGTGCCGGCGAGTGTGCGGGGGTATGTGTATCAGAGCCGGGGGTGATGGGGGCGGTTCGACCCCATTGCTGACATTTGGCCAACCCTGCTGATGTCCCAAAAGCTGCTGGTGCGCTGTTCTGGGCGAAGCGCCCGAGCAAGGTCAGTCTACCTCTATGCCACGACGCTTGTCGCATGCTCTTCGGTGATCACGGAAAAAGCCAGCAGCTTGCTTGGCCCAAACGTCAACGTCAGAGGGACATCTGTGGCGTCTCGGCCCCTCCCAATCAGTATCCTGCCGATGCGGGGATCGTTATTTCGAGGGTCGAACAGGAGCCACTGGCCTCCCATGAAGACCTCAATCCAAGCCGCAAAGTCCTGCGGTGCATAAGGCGGGGGCAACCCGATGTCGCTAATATAGCCCGTGCAATAGCGCGCCGGGATGTTCAGGCAACGCAGGAACGCTATGGCCAGATGGGCAAAGTCGCGGCAGACGCCGACACGTTCGTTATAAGCCTCCCACGCGGTGCGCGTAGGACGAGACTTCGAATAGTCAAACCGAAGGTGGTTATGGACAAAGTCCACCACCGACTGAACGCGGGCCAGCCCTAGCGGCACATTCCCGAAGGTTTTCCAGGCGATGTCCGTGAGCAAGTCGGTCTCGCAATAGCGGCTGCCAAGCAAGAAGTGCAGGGTCTGGGGTGGCAGAGTTTGAACCGGGATCTGCTGCGCTTCTACTGGCGCGCGGTCCCAATTACCACTGTCGCGCACTGTGCCGCGTGTCCGCAAGGTCAGAAGCCCGGCCGGTGCGAGAAGCCGGTTACACCAATTTCCCACGCTGTCGTGATACCCCACGATGGGCACAGCGGGTTCGGAAACCAGTCGATCTGGCTCCTCTAAATCCGCGGCTCGCGAAGAGTGAACATTGAGCATCGCGATGATCGGCGTCGGCTGCGCCAGCTCGAAAGTCAGGTCACAGCCTATCAGAATGCGCATCGTGTTCCCTGATCAGGCGATGGAGGGTTGATCGCGGTCGTACTGGCTCGCACGAAGAGGAAGGCCGGGCCGAAGCGCTTCTCGTACGAAGCGTGGATATCCAATGTCGAGGGAAATTGATGGCGGAACCATCCGTATCCCAAGCCGGACAAACGGCAGTATTTGTGCGGTGCTCACGGCAGGGCTCGCCGATACAGTGCCGTGCGCCTGACATGCAGCATTCCGCCGCCTGCAAAGGCGAATCCAAGAAGGCCGGAAACCAATGCCAGATGCGGTGCCAGACTGATGCCGTAGAAACTTGCAACGGCCACTAGCGCGCATGCTGCCAGCAATGCTCCGACAAGACCGTATGTGAAGAAAGAGCCATTGGGCGCTGCGTTGGTCAGCTTTTGATCGACAATCATGGTGCCACCGACCGGTCCAGTGGATAGGCCGACGCATCATAGAGTTCACGGATCTGTTCGCCGGTGAAGCGACGTTCGTCGACCTCTAGCAGGGTGCCCCTCAGAAGCTTGGTCGGCATGTCTTCAATGGCGTATCGGAGGGCTTCCGCCGCCCGTCCGAAGCGTCTGTAGGTTACCTTAGCGGACCCGCGAGCGACACGGCTTGGATAGAGATCTGCAGACGCAGCATAGTCAAAGGTGGTCACGGCTAGCCTTTTCTCGCTGCCGAAGGCAGCTGAGCTGCCCGGCGCAGGACGCAACCGGGATATCAACATTCGCAAAGTCGGTGGATCGGCAAGCGCCATTTGCTGCCGACGGACATACGGCAAGCAGCATCATCCCTACTTTCGCAATGCGTTCCTTTCAAGGCGTGGCTAGGCGAGGCATCAAGGTCGCCCACCTCCAGCGGATAGCTGGGTTCAAAGCGGCGTCTGCCGCCAAGCCATCCCTGCGGTCTTGTTCAGCGATGTGGACCACAGCTCCGCTTCCCACCGCGCGAGCCGATAAAGCCTACGCCAACTTCCGTCCTGCATCTGGGTGTCTGCGGGCTCGCCAGTCATCATGTCGATGACATGCCAGGTCCCATCCTGATGGGTGGCGAGGTGATACCGGGTTAAGCTGTCCATGAGCTAGATTAGCACCGAAATGCCTACCGTCTGCCGCAAAGATGCAACTATTGGGCGAGGCACAATGCGGCATTGGCCTTGCAGCTTGGTCGAGCGTCACGAACGGCAAACGGCTGGTCCACTTCCATCCCGACGCATACGGCTCGAAGTGATGGAAGCGCGCGCGCTGGGAAGGCAAGCTGCAATATTGTTGCGCCGATACGACCTAACGCTGGATGTTTCTGTCGCGACGCGGTGCGAGATGGTGCAGATTGCATGAAATTGCCTGCCGCGATCTGCTAGAAAGGGGCAATAGTAGCAGGACGCAGTCGATTTCGGAGACAGGTAGGGCATGGACGACGTCATTATTGTTGGCGCGGGTATTGTTGGCGTTTCGACGGCGATCCACCTGTTGCGGCGCGGGCGCGGGGTGACGCTGATCGACAGACAGGCACCCGGCCGCGAGACCTCGTTCGGCAATGCCGGGATTATCCAGCGTGAGGGTGTGCGCCCGCATGCGTTTCCGCGCGACCTGGCCATGTTGATGCAGGTGGGGCTGCACCTTTCCACGGCAGCCCGCTATGAGCCGCTGGCCCTGCCCCGGCTGGCGCCGGCGCTGCTGCGCTATTGGTGGGCGTCGTCGCCGGAGAGCTACAAGCGGGTGGTGCAGAGCTATGCGCCGCTGATCGCTCGCTCGATCATTGCCCACAAGGACCTGATGGACCAGGCGGGGCCGGATGCGGAAGCGCTGGTGAGCAAGAGCGGCTGGTTCCTGGCGTTCCGCAGCGATGAGGGGCTGAAGAAGGAAGCGGCAAAGGCACGGGCGGACAAGGAGCAATTCGGTATTAGCCACGAGGTGGTGGAATGGCCGGAGCTCAAGCGCATCGAGCCCGACCTCAAGGGTGGGCTGGCGGGCGCCGTGCACTGGACCGATCCGTGGACGGTGCGCGATCCCGGCGCGCTGGTCGGGGAATATTTCAAGCTGTTCGAAAAGCTGGGCGGCACATTTGTTTCGGGCGCGGTGACCGCGCTGGAGCAGGATGGCGATGGCTGGGCGGCAGTAGTGGATGGGACCCGCCATAGCGGTAAGGAAGCGGTGATCGCGCTGGGACCGTGGGCGCCTGATGTGCTCGACAGGCTGGGCTACCGGCTGCCGCTCTTCGTCAAGCGCGGCTATCACATGCATTACGGCACAGAGGGTGGCGCCAAGCTCAACAATCTGCTGCTCGACGCCGAGGTGGGCTATGTGATCGCGCCGATGGCACGCGGCATTCGCCTGACCACGGGCGCCGAATTTGCCATGCGCGACGCGGCGCCGACGCCGATCCAGCTCGGCAAGGCGGAAGCGGCGGCACGGCAACTGTTCCCGATCGGCGAACGACTCGATCCCGAGCCGTGGAAGGGCGCGCGGCCCTGCACGCCCGACATGATGCCCATCATCGGCAAGGCCCCCAAGCACCGTGGGCTATGGGCGGGGATCGGGCATGCGCATCACGGCTTTACGCTGGGGCCGGCGACGGGCGAATTGCTGGCGCAGGCGATGACGGGCGAAGCCACCGCGATCGACATCAAGCCGTTCGGCATGGAGCGGTTCCTGTAACGTGGCTGGCCTATCGGCGCCAGGCCTGCGATAAGCCCAATGTGGCAGATACATATCGGGCTTGGCTCCGCGGAGCCGTCAAATGGCAACAGATCGCGGTGATCGACCTGCGGGAAGTCGACGGAACCGGCAAGCGATTGCAGGCGGCCGGGCTCAAGACGCTTGGCGAAATCGAAGAGATGGAAGGCCCGGAGCTGCTGAAGCTGCCCGGGCTTGGCGTCGGCGTGATCAAGCGCGTCCGCGCCATCATCAAGAACTGCAAGGCCGTGGAGCGACGGCGACGAGCGGCCGCGGCACCAACGCGGCTGCGCGCGCCAAGGGTTTTTCCGAGCTGATGGGGACGTGAAGAGCCCTCGGGCCAGGCCCGAGGGTGACAATCTGTGACGAATTGTCAGGCTGCGTGCAGGGCGACGTAATGCGGGTTGTACATGATGCCCAGGACGTTGCCGAAGGGGTCGACCACCGAGGCGGTGACGAAGCCGGTTTCGCCGCGCTTGGTGATCGGGTCGTATTGCTTGGCGCCCAGTTCGATCAAGCGGGCGAAGGCGGTTTCGATATTGTCGACATGCCAGAGCAGGATGGAGCCGCCCGGGCCGGCCTGCATGCCTTCGGGCGCATAGCGGCGGTCGATGATGCCGAACTCGTCCTCATCGTCGCCGATGCGGAACTCGATATAGGCCGGGTTCTCGCGGCTGGGCATCTGGAAATAGGCTTCGACGCCGAACAGCTCGGCATACCAGTCGCGAGCGGCGATCATGTCATCGGCAAAATAGTTGACGGTGGCCATGCCGCGCAGGAAGTGCTTGTTGGTGGTCATTTGGTAGGTCCCTTCTTGTTGATGCACCCACAATGACCGATGGTTCGAAGCCCGTATTTCAAAAACCCGCAGAGGTTTACGAGCCGCGCGGCAGGCTTGATCCGGCGGGATTCGAGCGGCATGTGCAATTCCGCATGGAACCGCCGCCAGAGGACCTGGCACCGTTCATTGTGCATTTCTGGGTAATCCGCTGGGACAGTGCCCTTGGGCATTACGATTCAAGCGAAGTGATGCACCGGCCCTATGTCGATGTGTTTCTGTCGGCGCAGGAATCGGGGATCCAGGGCACGTTTCGCGGCAAGCGCACCTATTCGGCTGCGGGGAGCGGGCGGATCATCGGCATGCGCTTCCGGCCGGGTGCGTTCCATGCGTTCTGGCGCGGGCAAATGGCGGACCTGCAGGACAAGGTGGTGCCGCTGACGCAGGTGTTTGCCTGGGCCGACGCACCGGGCATTGCGCGGATACTGGCACGGGATGACGATGCGGCGATCGCCGAGTTGCAGGCTTTGATCCGGACAAAATTGCCGGGTCCGGACGAAACCATCGGGCTGATCAACGAGATTATCGGCGACGTCGAGACCGACGAGGCGCTGACCAGTGTGTCGGCGGTGGCGGCCGCCTATGGCAAGAGCGAGCGCTGGCTGCAACAGGTGTTTCGCGACTATCTCGGGATCGGACTCAAATGGCTATTGCAGCGCAAGCGCCTGCTGCTGGCAGCCGCGCAGATCCGGGAGAGCGATGAGCCGGACTGGGTCGGGATCGCCTATGATCTTGGCTATTCGAGCCAGCAGCATTTCATCACCGATTTCAGGACCGTGCTGGGGGAGACGCCGGTGCAGTACAAGAAGGGGCTGTTACGGTAGGTGGGCCATGCCAGATAGACTCGACAAGTCGCGCCGAACCAGCCAGAAGACTTCCAACGTACTGGGGGGAAACAGTTTTGCGCAATCTGCCGACGATCGTAATTGTAATGATGGGTTGGCTGGCTTTGGCGACCGCAAGTAATGCCTTTCCGAGAATGGAATGCGCGCTAAATGCCGATGGATCAGCGCTAACGGTTGTGGCGTCCTATCCACGTGTCGAGATCGCCAATGTCGAAATGCATAAGGGAGCATTCACCTGTCAGCAATCTTGCCTGGTCAAGGCCGCAGGTGAGCGGACTTTCTCGTCCTTCCAGTGCCAATTTCGCTTGAACCCGGACGCGCCCCAACAAGTCGTGTGCGAACAACGAGGCGCGGGCCCCGGAGCCTACGTCGATTTTCGCCATAAGGAAGGGGTTTGTGTACCGATCCGATAGGCCCAACCATGCGCACTCTCGTTTTCTATCTGCTGCTGACGCTCTTCGTAGTCCCCCTTGCCCATGCTGAGCAGCTCGGCGGATACACCAATATGACTTGGGATGCGGGGCACGGCACTCAGGTCGAGTATCTGTCGACCCGGGGCAAAGCCTATCTCTGGTATCCGGGAAACGCCGTCATCCTTGAGGGTCGTTGGAAGCGTGAAGGCACCAACATCTGCTTCGCCTATGGCGAGAACACCTACAACCCGGTGACAGGCAATCAAGGCGGCGACTGGGAATGCATGCCATCCGACCTCTACCAGGCGGCAAGCACCGAGCGGATGCAGGGTGACGTGCTCGCCTTGGCGGATCGCGCGACACCCCCGTTCAGGCTGGATCGGGCGCGGACGACGCTCAACAAACTGATCGCCCGCGCATCCCGCTGACCCGTCAGCTCATGACGGCTCGCTGCGCCTAGCGCAGCCAGCCGCTGGGGCGGGGGTGGAGTTCCATCTGGCCGTCTTTGGTGGCCTCGTCAATGGCGGCGATTTCGGACGGCGTCAGGGTCAGGTTGTTGAGGACGCCCAGATTGTCCTGAAGCTGTTCGAGGTTGCGCACGCCGATCAGGGCCGAGGTCATTTCGGGGCGGCGCAGGGCCCAGGAAAGGGCGAGCTGGACCATGGACTGGCCGCGGCTCCTGGCGATGTCGCCCAGCTTGTCGACGGCGGCGAGGACGCGGGGCTCTATGTGGCTGGGACGGAGCGAGCTGTTCGGATTTTCGCCACGAGTGCCGGATTTATCGCTGGAATTGTATTTGCCTGAGAGCACGCCCTGCGCCAGCGGCGAGAAGGCGATGATACCGATGCCCAGTTCCCCGCAGGCGTCGATGGTGTGGTCGTTCTCGATCCAGCGGTTGATCATCGAATAGCTGGGCTGGTGGATGGTGGTGGCGACGCCCATGGATTTGAGGATGGCGTGGGCTTCGCGCGTTTCCTTTTCCGGATAGCTCGAAATGCCGACATAGAGCGCCTTGCCGGAGCGCACGGCGTGGGCGAGCGCGCCCATGGTTTCTTCGAGCGGTGTTTCGGGGTCGTAGCGGTGGGAATAGAAGATATCGACATAGTCGAGGCCCATGCGCTTGAGCGACTGATCGAGGCTGGCGAGGAGATATTTGCGGGAGCCGAATTCGCCATAGGGGCCGGGCCACATATTGTAGCCGGCCTTGGTGGAGATGATCAGCTCGTCGCGATAGGGACGGAAATCGCGGGCCATGACCATGCCGAACAGCTCTTCGGAGGAGCCGGCGGGCGGGCCGTAATTGTTGGCCAGGTCGAAATGAGTGATGCCATTATCGAAGGCGTAGCCCAGGATTTCCATGGCGGTGGGGTAATCGCGGGTGCCGCCGAAATTCTGCCAAAGGCCGAGGCTGATGACCGGCAGCTTGAGGCCCGAGCGACCGGAGCGGCGGTATTGCATGGTATCATAGCGTGCCGTATCGGCCCGGTAGGGCATGGCCTGTCTCCCGATGATTTGCGGCTGGCCGCGCGTGACGCATGGCGCGACGGGTGGTATGAGCGGGCCGATGAACCGGCCGCGTATCGATATGAGCAATCTGCCCCAAGCCAATCAACCATACAAGGTGATGGCGATCTATAAGTTCGCTGACCTGCCGGATGCGGAAGCGATCCAGCCTGTGCTGGCCAAATTTTGCTGTGGGCGCGACATCAAGGGGACGCTGATCCTGGCGCCGGAGGGCATTAACGGCACGGTGGCGGGCACGGTCGCTGACATCGATGCACTGGCGGATTGGCTGTTCGAGGGGCCGGTGTTCGGCGGGCGGCTCGATGGGGCCGAGGTCAAGTATTCGACCGCGGAGGCGATGCCGTTCCTGCGCATGAAGGTCCGGCTCAAGCCTGAAATCGTGACGCTGCGCGCGCCGGAGGCCAATCCGGCCAAGAGCGTTGGCACCTATGTCGAGGCCGCGGACTGGAATGCGCTGATCGAGCGCAATGACGTGGTGCTGGTCGATACGCGCAATGACTACGAGGTGGGGCTGGGCACGTTCCAGAGGGCGCTCGATCCGGCGACCAAGAGCTTCACGGAGTTCAAGGACTATGTGGAAGAGCATCTCGACCCTCAGCGGGACAAGAAGGTGGCGATGTTCTGCACCGGCGGCATCCGCTGCGAGAAGGCGTCGAGCTACCTGCTGTCGAAGGGTTTCGAGGAGGTGTTTCACCTCAAAGGCGGGATCCTCAAATACCTCGAAGTGGTGCCGGAGGCGGAGAGCCGGTTTGCCGGGGAGTGCTTCGTGTTCGACGAGCGCGTGTCGGTGGGGCATGGGCTGATCGAGGGCGATGCGACGCTGTGCCGGGCCTGCCGGCATCCGTTGACGGCCGAGGATCGGGCGGCGCCCGGCTATGTCGAGGGCGTGAGTTGCCCGCATTGCGTTGGCGAGGCGGACAAACATGCCGCGGCGGCCGAGCGGCAGAAGCAGATGGAACTAGCACGGCAACGCGGTGCGGCGCATCTGGGGGACGACGCGGCGAAGCTGGCGGCGGAGCGCAAGGCGCAGAAGCGCGCGCAGGCCGAGGCTTCGCGGGAGCGGAACAGGGCGGGTTAAGCGTAGCGAAGAATGGATTGCCCGGACGAGCCGGGCAATGACGGTGGGGGGATGTGATGCCGCCACCGCCGTCATCACCGGGCTTGTCCCGGTGATCCATTTTCCGGCATGCTCAGGGAATGAGGGGCTACGTCTACATTCTCGCATCCAAGAAAAATGGAACTCTCTATACCGGCGTGACGTCGAATCCGTCTCGCCGGTGGTTCGAGCATCAGCATGCGCTGACGCCGGGATTTACGTCTCGATACGGCGTCAAGACGCTGGTGTGGATCGAGGAACACAATCTGGTCGTGGATGCGATCCGCCGTGAGAAAGCCATCAAGAAATATCCCAGACAGTGGAAGATCAATCTGATTGAGGCGATCAATCCGACCGACATCAGTTCGTGGCTACTCGATGCCCGGTGATGGATCACCCGGACAAGCCGGGTGATGACGGCGTGGGAAAGGTCCGCGGGGCCACACTTCCCCATTGCATTTGCCGATGGTAGCGTTGAATTTCCTTTCGATAACTCCAGCGTCATAAGCCAATCCGATGGACCTCGATCAGCTTCGCACCTTTGACCGCATTGTGCGTGAGCAGAGTTTTACCCGGGCGGCGGCCTATCTCAATATTACCCAGGCGACGGCGTCGATGCGCATTCGGGCGCTGGAATCGCTCTTGGGCGTCACGCTGTTCGTGCGGGGGCGGACGGTAACGCTGACCGATCAGGGCATGACCTTTTTGCCCTTTGCGCGGCGCATTATCGGCACGGCGCAGGAGGGGCGCGAGGCGTTGCGGCGGGTGGAGCGCGGGCGGATCGCCATTGCGTCGCTGCGGAGCCTGGTGACGCCGCTGGTGACCGAGCCGCTGCTGCGGTTTCAGGAAAAATATCCTGGCGTCGATGTGGTGGTGAACGAGGGGCGGCAGGCCCAGATCGCCGCCATGCTACACGAGCGCGATGCGGAGATGGGGATTTTGTGCTGGCCCAATCTCGATCCGCTGGTGGTGGATCTGGTACCGCTGGTAATCATGCGCGAGCGGGTGCCGCTAGTGGTGGCGCCGGAGATCGCGGCGCAATTGTCGAGCCAGCCGAGTATCGACGAGGTGTTGGCGCTGGTGCCGCGGGTGATTTCGCTGCGCTGGTGGCAGGCGGAGCCGGAAGCGGCGGCGACGCTGGTGCGGCTGGCCAAGACCAGCGTTGAACTGCCCACCGGACCCGGCCGGCGGCTGGCCGCCAAGGGCAAAGGGCTGGGCTTTTTCGTCAATTCGGCGATTGCCGATGACGTCAAGGCCGGGCGGCTGGTGGAGATCGCGCCTGTTAATTTCGAGCCGTTGCATCGCGATACCGCCATGGTGGTACGGTCGCTGGCAGCGCTCGACCGCGAGATGCTGGCCGATTTCGTGGCCGAGATCGCGCTCGAATGCGCCAATGTCGGCGTCATTCTGGAAAACCGGCTCGGCGGAGATGCGTGATGGCATATGACTTCGTCATCGCCGGGGGCGGATCGGCGGCCAGCGTGGCGGCGATGCGGCTGGTGCGCGAGTTCGGTTTCTCGGTGCTGCTGCTTGAGCGCGGACCGGCGACAACCAACCGCATCATGGCCATGCCGGCGGGTTACATGAAGTTCCTGGCGCGCGACGATTTTCTCGAAATGCACAAGACGGTGCCGCAGCCGCAATTGGGTGGGCGGGCGCCAATCGTGCCTGTCGGCAAGGCACTGGGTGGCGGCAGCGCCGTCAACGCCATGGTCTACATGCGCGGGCAGGCGGAGGACTATGACGGCTGGGCGGCGGGCTTGGGTAATAGCGGGGAATGGTCCTATCGGGACATGCTGCCGCATTTTACCGGCATCGAGGCCAATAGCCGGTTCAACGACCAGTATCACGGCATTGGCGGCAATCTGCGGGTGTCTGACCCGGGGCAGCTTTCTGAAACAACCGAGGACTTCCTGCTGGCGGCGCAAGGGCTGGGGCACGCCTACAATCCCGATTTCAACGGCGCGCGGCAGAACGGCGTCGGCATTATGCAGCATACCTATGGGCAATGGGGGCGCTACAAGGAGCGCTCGGACGCCAAGAAGGCGTTTCTCGACCCCTTGGCCGAGGACAAGCGGCTGACCATTATCACCGGGGCGCGGGTGGATCGGATCGTGGTCGAGAATGGGCGGGCGGTGGGGCTGGTCTATGAGAAGGATAGCGCCACCCACACAGTGCGGGCCGAACGCGAGGTGCTGGTGGCAGCCGGCACCTACAATAGCGCCAAGCTGATGATGCTGAGCGGCATCGGACCGGCGGAGCATTTGCGCGAACATGGCATCGCGGTGGTCGCAGACATTGCCGGCGTCGGACAGAACCTGCAGGACCACCACGAGGTACCTGTTATCGCGACCACCAAGCAGCCGTCGGGCTATTTCGGCCAGGACAAGGGCTGGAACATGGTGCGCAATGGCTTGCAGTACCTGCTGTTCAATTCTGGGCCGGTGACGACGACCGGCATCGAGGCCTGCCTGTTCTTCGACCCCGATGGCGGCGAGCGGCCGACCATCCAGCTCTATTGCGCGCCGATCGTCTATCTCGACCGCGATGTGAGCGCGGCGGAGCCGACCTGGGGCGTCACCTTCACCTCATGCCTGTTGCGGCCCAAGGCGCGCGGCACGGTGAGTTTGCGGTCGGCGAACCCAGAGGATCAGCCGCTGGTCAACTGCAACTTCTTTGGCGACCCGGACGATCTGCGGCTGACCGTCAAGGCACTGGAGACGGCGCGGGCGCTGCTCGAAACCGAGCCGTTCAAGAGCAAAATTGCCGAAGAACTGTTGCCGGGTGCTGCCGCGATGAGCGATCCGGCGGCGCTGGAGCGGTATTGCGCGCAGACGGTCAAGACCAATTACCACCCGGTGGGCACGCTGCGCATGGGGCTCGACGGCGACCCGAGCGCGGTAGTGGGACCGGACCTTAAGGTGCGGGGCATTGACGGGCTCAGGGTGATCGACTGTTCGATCATGCCGCAGATCGTATCGGGCAACACCAATGCACCGGCCATGGCCATCGGCAGCAAGGCCGCGGGATTGATCGCGGCGGAATATGCTTAGGGACGCCCGGGCGCAGCGGCGATAGTGCGTTCGACCAGATCGAGGAAAGCCGCGTCGTCGGCCAGATAGGGCGCGTAGGGCCGCACCAGGAAGAGGCCGATCAGCGCCAGGTAAATCGCCTTTGCGAGCAGGTTTGCCGCCCGTTCGTCGTAGCCGAGCGCCACCAGATCGCCGACCAGGAAATCGATGCGCGCGGCTTCGACACGGGCGAAACGTTCACCCACGACGGGGTCCTGCGCCGCCCAGGCTCGAATCGCCGTTTCCGACCGGGCCACGTTGACGCCGCGCATGAGCACCATAACGGCGTCAGCGGCGAGCCAGCGTAGCCGTTCGGCCGGATCGGCAATGTCGGCGACATGGTCGATGAGGTCGGTCGTGCCCTCGCGCTCCCAGAATTCGAGCATGGCAGCGAGCAAAGCCGGCCGGTCGGCGAAATGCCAGTAGAACGACCCCTTGGTGGTGCCCAGGCGCTTGGCCAGCCGCTCGACGCGGACGGATTCGACGCCGCCATCGGCCAGGGCTGCAAGGCCGGCAATGATCCAATCGGTCGGGGTGAGGCTGGCTTTTTCGGACACTCAATACTCCGTTCGCGACACGCTGCCGCATCCATACGTCAGCGTATGGACTCTGCGCAAGACCGGCGTAACATACGGCTCCGTATGGAACTCAAGGAGAGTATGATGACGATCCTCAATGAGACGCACGCCTTAGCTGTACGCGGCTGGACGGCGCGCCGCTACGGTCTGATGGTTGGGGTGGTGCTATCGGCGGTGGGTGGCCGGTATCACATTGCCGTGGGCACGCAGATGGTGATGGGGCCGGTCTACGAAGCCGCGCTCCCACCCAAGGTCGCCGCGATCCTCGAAGTGATGTGGTGGCAGATGGCGGCGCTGATCATCGGCGGGGGTGTCGCCATGGCGGTGGCCGCCTTCAAGGTGGAGTGGCGGCGGCCCCTGGCGTGGTTGGTGGGCGGGCACTACCTGGTGATCGCGGTGATCTGCCTGGCGATCAGCATTGTGTGGTTCGGTTCGCCGCTGGGGCTGTTCCAGTGGATGATCTTCGGTTCGCTGGGCCTGCTGCTGGTGTGGGCCGGATGGGGCCAGACGGCTCGAAACACCGGGGGTGCATGCTGATGCTGCGCTGGGCGGGATATATAATGATCGCCATGTCGCTGCTGCACTTCGTGGTGCTCGGCATGGATGCAATGCCATTGATGGGCGGCTGGGCAAGCGGAGCGCTGTGGACCATGGCGCATTGGGAGCCGGTGATCAGCCAGCCGCAGCCGCTGTTGGCCAACAATGCCGCCTTCCACGCCACGCTGGGCAGTTTTGCCGGGCCGATGCTGGTGTTCGGGGCACTGGTGGTGTGGATGGATAGGCGGGGCATCGTGCCTCCGGCTTTCCTGGGCTGGGGTCTTGGCGCCTGGGCGCTGATCGCGTCGCTGGTGATGGAGCCGAGCGGCTATCCGCTGGGCCTGATCCCCGCTGTGCTGCTGATCATGGCCAGCCGGCGCGGTCAGCGGGTCCAGAAATCGGCGAGGGCGTGACGCCATTGCTGGGTGGCGTCGAGATTGGCGCAATGGCCGCCCTCAGGCAGATGGGTGATGGTCCAGTTTGGACGCGGACCAATGCGCTTGAGGGCGGGACGCAAAGCGAGGTTGACGGCGGTGTCGCGGCCGCCAACCAGGATGTGCACGGGGCCGGGATAGCCAAGGGCATTGTCGAGTAGGTCGTAGCGTCGGACATGACTGCTGATGGCGGCGCCGACGCGCGGATCGAAGGCGCGGGCCATGGCCGCGATGGTGGGGCGGGCCGGCTTGTGGCGCGTGGTGTTGAAGGCGGTGATGGTCGAGAGCAGGCGTCGGCCCAAAGTGGCATAGAGCAGCGGGAAGACCGGGGCCACCGCCGCCGGCAGATTGAGCGCGAAGCAGGTACCGAACAACGACAGCGATTTGAAGCGCTCGGGCTGGCGCGCGACGAGGTCGAGCGCCACGATGCCGCCAAGGGAATTGCCGACCCAATGGACCGAAGTGGCGCCAGCATGGTCGAGCATGGTGGCCATATCGGTCGCGAGAGTGGGGATGGAAAAGTCGTCGGGGCGATTGGTTGATGGGGCCGAGGATTGGCCGTGACCGCGCAGATCGGGCACCAGCACGCGGTAGCCTGCAACGGCGAAATGCTTGATATCGGCGGTGAACTGGCTGCCACCGGCGGCGAGGCCGTGGCAAAGCACGATGGTCTCGCCATCGGCCGGGCCGGATTGGGTGTAGCTCAGCGTAGTGCCGTCAGGGGCGCGGTAGGTATGAGACTGCAGGCGCCCCTCCGGGGTTAGGCGTTGCCGATCAGGATGCCGGCAGCAAAGACCAGCGAGCCGCCCAGCACCACCTGCATAACAGCCCGCCAGAAGGGTGTCTGCATGTAACGGTTCTGGATGAAAGCGATGGCCCAGAGTTCCACCAGAACCACGGCGATGGCGACCGTGGTGGCCACGGCGAAATCGTGGATCAGGTAGGGCAAAGCATGGCCGAGGCCGCCAATGGCGGTCATGATGCCGGCGGCGAGGCCGCGTTTGACCGGTGAACCACGGCCGGTGAGCTTGCCGTCGTCTGAAGCGGCTTCGGTAAAGCCCATGGAAATGCCGGCGCCGATGGCGGCGGCGAGGCCGACAAGGAACGTCTGGTGAGTGTCGCCGGTAGCGAAGGCGGCGGCGAAGACCGGAGCGAGGGTCGAGACTGAGCCATCCATGAGGCCGGCCAGGCCCGGCTGCACATAGGTCAGCACGAACTGGCGGTGGTTTTCGGTTTTTTCGGTGCTGCGGCCCTCGGCGCCGAGTACGCCGGCATCGATGCGGTCGGCGGCGTCGGCATGCTTGCGCTCCTGAGCGGCAAGATCGCCGAGCAGCTTGCGGATGGTGGCGTCTGAGGTCTGCTTGGCGGCCTCCATGTAGAAGCGATAAGCGCCCTCCTCCATCTCCCAGACCTGCTGGCGCACGGCCTCGAGGGTCAGCGACTTCATCAGCCAGAGCGGCTTGCGGGTGATGAAACCCTTCACATGCTCGCGGCGGATGGGGACGAGGCGCTTACCGAAGCGCTCGACATAGAGATCCAGCAGGCGGCGGCGGTGTTCGTCCTCCTCGGCGGCCATGCCCTCGAACAAGGCAGCCGAGCCGGGATAGGCGGCGGCGAGCCGGGTGGCGAACTCGGAATAGATGCGGCCATCCTCCTCCTCGGCGGCGACGGCCAGGGACAGGATTTCACGCTCGGAGAGGCTGGCAAAGGGGCGGCGGCTATCGGGCAGAAGCGAGAACATGGACGCGTCACACTTTGGAATAGTTCTAAACAATGATTAGAACGGTTCTAAGGTGAAGGCAAGGGGTTGAGGTGGGTTGGATGGTCATAGGGGGATGACTGCACGGATCGTCACCCTCGGGCTTGACCCGAGGGTGTTGCACTTCCTGAGCCCGGCAAGTGTAGGCCCCTCGGGTCAAGCCCGAGGGTGACGGCCGGTGGGTGAGGTGTGAGTTTGGGTGTGTGCCCTGCCCTCACACCAGCATCGACTGTTGCGCGAAGATCGCGGCCATGGCGCCGCTGGAGGTGGCGAGGGTGACACTGGCCATGGGATTGGCGAGGTCGCCGGCAGCGTAGATGCCCTTGACCGAGGTTTCACGGCGATCGTCGGTCTTGAGATAGAGGCCGACCGGCGCGTCGAGAGTTTCGAGGCCCAAGGTGGTGTGCAGATTGGCGGAGGGCCGGTTGCGCGGATGGGCGAAGAGGACGTCGACGGCGAGGTTGCGGCCGGTATCGAGATTGATTGTGCTCAGATGGCCATCGCGATGGCTGATGCGTTCCAGCTTGCCGTCGATGACAGGGACGTTGCGGCGCGCGAGATCGGCGCGGGCGTCGGCGGGGATATCGTGACCATCGGCGAACAGAGTCAGCCTGTCGGTCCAGTCATGGAACAGTGAGACAGCGTGCAGCGCCTGCGACCCGGAATAGACCAGGCCCCAATGCTGGCCGGCGACTTCGAAACCATCGCAATAGGGACAGGGCACGATCGACTTGCCCCAGCAGTCGGCAAAGCCGGGAATCGTGGGCATTTGGTCGGACACGCCATAGGTCAGCAGCAAGCGCCGGGCTGTGAGCGTCTCGCCGTCATCGGTGAGCACGGAGAAGTCGTCGATCGTGCCGCCGGCGTTGTCCGCACGGGCATTGACCAGCCGCACCGTGGGATAGCGTTCGAGCTGCTGGCGGGCGGCGGAAAGGATATCGGCGGGGGCCTTGTGGTCGTGACCGAGCAGGCCGTGCGAATGGGCGGCGAAGCGGTTGCGTGGTAGGCCGGTATCGAGGACGGTGACCTTGCGACGGGCGCGACCGAGCTGGAGCGCACCGGCGAGGCCGGCAAAGCTGCCGCCGATGATGATGACGTCATCCATGGTGATGACCTTTCTGATGGGCGTGAAGGGGATTGGGGCTGGCCTGAGCAGCGATCTCGGCCAGGGAAACGCGCTCCAACCGAGCCGCCAGCAGGGCCTCGGCATCGGCGATGAACTCGCCCATGACGGCGTTGACGGATCGGACGATGCCGCACTGGATATCGCCGGCATCGCTTTCGGTGCGGATGAGCAGGCTCTCTCCCATGGCCGCATAGACCGCGCGCAGGCTGATCTCGCCGGCGGGACGCAGCAGGCGCCAGCCGCCGTCGTGGCCCTTGGTCGAGGCGACGAGGCCGGCCTCGCGCAGTTCGCCCAGCACGCGGCGCACCACCACGGGATTGGTCATGAGGCAAGTAGCCAGGGTCGCAGAGGTGATGGCCTCATTAGGCTGCTTATGCAGATGGACCAGGGCGTGAAGAGCAAGGGAGAGGCGGCTTGAGCGTTTCATGTAACTTTTATTGTTACATTATGTCAGCTTGTCAACCCGGTACGCCGAACCTGCTTTCGCCGCAAAGGCGCGATGCTATGATCGGGGCCATCGTGCGGCCAGTTTTTTCGGAGGGACCCGATATGAGAATCGCGCTTGCGATCGCAGCATTGAGCCTGAGCTTTACACCATCCGCCTTTGGCTTCGACGCGGCGACGCAGGGCATCATCGAGCGCTACAAGGCCAACAAACTGGTAGCGATGAGCGATGTCGCGACGCTGATGAGCAGCAGCGAGCGTTGGTGCTATGCCGAGGAAGCGGGCAGTTGCGGCTGGTCCGATATCTACCTCGACGTGACCGATACTGGAGCCGAATTCGAGATCGGCAATGCCTGGAGCGAGGCAGTCGATATCGCCTTTACCGATCGGGGCACGTTCAAAGACAATCGCTATATCTGCGAGACCGGCGAAGACTGGGTGCCGACTTTGCGGGCGATCAGCCGGCCCGAAGGCAAGCTGCTGGTTGGGCGCGAACTGCATGCGCTCAAGGCCGAGGTGGAAGCCACCCAAGCGGCTGATACGCTGGATTGCTTCGACTATCTCTATCGCTCATCGGATGCCGATGCGCAGACGATTACGCTGTTGCAGCGGCAATATACCGACGACGTCTACAACCCGGTCAACGACACCGAGGTGACGTTGCATTTCGACGCAGCGAATGCGGCGGCGCTGACCTGGCGCTGGTGAAAGCGGCATCGGCGTGAGCGGCGGCTTGCATTGGCTGGCGCGATAAGGTTTGTCTCCGGCGATCGCAACCGGGGCCAGACCGCATAAATGACCCAAACGAACGGCGCCATCCATATCGCGCTGACCTTTGATGACAACTTTTGGGCACCGGCCTATGCCACGATGCGCTCAGTATGCCTATTTACGCGGCGGCGCACCGACCTGGTGTTTCACCTGTGCCATCGCACATTGACACCGGAGCATCGCGCCGACCTACAGGCGATCACCGCAGAGTTTCCTGTGACTTTGCGGTGGCACGACCTCGATGGATCGACCCTGTTTCGGGACGTTGCCAAGCGCATGCCAGAGAACAAGCGGCTCAGTAATATCGTCTACGCGCGCCTGATGATCGACAGGCTGGTGGGCCCTGATGTCGAACGGGTGCTCTATCTCGATTGTGACATGCTGGTGCGCGACAATATCGAGAAACTGTTTGACATCGACATGGAAGGCAAGCCGATCGCGGCAGTACGCGACAGCATAGGGGCGTTCATCACCGGTCGGCGCGACCTAAAGGGCAATCGCGACATTTTTGACGTCGCCGACCCCTATTTCAATGCCGGCATGGTGCTGATCGACGTGCCGCAATGGCGAGCGGCCGACATTATCGGGCGGATGGAGCAAGCACTGCGCGACGGCATCATGGCACGTATCTACTACGATCAGGATTTTCTGAACCTGGTCTTCGCGCGGAACTGGCTGCAATTGAACTGGCGATGGAACACCATTGATGCGCGCCACGCCCATGAAGGCCTCGACCCAGCCATTCTGCACTATACGGGCGATACCAAGCCCTGGGGGGTGCTGGCGGGCATGCTGCAAAGCGTGGCGTTTGCTCGGCTTTACCGCCATGTGATGACAAACGAACTGTTCTACCGGTTCGCCCGCCACCGCTGGAAGCGCTGGTGGAAGAAGCGGTTGGGGCTGGGCCGGTAGCTCTGACGGGCGGGCTCGATTTTCTCACTCCACAATCGCTTGTGCCGGGTTGAGAGTGACCCGCGGATCAAATCCGCGGGAAGCGGTTGTGGGTGGGCAAGTTTTGGGGCAGTTCAGGCGAGCGCGACACCTTCGCGTCGGCACAGTTCCCAAAGCGCGCTACCCGGTTCCGGCAACGGCATATCGGCCCTGCCGCGGCGGGTGAGCTGGCTGCGCCAGAGATGGACGGTCAGCGTCTCCGGAGTGATGGCCGGATCGATGCTGGAGCCGGGCTGCATCAGCGCGGGGATGCCCTCGTAGGGGATCGGGTAAAGCGCGGTGCTGGGCAGAACCAGATGCTCGAGGCCGCGATTGCGCATGTAATAGGTTAGCGCCATCGGGCCGGTGGCGCCGTATTGCATGTCCTCGGGGGCGATGTGTTCGCCAAACAGGCGGCGGACTGCGACTTCCATGCGCCGGAAGGCTGGCAGGTGCGGCTCGAGCAAGGGCCTGTTGGCGTTGGTGAAGATGGCCAGGAGATCATCGAGCAGCGGCGCATCGGCGGGGATGTGCAACACGGCACCATTGATCGAGCCCGGGCGCTCATAGGCCATCAGGTAATCGGGCGGCCCCTCGATGGGACGGACGCAATAGACGTCGAGATCGGCATAGACGCCCCTGCCCTGCCGCAGCACGGTCATGCGGAAGTAGTCGGAGAAGACGCCCGGCGTGCCCTTGCCCTTGTAGAAAACCAGCTTGTCGCGCGGCAGGACCTCGGCCGCGTCGCGGGCAGTGGCATTGGCGGGCAGGCCATCGATGGGATCGTAGGCATAGACTTCGACCTGGTGGCCGGCGCGCAGGAAGGACGCGATGCTGAGGCGCTCCAGCCAGCTCATCGGGCCGTGCCAGAAGCTGACAATGGTCGGAAGTTCGCGGGTCATGAAAGTCCGGTGACGATGGGCCGGACTGTGCTTTAGCCCAGTCCGGTCCGATCTGCCATCCCCGCGTCAGATGCGGCCGTCGCGCAGCGAGTCGGCCAGCGGCGCCGGGCGGGTAACCGGGGTCTTGATGTCGATAGTGCGACCTTCGCGCGAGGCGGTGGCGAAGGCTTCCATGACTTCGAGGACGTGGAGGGCCAGGTCGCCATTGGCGCGGTGCGGGCGGTTGTCGAGAATGCCCTGCGCCATGTCGGCGACGCCGAGCGAGCGATAATTGCCATCGGCATAGGGCTGGGTCACCAGCACCGGCGTCCAGGTCTCGTCGCGACCGCGTTTGCGCAGTTCAACCTCGCCGCCGAAGAAGTTTGGATCGGGGACGATGAGGCTGGCCTCGGTGCCGTAGAGTTCGAGCGGCACATGCTTGTGGGCCGGGACGTCAAAGCTCATGCCGACCTGGACGATAGCACCATTGGCGAAGCCGAGTGACCCAGTGACGTGGGTATCGACCTTGACGTCCATGATCTGGCCCTGCTTGGGCTCGGACAGGACGGGGCGCTGGTTGCGCAGCCGCGAGGACATAGCTGAAACCCGGGCGACCGGGCCGAACAGGTTGACCAGATCGGTGATGTAATAGGGGCCCATATCGAGCACCGGGCCGCCGCCGATATCGTAGTAGAAAGCAGGATCGGGATGCCACGCTTCGTGGCCTGGCACCTGCATGAAGGCGGTGCCGCCGACGATCTGGCCGAGGGCGCCGCTGTCGACAACCGCACGGGCCTGCTGGTGTGAACCACCGAGGAAAGTATCTGGTGCCGAGCCGATGCGCAGGCCCGCCTTGTTGGCGGCGTCGAGCAGCGTGCGGCCCTCGGCATAGGTAATGCCCAGCGGCTTTTCGGAATAGACGTGCTTTCCGGCGGCGAGGCATTTGAGTCCCACCTCGACATGGGCGCGTGGAATGGTGAGATTGATGACAAGGGCGATCTCGGGATCGGCAAGCATGTCGTCGATGGACATGGATTTGAGGCCGAATTCGGCGGCGCGCGCCTGCGACGCCTCGGGCCGCATGTCGGCCAGCGCCTTGATATCGAGAACCGGAAAGCCGGCCATGTTTTCGTGGCCGAGAATGGCCCGCAGATAGGCCGACGAAATATTGCCGGTACCGATAAAGCCGATACCGAGGCGTTTGCCGCTCATGCGCGGATCCTCCCAGATGTACGTGCCTCAGACTATCCGGGAGGGGCGGCGACGCCAAGCGGGCAGATGAGAATCTTTGCGAAGGAGGGGCAATCCCCGGCGACGTGCCGGGGATCACGGTCGTGCTACTGGCCCTGAGCCTTGAGCCATTCCGGATCGGGTTCGATCTGGGTGATGATGTCGAGCAGGATGCCGTTGGGATCGCTGGCGATGAAGTGACGCTGGCCGAAGACCTCGTCGCGCAGCGGCTGAACGATCTCGACGCCGGCGGCCAGCATGCGGGCGTGTTCGGCGGCAGAGTCGGCCACTTCGAAACTCAGCAGCAGGCCAGAAGTGGGCTTGCGCGAGACTTCGGGGATGGTGTCGTGCTGGTAGTGGATCACGGCGAGCTCATAGACCTGATCGGCGGGCGAACGCAGGTGGACATACCAGTCGCTTGAGAACACGCGGGTGAAACCGAGGTTCTGTTCGTAGAACTGAGCCGTGGCCTCGACATCGGGCACCAGCAGCAGGGGATAGAGCGCCAGCATCTTCATCATGATCATTTCTCCTTGTGTAAGCCGAACGTTTGATACATTCTGCATGTATGTAACTTCGATCTAACATACAGGCAGCATGTATGCAACAGGAAAATAGGCGCACGCAGTCGGAGCGCCGTGCGGAAACGCGGGGAGCGCTGCTGCAGGCGGCCAGGGCCCTCTTTGCCGAGAAGGGCTATGCGGGGACGGGAACGCCGGAAATCGTGGCGGCGGCGGGGGTGACGCGCGGGGCGCTTTACCACCACTTCGCCGACAAGACGGCCCTGTTCACCGCGGTGGTGGAGCAGGAGCATGCCGATGTGGCCAAGATGATCGAGACGGCAACGCCGACCGGATCGAGCGATCCAGTATCGCTGCTGGCAGCCGGTGGCTTGGCCTTCCTCGCGGCCATGCGCGACCCTGGGCGGCGGCAGATCTTGGTGATCGACGCGCCAGCCGTGCTCGGCCGCGCGGTGCTCAACGAGATCGACATGCGGCACGGGCTCAATACGCTGATCTGCGGGCTGGAGGATGCGGTCGCCGCGGGCGCGCTGAAACCGGTGCCCGTGGTCGCCATGGCGCATCTGTTCGGCGCCATGTTCGACCGGGCGGCAACAGTGCCGGTGGAGGAGATGGATGACTATCGGCTGGCCCTGTTCGCGTTGTTGCAGGGCCTGCGGGCCTAGGGCTGTTCGAGTGCATCAAGCCGCGCCGCCAGGGTTTGGATGGCCGCGATCAGCGGGGCGATGAAAGCGTCGTAGCGCAGGCCCTGTTCGCTGTCGGGGTCGTCGGGGTCGGCCAGGATATGGCCGGCAAAGTCGCGCGGTCCCAGCACAGCCTGCACCTCCTGGGCGAGCAGCCCATAGTGGGTGCGGCGGCCGGGGCGCGATGCGCCGTCCTCATTGCCGCCAACAGACCAGCGGTATTTGACCGGATTGAGCCCCAAGATGAAATCGAGGCCGAGATCGGAGGGGGCGATATCGGTCTTTTGCCTGGCATCGGAGGTCTGGATAGTGCCGGTGGCGGCCCAGACGGCGGACCAGCGGGCGCCTGATGCGCCAAGGGTCATGGCATTATCCGTGGCGGGACGGAAGGTGGCGGCAACCGTCGCGGCACCAGTCGCGGCGTTGACGGTGAGGGCATTGACCCAGGTGGAGCCGTCGGGGCTGACCTTCAGCCGCCAGTTGTCGTCGCCGGCCAGCCCCATCTCGGCGCGCCCGGACCAGTTGGTCTGGTAGAGCAGGCTCGCGGTATCGCCCGCAGCGGCCTTGTTGATCTTGACCTGGTGGCCGTTGCCCGCATGGGTGAGCAGGGTTGCCGCCGCGGCGACGGCGAGGCGATTGGTGGCATCGGCCGTGGTGTTGATGCCCAGGCGTGGCAGGCCGGAGGCGAGCGAGGCCAGGGGTGCCCAAGCACCGGCGTCGAAAACGAGCTGGGTCTTGTCGGATTTGACGTAGATCTGCCAGCCGGGCGCGGGATCGTAGAAGCTCCAGGCGCCCGATTGCCAGGCGGCGATCTCGTCGGCGTGGCCAGCCCAGGCGCCGGTGGCGCCCGCTGGCACCAGCCAGGCCTCGCCCGGCAGGGGCGTCGTCGGCGGCGCGGTGACGGCGCGGCTTTCGACTGATGGCTGCACCAGGGCATCGAGCGCCTGGATGGCCTCGTTGTGGGTGATGTGCTTTTGCGCCTGGCCGGGCATGATGAAGGGGAGGGTCAGGCGGGGTGTGTGGTCCATGGGGTGATCTCCTTTGGCGAGGAGTATCCGGCTGAACTTTGGGGGCGGGGATAAGGGGGAGAAGTGATCCTACCACGGGACATCGCCCCCGGGCTTGACCCGAGGGTGATGCACTTGCGTAGAGCCTTCGGGTCAAGCCCGGGGGTGACGATCTGGTTTGCAGGTCAAGCGGTGACGGCCGCCGGCCTCCGCATGGTGGTCACGATGAACGTCACCACAAACGTCGCGCTCATCAGCAGGACGATGGTGGGTGCCGGGGCGCTGTCGATGAAGAAGCTGGCATAGATGCCGACGAGGGAGCTCACGACCGACACGGCGACCGCAATGAGCATCATCGGGGCGAAGCGCTTACTGATCAGGTAGGCGATGGCGCCGGGGGCGACCAGCAGGGCGATGACCAGCACGATGCCGACGGCGGTGAGGGCGGCGACGATGGTCAGCGACAGCAAGGCGAGCAGGCCATAGTGCAGCACACGAACCGGCAGGCCGATGGCGCCGGCCTGTTGCGGATCGAAGGTGAACAGCAGCAGGTCGCGCCATTTGGCTGACACGATCAACGTCACTACCAGGGCGATGATGCCGGTCTGGATCAGGTCGCCGGGCGACACGCCGAGGATGTCGCCGAAGAGGATGTGGTCGAGATGCACATCGGTCTGGATCGAGGTGTAGAGCACAATGCCGAGGCCGAAGAGGCCGGCAAAGACCACGCCCATCACAGTGTCTTCCTTGATGCGGCTGTTTTCCTTGAGATAGCCGACCGAGAGCGCGCAGCCCATGCCGGCGGCGAAGGCGCCGATGCCCAGCGGCAGGCCGACGATATAGGCCAGCACCACGCCGGGGAGCACGGCGTGGGAAATGGCGTCGCCCATCAGCGACCAGCCTTTAAGAACGAGAAAGCAAGAGAGCAAGGCCGTGGGTATGGCGACCATGACCGCGATCAGCATGGCCGAGGTCATGAACGGAAACTGGAACGGCCAGAGCGCGTAGGTGAGGAAGTCGCTCATGACGCGATCTCCGCTGCAGCCTTGCGCCGGGCGGCGAGCAGGCCGTGCTTGGGCGCGAAGATGAAGGCGAGAAGGAAGACGACGGTCTGCAGCACGACGATGACGCCGCCGGTGGCGCCATCGAGGAAGAAGGAAATGTAGGCGCCGATGGCGGAGGACAGGGTGCCGACCGCGATGGCGATGAGGATGAGTCGCGGGAAGCGGTCGGTCAGCAGATAGGCGGTGGCGCCGGGAGTCACCACCATGGCGATGACGAGGAAGGCGCCGACAGTTTGCATGGCGGCGACGGTGCAGGCGGCCAGCAGGGTGAAGAAGACCACGCGCAGCAGCGGTGGATTGAGGCCGATGGAGCGGGCATGGCTTTCGTCGAAGAAGGTGACCATCAGGTCCTTCCAGATGACGAACATCACGGCCAGCGTCACGACCGCGATAATCACCAGTTGCAGCGTATCCTCGGGCGTAACGGCCAAGATATTGCCCATGACGATGGTCTGGATGTTTACCGAGGTGGGCGACAGCGAAATCATGAACAGGCCGAGGCCGAAAAAGGCGGTGAAGATCAACCCGATGACGGCATCTTCCTTGAGCTTGGTTCGCTGGGTGAGGAACAGCATGGCCCCCGCGGCGAGCCCGCCTGAGAAGAAGGCGCCGAGCGAAAACGGCAGGCCCAGCATATAGGCACCGGCGACGCCGGGGACGATGGAGTGGCTCAGGGCATCGCCGATCAGCGACCAACCCTTGAGCATGAGGTAGGACGAGAGGAATGCACAGACGCCGCCGACAAGGGCCGAGACCCAGATGGCGTTGATCATGTAGCCATAGGAAAAAGGCTGGAGCAGCGTTTCGATCATTTGGGTTCGACCGGATCGGACTGCTTGGTGGTCATCTTGCCCTTTTCGCCGTACATGACCAGCGGTCGTTCATCGTCGGTCAGCACCGAGATGTGACGCGGATCGTCGTCATCGTGGAGGCCGGCGCCGGCGAGGACGAAATGGCGCAGCGCGCCGCCGAAGGTTTCCTCGAGCCATTCGCGGGTGAAGATTTCGCTGGTCGGGCCGGAGGCCAGGACCGTGCCCTTGACCAGCACGGTGCGGTCACAGAATTCGGGGACCGAGCCCAGGTTGTGCGTCGAGACCAGCATGACCTTGCCCTCGTCGCGCAGGTCCCGCAGCAGGGCGACAATGGCATCCTCGGTCTTGACGTCGACACCGGTAAACGGCTCGTCGAGCAGGATCACCTGCCCTTCCTGCGCCAGGGCGCGGGCGAGGAAGACGCGCTTCTTCTGCCCGCCAGAGAGCTCGCCGATCTGCCGATGGCGGAATTCGAGCATGTTCACCCGCTCGAGGGCGGAGGTGACCATGTCGTGGTCGATCTTGCGGGGGCGGCGCAGCATGCTCATGTGGCCGTAGCGACCCATCATCACCACATCCTCGACCAGCACCGGAAAGTTCCAGTCGACATCCTCGGACTGGGGGACATAGGCGACGAGATTGCGCTTCAGCGCCTGCTTGCCGGGAATGCCCAGGATCTCGACCGAGCCACCCGCCAGCGGCACGAAACCCATAATGGCCTTGAACAGGGTCGACTTGCCCGAGCCGTTGACGCCGACCAGCGCGGTGATGGAGCCGCGCGGAATGGTGAAGCTGGCATGTTTCATGGCGGTGGTGCCGTTGCGGTAAGCGACAGTAATGTCGCTGACCGCGAGGCCGGGCGTCGAGATGTCGTTCATGGCGTCAGGCCCTGTACGATGGTGGTCGTGGTGACTGAAAGCAGATCGAGGTAAGTCGGCACCGGGCCGTCGGGTTCCGACAGCGAGTCCACATAGAGCACGCCGCCATACTTAATGCCGGTTTCGCGGGCGACCTGCTCGGCGGGCTTGGAGGAAATGGTGCTCTCCGAGAAGATGGCCGGAACATTGTTGGCGCGCACTTCGTCGATCACGTGACGAACCTGCTGCGGCGTGCCCTGCTGGTCGGCATTGATGGGCCAGAGGTAGAGTTCCCTCAGGCCGAAATCGCGAGTCAGGTAGCTGAAGGCGCCCTCGGAACTGGCAAGCCAGCGGCGCTCCTCGGGAATGGCATCGAGCGCGGCCCTGATCGGGGCCACGGTCGCGGTGATCTCGGCCGAATAGGCGGCCGCATTGGCATTATAGGTCGCCTCGTTGGCCGGATCGACGGCGACGAAGGCCTTGCGGATGTTCTCGACATAAACAAGCGCGTCTGATGGCGACATCCAGGCATGCGGATTGGGTTTGCCCTCATAGGGCCCCTCGCCGATGCCCATGGGCTCGATGCCATCAGTGACAATGGCGGAGGGCACGTCGCCCAGATTAGCGAGGAACTGCTCGAACCATTGCTCGAGGTTGAGCCCGTTCCACAGGATGAGATCGGCGTCCTGGGCGGCGATCAGGTCGCCAGGGGTGGGCTGGTAATTGTGAATCTCGGCGCCGGGCTTGGTGACCGAAACGACATCGGCGGCGTCGCCAGCCACGTTCCGCGCCATATCGGCGATGATGGTGAAGGTGGTGACGGCCTTGATACGATCCTGAGCGAGAGCGGGAAACGATGCGGCCAGCGCGGCCGAAAGGGCAAGAACAGAGAACAGGCGGCGATGCATCAGCTACTCCAGATCGGGACGACACAGCATTAGTCTAGTTGCAAATCATTCGCAATAGCAAATCTACCGCGCTTTCACCGATTGAAAGAAGCTTGCGGCGCCAAGCCTCTAGGCAATGATGGCTCTGTGCTGATAGCGTTCGTCACGCGCGTCCATGACGACGCAGAGGGACGGCGGGCTGATGCGGCAGGCCCAGGATGCGAACGAGCTAGAGCAGGCACGCAGCGACGCGCGACTTCCGCGCGCCGACAAGCTTGCCACGGGCCTTATCATCCTGTTGCTGCTGTTTTTCATCGCCGGGACGGCGCTGCTGATCTGGCGATCCTACGGGGAGACCCGCGATCGCATCGGCGATCAGGCCGGCATGTCGGCCCAGGTGGTCGCCACCAATATCGAATGGGTGATGGAGAGCGCGCGGCAGGTGCTGCGGCGCGTCGACGACACCATGGGCGACGATTTCACCGCCCTGCCCGATAATGCGGCCCAGATCCTGAGCGACGCGGTGGCGACACTGCCGGGCAAGCCCAAAATCTACGTGGTCGACAGCAACGGCCAGACGCTGCTGACCACCGATCCGCAATTCCAGCCGATCGATGTCACCGACCGCGAATATTATGCCGGGGTGCGCGACGGAGCGGCCTATTTTACCGCCTCGCTGATGGTCAGCCGGCTCAATGGCGAGCAGATCTTCGCCGTCAGCAAACGGCTGGAGCGAAATGGGCAGTTCGCCGGGGCGGCCATCCTGTCGTTCAATTCGGAGCTGATGGAAAAGGTCTGGCGCTCGCTCAACCTCGACGCGAAGTCGACGGTGGGCCTGTTTCGCAGTGACGGCATGCTGGTGTCGCGGTTTCCGCTGCCCGAGGGTCCGCTCGATCTCAGCCAATATGTGCTGTTCACCGATTACCTGCCGAAAGCGTCCTCGGGTACCTATGAGGCGACCTCGCCGGCCGACGGTGTGCATCGCATTGTCGGCTATGAGACCGTGACGGGCACCAATCTGGTGGCGCTGGCCTCGCTCAGCACGGAGGCGGCGCTTGCCACCTTCTACCGCAACATCTCGTCGGGCCTTATCGTCGTGGTGCCGGTGGCGCTGGTGCTGGTCTATGCCGCCTTCGTCGTTGCGGGCCTGCTGCGGCGGCAGGCAGAGACGCGCGAGCGGCTGGCCAAGCTGGCCGAAACCAACAGCCTGCTGCTGCGTGAGGTACACCACCGCGTCAAGAACAACCTGCAATCGGTGGTGTCGCTGATCAACCTGCAAAAGGGCAATACCGAGAGCAAGCTGGCGCTGACCAACCGGATCGGCGCCATGGTGGCGGTGCATGAGCATATTTACGGTAGCGACCAGTTCGCCGATGTCGACATGGCCGGCTATGTGCCCGCCATTGTCGACAACCTGGTCTCGGCTTATGGCCGGCCGGTGGCGGTGCGCTATGACACCGTGCCGATGGTGATCGACCGCGAGCATGCCATGCCGCTGGGACTGATCATCAACGAGGTGGTGTCCAACGCGCTCAAATACGCTTTTGCGGACACGGTCGAACCGCGACTGACGATCGAGCTGAGCCTGACCGAAGGTGGGATTGGTCGCCTCAGCATTGCCGACAATGGCTGCGGGTTTGATCCGGCCAGCGCCGGCAAGGGCATGGGCAGCCGGCTGATCCTGGGGCTTAGCGCCCAGATCAGCGGCAAGGCCAGCTATGGCACGGGCGGCCCCGGCACCACGTTTACGCTGACCTTCCCGCTGGCGGCGGTCGAGGCTTAGGCCTTGACCGCGCCGCTGATGGCTATGGCGGGAACCTTGAAGCCCATGGCGATCCAGGCGATGAGCAACTTGCCGTAGAATCCGGCAGTGGCCCATGCGCCGGATGGCACGTCGTTGGGGACATTTGCGCCCTTGGGGACCATGGTGTGCAGCTCGATGGCGGGTCGCCGGCTTTCATCCCAGAGATTGCCGTAAAGGCTCAGCCAGTGGCCACCCTTGAACTCGAGAAAAACCGGGGTGTTGCAGCACGCGGTCACGACGCGGCGCGTGGAAGAGTCGGCGCCCAGGCGGAACTCGCGCAGGGTATCGGTTCCGGCGGGGAAGGTAACGCGATCCTTGCGGTAGAGGACGTAATGGGTGCCGCCATCATTCATCTGCATCGGCTGTGACACCGGCAGGGCGGCCAGCCGGCCGGCCGCCTGTTTGCAGCTATCGCAGTGGCATTCGGTGGTGATGATCGGCGTAGCGTGCAGATCCAGGTGAAAGGCACCGCAAGCGCAGGTGAGATGAGAGGTGTTCTGTTCCATGACATCGCTCCATGTGATGACTATAGAACTAGACCGTCTAGTTTGATTTTGTCAAGCGGGAGTTATGGTGGGGTGCGTAGCGGGGTGAGGAGAGGCTGGAGGGTGGCGTTGGTACGTAGCTGCGACGGCGCCGTAAGGCTGGTCGGCGAGCCTGCTTTGTATTCACGCCGGCTGCCTGGGGAATTGATGACCACCGGGTCATTACCTCTGTTTGCGGCGCCAGAAAACGGAGGCTCCCGCTTTCGCAGGACTCTGTGGCGTAGAGGCGAAATCCCAGGTCCCTCCCCCCACTGGGGAGGGGCGATAGCGGCACGGTCCGGTGGGAGGGGGCCTTAACTACAGCTTCGCAGCTGCCTCCACGATGCGCTGGCGATGGCGGGCGACGGTGTCGGCATTGACGCTCTCTGCGGCGTAGAGCGAGAGCATGTGGAAGCGGGCCTTGGGGGCGCAGGCGCCGAGCAGGGCGGTCTTTAGGACGCGGCGAACAGGCCGGCGCATCACCAGTCGATCGATCCACCAGGGCGAACCGAGCGTGGTGAGCACGAGGCAGGAGCGCAGATTGGTGAGCAGCGGCTTGATCGGCGTGCCCTGAGCAAAGGCGAGGCCGGGCGACCAGACCCGATCAAACCAACCCTTGAGGATGGCGGGGAGCGAGAACCACCAGGTGGGAAAGACCAGCACCAGCGCATCGGCGGCGGCCAAGCGCGCCTGCAGCGCCACGATGGCCGGTTCCGGCTGTGGCGTGCTGTAATAGCGGCTGCGTTCGTCGGCCGTCAGCGCCGGAGCGAAATCCTCGGCATAGAGGTCGAGCCGGTCGATCTCGGCGCCGCGCGCCGCAAGGGCGGCAATGGCCGTATCGGCGAGGTGGGCATTGAGGCTGTCGCCCAGCGGATGGGCGAGGACGACGAGGACACGCATGCTATCTCCAACGGCAATGCCGCCGCGGTTTGGGGTCGCGGCGGCACAGATGCCGGCAAGATTGGCCTGAGGTCAATTGTCGTTGACGCGGCGGCGGTACTCGCTAGCGATATAGATCACCACCAGGGCGAAAACAGCGCCGATACCGACCTGGAGCCAATCCATGTGAGAGATCAGATCGGTGGTGAAGGCCATGGCATCGAAGGGTCGGTTCGAGCCGAACCAGGCATCGGCATAGGGCGTCGCCGGCAGCGAGGCGCGATACTCGAAGAACTCCCAGCTCTTGGTCACGAAGGGATGGAAGCCGCCAAGCGTCACCCATTCCATGGTCGAAATCAGCGACGGCAGCAGCAGCGAGATCGGGATGGCCCAGCGGCCTACGGCCGTCGCCATGGCACCAACCAGGGCCATGAAGGGCAGATACCAGAGCAGGCCGCAGGCCAGCACCGCCAGGATGGCTAGGGCAACCTGACCATAGACGCCGGCGATAGAGCCGAGGAAGGCGACATTGCCGGTGCCGTTGATCAGCGTGGTGACGAAGGCGACTCCGAACAGCAGCAAGCCGCTCAACAAAGCAACGGCATAGACGACGCCGGGCAGGATGGTCAGGGCAGCGCCCAGCTTGGTGAGCAGCACCTTGAGATCGGAGACCGGCATCGACTTCCAGAACAGCATGGCATTGTTGCGCTTGTCGGCGGCGAAGCCGTCGGCGCAGTAGAAGAACAGCACTGCGATCAGATAGAGCGACCAGGCCAGGCCGAAGCCGAGGAAGCCGACCTCGTAGACCCGCATGGGGGCAACCGTCGCCATGGCGCCGGAGAAGCGCATGTCGAGGCGGCCGACGGTAAAGGCCAGGATGGTGGCGCCGAACAGGATTCCTACCAGGATCAGGGGGCCGATGAGGAAGGCACCCCTGTGTTCAATGAACTCGCGGTGGACGAGTGCGATAGACGCCTTCATTGGGCCGGCTCCGGATTGGCTGTCGGCCGCTGCATCAGGGCGACGAAAAGGTCGGACAGAGTGGGAGTCGAGAGCTTGCCGAACGGATCGAGCAGATTGCGATCGACGCCGTCGAAGATCATGACGGTCTGGCCGAAGCGGGTTTCCTCATAGACCGGGCCATAGGCACGGGCGGCAGCTTGCGCTTCGGGATCGTTGACCACGAGCTGGGTGAACTTGTCGTTCACGGTTTCCATCTGCATGTGGAGGATCAGCTCGCCATCGCGGATGAACATAATATCTGACAGCATGAACTCGATCTCATCCACCTGGTGGGTGGTGATGAGCAGGGTGCGCTCCTCGGTCATGTAGTCTTCGAGCAGCCGGCGGTAGAAGCGCTTGCGGTAGGTGATGTCGAGGCCGAGCGTGGGTTCGTCGAGCACCAACAGCTTGGCGTCGATCGCCATTACCACCGCCAGGTGAAGCTGAGCGACCATGCCCTTACTGAGGTGCTTGACCTTCATCTCCGGCTTGATGTCGGTGCCTTCGAGGAAGCTGCGCGCCTTATCCTGGCTGAAATTGGGGTGGATGTTGGAGAGCAGCGCGAAGAGCTCGCGGACCCTGAGGAAGCGCGGCAGGCTGGCCACGTCGGAAATGAAGGCAACATTCTCCATCAGCTTGGCGCGCTTGGCGAAGGGGTCTTCGCCCAGAACGCGGATGGTGCCCTCGCAATTGGTGAGGCCCAGCATAGCGTTGAGCGTCGTGGTCTTGCCGGCGCCATTGTGGCCGATCAGGCCATAGATGCGGCCGGGCGGAATGTCGAAATCGAGGCCGTGCAGGATTTCCTTGCGGCCGAACTTCTTGCGCAGGCCACGGGCGGAAACGATGGGTTCAACGGTTTGCGGCTGTGCCGCCAGCGAAAGCTCATTCATGGGTCTGCCCCTGGGTGGCAATGGAACTGGTCAGAAGGGACTTGAGATCGAGGTCGAGCGCCTTGATCTGGGCGACGATGCGCGGCCAGTCCTCTTTCAGAAACTTGTCGCGTTCATGGGCGAGCAATTCAGCTCGCGCTCCGGTTTTTACGAACATCCCTAGCCCTCTTCGTTTTTCGACTACGCCGACATCGACCAGCGCTTCGAATGCCTTGGTCACCGTCAATGGATTGACCGACAGGTCGGCCGCGATCTGCCGGACCGATGGCAAAGCCTCGCCTTCGTCAACCGAACCGCGAAGGATCATCTCGGTAAGCCGCTGCCGGATCTGTATGAAGATCGGCTGGCTGGTGTGAAAGTCATCCATGTGTTGCGCCTATGTAGTGTAGTAGTCTTGTAGCACACTAACGTAATGGGTCAAGAGGGATTCTTGACCCATGTCGTGCGGCGCCCGATTATCCGATCGAAAAGGAGGTTCTGATGACCCACCGCATTGCCGCCGGCGTCGTTCTGATTGCACTGGTGAGCGCCCCAAGCCGGGCGCAGGAGCTGGACGTGCTGCTGATGAGCCCCCCATCGGATTTTTCTATCGACTGGACCGATTGGGATGCCTGCAAGGAGGCCTCTCAAGGTCGCGGCTCGCTCGGCTGGAACCGAGACTTCGGCGGCGGCTATGGCGATAGTTTCTCGTTCTACGATGGTCGTTTCGACGCAACCGCGTCCTTGCTGGTGACGACGCGCTCCATCGATGGCATTGCGCTGGAGCAAACACGCTGGTGCTACCGGCCCGATGGCAGCCTTGCCAATATCTCCACCAGTTTTCGGGCTCCGCTGATTAACGCGACGGGCGAAGAAGGCGGCGATTATGGCCAGAGGAATGCCTGGATCACCGTAGACCCGCAAGGCAGCGTCTCTGATGTGCAGGGCTGGGTGGAGCGCGACGGCGAGGTCGTCGGCGAAGTTGGCGATCCGGCGCTACAACTGGCGCGCGGCTGCGATCCGGTTGCGCTGTATTTGCGAGTAGACGACGTGCAATTGCAGATGGAATCCGTGCTGGGTGACATCGAGGGCAATCGGCCGGAGTTGGAACCGCCCATGCTCTATGACTGGTGCAAAGCGCTCGCTGCTGGAAGCTAGCCAACCAGTACGGGATTGGAGCAGCGGACGCCATAGACGCGGACATCGGCCTCGCCAACGGCCAGGCCCAGCGCCTCGAGCAGACGATTGATGGTAAGATCAAGCGTGGGGGCCACTGGCGACAGGATGGCCTTGAGCAACACACCGAGGCTCGACAGGTTCAGACCCAGGCCAAGAATGGGCACCTGCAGGTTGAGATTGCCCAGGAGGGAACTGGTCAGGGACGAAACGACGGTGGTGGTTTTGGCGGTCTTGACCGTGCGAGCTGCGATGTCGGGGGCCGAAAAGCTCAGCGGGACCGGCGTGGTCTGGGCGACCTCGACGACCGACGAGGCCAGCACTTCTAGCAGGGTCAGGCCCAAGAGCTTCACCTCGACCAGCTTGGCGAGGCCGACGCTGGGGGTAGTATTGAAATTGCCGAAGCTTGCGGGCGTAACCTCGCCGACCATAACGCGCAGCACGCCCGGCCGGGTGAGTATGGTCGCCGTACCCGACTTGTCGATACCAGCCGGACAGGTGGCGGCGCCTACAATGGCTTCGGCATGCGCCACCTCGACATAGAGGGGCAGGCGGATGGGGGCCCCGACCAGGGCGCCGGTTCCCAAAACGGTGGCGACAACGCGCAGCCTCACCTGCGCGGTGCGCACCACCGTCCCGGATGGGCCAATGGCATACCAGGAACCACCCTGTGGCGGCTGGCCGACGGCAAGGCTGACATCGAGTCCGAGCAGGCCCGGCACGCCGGCAGTGAGCGACAGCGCCACTTGCCGGTTGCCATCGCTGAGGCCGGCACTGGCGGCGAGCAGGTCGAGCGCCGAAATACTGGTGAACAGACCCTCGGCTCCGCTGGAGCCGATATCGAAATCGCCGAACTTGCCGAGCTTGAACAGCTTGCCCAGCGGCACGACGCCATTGTGGCCGGCCACCGCGGCCAGCTTGAGCGCCGCCGTACGCTCGGCACCGGTCAGGATGCTGGCCAGCGCCGCAGCCAACTTGCCGTGATGGGCGCTCATGCCGAGCAGGTCATTATAGGTGCCAGCCGAGACGCCCAGCTCGATCGCCAGGGCATCGAGAAAGCGGAAGGCGTCGACCTTGGCGCCGACGAGCCCGTTATAGTCGAGCGCGGTCAGCGCCACGCTGGTGCCGAGCAGACTATTGAGCACGGCATTGGCGACGCCGCCGCTGAGGCTGGCGAGCCGCGAGCCGATGGAGAAGGACACTTGCGGCGTCACCGTAGCAATCGCCGTCGCGCCGATGGTGGGCGATTGCGTCCAGCTGCGGGCGAAATGCAGGGAGCCGGGTCGCTCGAACCCCACCTGGACCGCATTGAGCGGCGTCTGGCCAGGCGTGAAACGCAGCGCGGCCGCGGTGGCCGGATTGGGGTCATAGTGACCGGTGACCACGCTCAACCCGTCGGTGGAGCCTGCCGGCAACAAGCCGGCCTCGACCAGCGACGCTTCGGCGATGGCCAAAGCCTGCGCCGGATCGGAGGCGGCTGCCAAGGCCGCCAGGTCGACGCCGTTCTGGATCATCCGGCGCTCGTGATAGAGCGAGGCAGCGTCGACGGCGACGGCGCCGACCACTGCCGAGACGGCAAAGCCGAGAGCAAAGAGCACCGCGATATTGCCCCTGGCATCGCGCCGGAAACGCCTCCAGATCATAGACCGCCCCGGCGAATGGTGGAGCTATAGGCGATCTCGGCGCTGGGCAGCGGCAGCGGCGGATAGAGATTCCAGATCGGCAGCTGGGAGGCATCATAGCGCAGGGTGACGCGGTACTGGCTCGGATCGCCCGGCTTGTCGCCGATGGTGAAGCTCAGCCGGTTGCGCTCGATGAGCATGTAGTCGCCAGCATTGCCGTCGAGAAAGGTCCTGACCAAGCTATTGCGCTCGGTTTCGTTGAGTCCGGCGATCGCCGTACGGGCAGCGTCGGCCGCCAGCTGCTGAAGCGAGTGGGCGGCGCCGAAATAGATGCCGTAGGCCAGCATGCCGGTGAGCAGGAGCAGGAACACCGGTGTGAGTATGGCGAATTCGACAGCCGAGGTGCCGCTGTTATCGCGGACCCAGGCAGCGGGGGTGCGCATGACAATCCTCCTCCCGCGCAGCATGGCGCCGCCATGGCCAACGGATGATAATCGAGCGTCTAGGATCGAATCCCGATACCGGCTGGGGAGTCTACGGATCGCGCGCTACATTGGGCTTGCCGACCAAGCGCGATGGCACTACCAATGCAATACCAATCGGAGACCACTCATGCCTAAGCACCCGTTCAAGATCGAGATTTGTGTCGAAGGGATCGACGGTCTCGTTGCCGCGCAGCAAGCGGGTGCAGACCGCGTGGAGCTCTGTGCCAGCCTGCTCGAGGGCGGTTTGACGCCGAGCCTGGGTGTGGTCCGCGAGGCGCTGCGCGTCGGCACCATCCCGTTCCACGTCATCATCCGACCGCGCGGCGGCGACTTCCTCTATTCCGAGCTCGAATTCCAGAGCATGCTGGAAGACATCAAGGCGCTGCGCGACATGGGCGTGGTCGGCGTGGTGATCGGCTGCCTGACGCCCGACGGGCGGATCGACGAAGCCCGGACCAAGGCGCTGGTGGATGCCGCCCGCCCGATGAAGGTGACCTGCCACCGCGCCTTCGACATGACGCGCGACTACCGCGAAGCCATCGAAGCGCTGATCCGCTGCGGCGTCGACCGGGTGCTGACGAGCGGCCAGCGCGACACCGCGATCGAAGGCATCGACATTCTCAAGGACACCGCCGCCATTGCCGATGGCCGCATCGTCATCATGGCCTGCGGCGCACTCGATGCCGATAATATTGCTCGAGTGCGCACGGCCACCGGCGTCGACGAGATGCACTTCGCTGCGCTCAAGACCATCAAGAGCGGCATGGATTTCCGCAACCCGCATGTCGGCATGGGCGGTACCGCCATCGAGCGCGAGTATGAAATCACGCTCACCGATGTCGAGGCGGTGCGCAAGACCATCGAAGCGGCCCGCGCCGCCGCCTAAAACTCTGTGCTCTCAGGACTCTGAGCCCTTGCCTGCGGCGAGTCGCCGCAGGAAGGATGACTTTGCTGGCGTCTGATTCGGACGCTTGGGGAAGCCTCTTTGGAGTTTTGAGCGTCATGAACAAATTAATCGCGGAGTTCATCGGCACGGCGGTGCTGGTATTGTTTGGCTGCGGCTCGGTCGTGCTTGGCGGCGATGCCATCGGCCAGGTCGGTTTTTCACTGGCTTTCGGCCTCGCCATCGTCGCCATGGCCTATGGCATCGGCCCGATTTCGGGCTGCCACATCAACCCGGCGGTGAGCCTGGGCGCCTTTCTCGATAACCGCATGTCGGCAAGCGAGATGATCCAATACTGGATCGCCCAGTTTGCCGGTGCGCTGGCCGGCGCGCTTATCCTGCTGGCCATTGCCGGCAGCAATGCCAGCGGCCTTGGCGTCAATGGCTGGGGCGAAGGCTATGGCGGCGGCTACACGATGGTCGCGGCACTGATCTTCGAGATCGTCTTCACTGCCATCTTCGTCGTGGTGATCCTGGGATCGACCGGCGAGAAGTCCTCGCCGGGCTTTGCCGGCCTCGCCATCGGCCTGACCCTGGTCGCCATCCACCTGGTCGGCATCCAGGTCACCGGCGTATCGGTCAATCCGGCGCGCAGCTTCGGCCCGGCCGTGCTGGTCGGCGGCAATGCGCTGGCGCAGCTGTGGCTCTTCATCGTGGCGCCACTGGTCGGCGGCGCGATCGGGGGGTTGCTCTACCGCTTCAAGATCCTCAAGGCCTAAACACCAGGCCGCCGGAGCGATCCGGCGGCCTTTTTTTCGCTCAGGCGGGTTCCGGCAAGGCCTCGAGTTGCGGGACACGCGACGCGGCAATGATGGCAAACTGCCCGGCAAAGCCGACAACCGCTACGGCAAGACAGGCGGCAACGCCCCAATGCGCCGCGAGGAACGCGCCCAGCAGCGCACCGACCGGAGCGGCGCCGGTCGTACCCGTTGTGACCAGGGCCGACACGCGACCAAGCATGGTTTGCGGCGTCACTGACTGACGCAGCGAGATCGTGGTGATGGTCCAGATCATCGGTCCGCAGCCAAACAGAAAATAGCCCGCCGCAGCCAGGAAGCCGCTTGGTATCCAAAGCGTCAGCAGCAGCAGGCTCGCTCCCAGCAGACCGCAGAATGGTCCGATGACGATCATGGCGCCCAGAGGCATGTATCGCTCGATCAGGGGCACGGCGCTGGCGCCGACGAACATGCCGAGGCCATAGGTGCCCAGGATCAGGCCAACACCCGTGGCGCCGACGCCCAGATCGCGCACGGCATAGGCAACGAACACGGCCTGCAGGACAAACCAGGACACGTTGAAGACGATGGCGGTCATGACGATGGGGCGCAGCAAGGCGTGCCGCGAGACGAACTGCAGGCCCTCGCGCAGATCATGCAAGGGATGGCGCGGCGGCGGCAGCTCGCGCGACGGCTCAGCAATGCCGACAAGAAGGCCGGCGGCCATCAGGGCAAGCGCTGTCGCCAGGGCATAGGCGAGCGGAACTCCGGCCCAACCGACAATGGCGCCACCAATCGGCGCGCCGGCGACGAAGGCTGCGCTACGGGCCAGCTCGAGCCAGCGGTTGGCGCGGGTGAGCTGCGGCCGCGGGACCAGGGCCGGAACGAGCGCCGGGGCGGCTACGGTAAAGCACACCGTGCCCAGGGCTCCGACAAAGCCCAATGCGGCCAGCAGCGGCAAACTCAACGTGCTCGAGAAAACCAGCAGCAGGATGCAAGCGAGCGCTGCGGCGCGCAGCAATTCAGCGCCTGCCATCAGCCCCTTGCGCGAGGCGCGATCGACGATGAGGCCCGCCGGAATGGCGAAGAGCAGGAAGGGCAGCGTCTGCGCCGCCTGCAACAGTCCGGTTTCGGCCGGGCCGGCATTGAGCAGCAGCACCGCCGCCAGTGGCGCCGCGGCCAGCCCGATCTGCTCGGCGGATTGGGCCGACAGAGTAGACCAGCCCAGCCGCACGAAACCGGAGGGCAAGCGGCGGGGCGTTTCGATTTGCATTTTCTGAGGCTCCTTTGCGTCGCGCGACATTGAGCTGAAGCGGGGCTGGCGGCGACCCGGTTTCGACCGTCATGCTGCGGTCTTTCCTCCGGGCAGCGGGAGCGCTAGAAGCGGCCATGACCCGCTCGTTCCTCTTTCCGCAAGACCAGGCCGATGCCCAGACGACGCGCCTCATCGCGACGGCGGCGGAGCGCACCGGCTTCATGAAGGGCGAGCCGGGCACGGCACGTGCGGGCTGGTATCGCACCGGCGGCGACAATTCCGTTGTTCTGGCTGAGTTGCATGCCGCGCTTGTCGCGACCTATCCCAAGGCCGGGCCGGCTTTCTGGGCGGTGCGGATGTGGACCAACCTGATCTGGCAGCCGGCCTATCTGGCGGTCATTGCCGCGCACCTGCATGGCGGTGTGCCTGACCTTGCAGGGCTCACGCAGCGGCGGCGCGGCATCTATGTCGACGGCTATCGCCTGCCACCGGGGCCGCAAAGCAGCGGTCCGGTGGAGACAATGATCGACACTGCCGGCGAGCAGCTCAAGGCCATGGCGGCGCAGATGCTGATCGAGGTCAACAGCCTGGTCAAACTCAAGCCGCTACCGGCGCGGCGGCTGTTTGCCGACCGCATGCTGACGCTGATGGTCTGGTTGGGGCAGAAGCGGCACGATCTGGGACCGGACGAACTCCGCGCCTATTCGGATCGGTGGCTGGCTGTGCTGGGGCTGACCGGGCAAGGCGACCTCGAAGCCGTGGCGGTGCCGGATGGGCGGGAATTGCTGATCGTCAAGCGCAAGGGGTGCTGCCTCGACTACCTCATCGACCCGGATCGCTATTGCGCCACCTGCCCCAAGCAGGACCACGCTGTGCGGGTGGCCCGGCAGGTGAGCAATGCCCTGGCAGAGATGGGGTAGGACCTAGTCGAACACTTCGTCGGGGTAGACGCCCCAGAGCTCTTCCTGGCGCAGATAGCCGGAATAGGTGGAGGAGCGGTTCTGCTCCTGGTGGGTCGCCGTCACTTCACACCAAGTGCCGTCGCACTGCTTGATGGTCACCTTGTAGCCGGCGCCAAGACGAGCGCGCGGGGCTGCGTCATCGGACTGGCTGGCGCGCAGGGCAATCTCGCCA
Source organism: Devosia lacusdianchii (assembly GCF_022429625.1). Taxonomy (NCBI): domain Bacteria; kingdom Pseudomonadati; phylum Pseudomonadota; class Alphaproteobacteria; order Hyphomicrobiales; family Devosiaceae; genus Devosia; species Devosia lacusdianchii. Next base: position 153,658 of record NZ_CP092483.1, on the reverse strand, counting down.
TTGGCCATGAGTGGGGTGGCATAGCCGGCGCGCACGCCGGAGAGCAGGTTCTGATGCACCCAGCCCTCGGTGCCATCGACATCGCGAATCTTGCGCCAGGTGTCGAACTCCTGGACGATTTCGACCGGGATGCCGGATTTGAGATAGGTCCAGGCGACATCGTATTTGGTGCCGGGCCCGACACGCACATTGATGGGTTCGGAGCGGGTGGTGGCGAAGCGCGGCAGCGGCAGGCCGCTGGGGTTGTCCGATTGGGCAAAGGCCGGCGGCGCCAGCAGAGTCAGGGCTACCAGCAGCCAGCAGAGACAGCGGAAAAAGACTTGAAAATGAGGGCTGATGCCGCGGCGCCGGGTCTCGTCAAACATGACTTTGCAGAAGGAATGGAATTGCCCTATCACTAGCGCCATATCCTTAATGGTCGCTGAAGGGTGGGGTTTTCCACATGCAAGCGGCCCTCGCCCGCGGACCTGATGCCTAGCCAGAAACCCAAAATCCTCGTGACGCGGCGCCTGCCCGAAAGCATAGAGGCGCGCATGGGCACGCTGTTCGAAGCCGATGTCAACGAAGCGGATGTAACCCTCACCGGCGACGACATCATCGCCGGGCTCGAGGGCAAGGACGTGCTGGTGAGCTCGATCACCGACAAGATCGATGCCGCGCTGATCGCCCAGTTGCCGAAATCGGTGCGGATGATCGCCCAGTTCGGCAATGGCGTCGACAATATCGACATCGAAGCCGCCTGGGCCGCCGGCCTCACGGTCACCAATACGCCGAGTGTTTTGACCGAAGACACGGCCGACATGGCCATGGTGCTGATGCTGGCTTTGCCCCGACGCCTGGTCGAAGGCACGCAGATGCTGGTGCGCGACGGGGTGTGGGCCGGCTGGTCACCGACCTCGATGCTAGGCCACCGGTTGCGCGGCAAGGCGCTGGGCATTGTCGGCATGGGGCGGATCGGCACTGCGGTTGCGCAGCGCGCCAAGGCGTTCGGGCTCAATATTCACTACTTCTCGCGCAACCGGCGCCCGCCGGCGATCGAGACTCCGCTCGAGGCAACGTACTGGCCCGATCTCGACGCCATGCTTGAGGCGGTCGACATCGTGTCGCTGCACACGCCGCACACGCGCGAGACCTTCCACATCCTGTCGGCCGAGCGGATGAGACGGATGAAGCCGGGCAGCTTCGTGGTCAATGTCAGCCGACCCGAGCTGGTGGATGAGGTGGCTTTGCTCGACGAAATCGAGGCCGGGCACCTCAGCGGCGCGGCACTCGACGTGTTCGAGAACAAGCGCGGCATCGATCCGCGCCTCCTGGCGCTGGCGGAAGCCAACCGGGTGGTGCTGACGGCGCATATGGCGTCGGCGACGCTGGAAGCGCGTGTCGAAATGGGCGAGACGGTCATCGTCAATATCCGCGCCTTCATGGATGGGCACCAACCCCCGCACCGGGTTTTGCCCGAGGGCGCGCATGGCGGCGCCCGCGTGCCGCGGGGCTGATCGCCGACGGCACGCCAAGTGTTGCGCCAAATACGCATCTTTCGATTCATCGCTGGATTCCAGGGCGGCGGGTCTTGCTAACGAACCGGACTCACGCCTACTCCTCGGCTGTCGCCGCGCTCTGTGGGGGAAGCCGGCACGAACCAGCTTGGCTATCGGGTGAGGAGACCCCCGCGATGAAGATGACCCGCAGGTTTGCGTGCCTTGTGAGCGCGGTCGTGGCCACTGCGATCCTGGCAAGCCCGGCGCTAGCACAAATCCGCAGCGAACCGCCGGTTGTCGAAGAGGGCAATGCGCTCGTGCTCGACGCCATCGGCCACAAATTCTCGCTCCCGCTGCCCGACTGGCTGACCCCGGCCGAGCGCCTTTCGGGCAATGTGGCGCCGCTGGTGGAAATGACCTTCCGGTCGGATGAAAACCAGGCGCTGCTGGAGATTTACCCCAAGGGCGAAATCCAGGCGCTGTGGAAGACGCTTTACGGTGCCCGCATCACGCTCGAAGCCAGCCGCCCGCTGACCGATTACCGTCGCGCCGTGATGTTCGGCTATAGCCAGACCTGCAAGCCCGAACTCACCGGTTTCTTCCAGTTTGGCGAAGATCAGGGCGAAGACCTGGCCCCCCTCGGCTTTGTGTGCGGCGCCTATCTCGACCGGCTCGAGGGCTATGCGGGCCAGGGCGAGGTCATGATCATGGCGTTCCGCAAATCGGAGCGGGGCGTGGCCATCGTCTATCAGGAATGGCGCGGGGAGGCGTTCGACCCGTCCAAGCCCGAGACGTGGCCGGTGACCACCGAGGTGGTGGAGTCTCGCGCCCAACAGATGCAGCAGGAAGCGGCCCTGACGCTGGCGGATTGACGCGGGCGCGGCGAGGGCCTAATTCCCCGCCATGAGCAAAGACAACAAGCCAACCGGCCCGAGCCAGCGCATGCTGCGCGTAGGCGAGCTGGTGCGCCACGCACTGGCCGCCATGTTCGCGCGCGGCGATATCGAGGATGATGCGCTGCATGGCGCCGTCATCACCGTGCCCGAAGTGCGGATGACGCCGGACCTCAAGATCGCCAACGCCTATGTGATGCCGCTGGGCGGGCAGCATGCCGAGGAAATCGTCGCGGCGCTGAACCGCCACCGCAAGTTCGTGCGCGGGCGCGTGGCGCCGCAGATCAACATGAAATACGCGCCCGAAGTGCGCTTCTATGTCGACGACACGTTCGAGGAAGCGGGGCGGATCGATAGCCTGCTGCGCTCGGAAAAGGTCCGGCGTGACCTCGATGACGAGGACGGCGAAGAGTCTTGAGCGCGCCAAAACGCGTCAAACGCGCCATTTCGGGCTGGGTAGTGCTCGACAAGCCCTATGACATGACCTCGACCCAGGCAGTGGGCAAGGTGCGCTGGCTGTTCGGCGCGGCCAAGGCCGGCCATGCCGGTACGCTCGACCCGCTGGCCACAGGGATCCTGCCGATCGCGCTGGGCGAAGCGACAAAGGCCGTGCCGCAGGTGCAGGATGGGACCAAGATCTATCGCTTCGCCATCCAATGGGGCAGCGCTACCGCGACCGACGATGCCGAAGGGCCCGTAGTGGCGACCTCGGATGTGCGGCCGGACCGTGCGGCGCTGGAGGCGGTGCTGCCTGATTTCACCGGCACCATTCTGCAGCGTCCGCCGATCTATTCGGCCCTCAAGATCGATGGCGAGCGAGCCTATGACCTGGCGCGGGCGGGCGAAGCCGTGGAGCTGCAGCCGCGCGAGATCGACGTCGACGCCATTGCCGTCATCGAGCACGGGACGGATCGATCGATCCTCGAAGTAACGTGCGGCAAGGGTACCTATGTGCGCTCGCTGGCGCGCGATATTGCCGAGGCGTTGGGCACGCGCGGGCATGTGAGCATGTTGCACCGCGCGGCGGTCGGGCCGTTCCATGATGGGGATGCGCTTGATATCGACCAACTCGAAGCGTTGTCGCTGGAAGAACGGGATGCGTTGCTGAAGCCGGTGGCTGCCGGATTTATCGACCTGCCGGAGATCCGGCTCGATGCACAACAGGCCACGGCGGTGCGCCACGGCAATGCCGTATTGCTGACCGGGGCGGGTTCGCCCGTGTCGCTCGATGAATGCTGGGTCAGCTTTCGGGGTGAAGTCCTGGCGACAGGCTGGGTCGAGTTCGGCCAGTTCAAGTGCCGCCGGGTGTTCAACTAATCTTTTCAGTCGTCTCCCTCCCCTTGTGGGGAGGGATCAAGGGTGGGGGGTGGCCGCACGCTCTGCGCTTGCCGAGAGAACCCCCACCCGACCCCTTCGGGGCCACCCTCCCCACAAGGGGGAGGGAGGTCGACTGATCGCCTTGCGCATCGGCACATTCAAAAGAGGCGGAGCTTTCGCCCCGCCTTTGGCTTCCTCAGCGGAGGAAGAACACGATGATGATGATCAGCCAGATCGGCACGCCGAGCAGAAAAAGTCCGAGAGCACGAAACATGGTGTTGTCCTTTCTTTGCCTGGCCTAGAAGCGGCGGAACACGTCGGCGAAGACGGTGTTCTGATCGCGATGGTTGCCGCCCTTCTGGGCTGCCCAGAACGCACCGATGGCCGAGACCAGCAGCGAAGCCGCGAGCAGGAAGGCGCCGATGATGGTGGTGTTGCGGGCGATGCGTGCGGCCTCGATGGCCTCCTGCCGCGCCGTTTCCACATTGGCGATCACCTGGTCGACCCGGGCCTGGGCCTCTTCGGGCGCAATGCCGGTATTGGCGGCCACGACGCTGGCGAGATAAGTCCGATCTTCTTCGGCAACAGTACCGTCGCCCAATGCAGCCTGAGCGAAGATACGGCCTGCCTCACCACGTGCCGCTGCTGCGTCGACCGGCTGGGTCGAACGGAACAGGGTATCGATGAAGTAGGCATTGGGATCGAGGGCGTCGGCTGCGCCTTCCGCCACGTTCGACGCCGCCGTTGTCGCGGTTGCGGCAACCGAGCCGACCGCATTGGCCGCAGCACCGATACCGCCAACAGCGATTACGGCACCTAGAATGGCCGCGCCGGCCCATACCAGGAGCCCGTGCGCACCGTCGCGCAGATCGCTTTCATCTTCGGTGGCATCGAAGTAGCGGCGGCGCAGGCGACCAGTGATGTAGCCGCCGGCCATGAAGCTGGAAATCTGCACCCAGAGGAACCAGGATGCAGCAGCAATGCCGACGAAGATCGGGTTAGGACCGTCGCCATAGCCAAAGTCGAGGAAGTTGAGGCCGACGGCGGAGCCGAAGCTGATCAGCACCAGGCTGATGGCAGAGGCGAGGATGATGCCGGCGATAATAGCGGGCCAATCGACATACGATGACTGATCGCGATTGGCGGCGGGTTGTTCGATAACGGCGACGCCCGCGGGCGCGTCAATGGTCATTGCGGCGGCTCCTGTTGTTGTTCTTGTTGCTCTTGCCATCGGAATTCTCAGGCGAGACCGATGAACGACAGGATGGCCATGACGATGACCACGAGACCGACGAGATAAATGATGGAGTTCATGGGATTTGCCTTCTTCTGGTTGACGCAGTGCAAGGTCAACCGAAGGCGGGGCGGATTCGTTCCCACGGGAATAAAAAAGGCGGGGATCGCTCCCCGCCTTTCGCATTCTTGTGGCTTGGGGCCTAGAGCCCGTCGGTGACGACGTGGCTGAAGGCGCCTTCGGGGGCCTTGGTGATGGCCGGATTATCAGGCGACACGGCCGAGAGCAGGGTATCGACGGTCTGCTGGTAGTCGGCTTCGTCGAGCACGCCGGTGGAGCCTTCGGTCAGCTTGTTGATCTCGGTGACCTGGTAGAGCTGGTCTTCGACCGTCATGGCGCCGGTCGAGTCATTGTCGACGACGATCTGAGCGGCCTCTTCGGGGTTGGCGCGGGCATACTCCCAGCCCTTCATCGAAGCGCGGACGAACTTGGTCATCTTCTCGACGAAAGCCGGATCGGCCAGCTTCTCTTCGAGAACATAGAGACCGTCTTCGAGCATGCCGACGCCTTCGTCGCGGTAGTTGAAGACGGTCAGCTCTTCGGGGGTGATGCCGGCCTTCAGCACCTGACCATACTCGTTATAGGTCATGGTGGAGATGCAGGCGGCCTGCTTCTGGATCAGCGGATCGACGTTGAAGGCCTGCTTCAGGACTTCGACGCCCTCGGCGCCGCCTTCGGTGGAAAGGCCGAGCTTGGCCATCCAGGCATAGAACGGATACTCGTTGCCGAAGAACCAGACGCCCAGTGTCTTGCCCGGGAAATCGGCCGTGGTCTCGACGCCAGCCTCCTTGAGGCAGGTGAGCAGCAGGCCCGACTGCTTGAACGGCTGGGCGATGTTGACCAGCGGCACGCCGCGTTCGCGGGCGGCAAGGCCGGCGGCCATCCAGGTGGTGATGACATCGGCACCGCCGCCGGCAATCACCTGCTCGGGCGCGATATCGGGGCCGCCCGGCTTGATTTCGACGGTCAGGCCTTCTTCTTCATAAAAGCCCTTGGCCTGGGCGACATAGTAGCCGGCGAACTGGCCCTGGGTCACCCATTTGAGCTGCAGCGTAACGGATTCCTGTGCCCAGGCGCCGCCAAAAGCCGCCATGGTCATTGCGCCTGCAAGGGCGCCGATCAGAAGTTTCTTCATTGCCGTTTTCCCTGAGTTTGGCATGTCTATGCACCACGCACGGACGGATGCCAGAAGGTGACCCCTCGTTCGATCAGAACGATCACCCCGTAGAAGACCGAGCCCGCGACTGCCGCCACCGCGATTTCGGCCCATACCATGTCGACATTCATCCGGCCGACTTCGGTAGAGATGCGGAAGCCCATTCCGACAATGGGCGTCCCGAAGAATTCCGCTACGATTGCGCCGATCAAGGCCAGAGTCGAGTTGATCTTGAGGGCGTTGAAGATGAAGGGGCCCGCAGCGGGGAGCCTGAGCTTCAGCAGCGTCTGCCAATAACCAGCAGCATAGGTGCGCATCAGGTCGCGCTCGATGGCGCTGGATGCGTTGAGGCCCGCCACCGTGTTCACCAGCATGGGGAAGAAGGTCATGATGATGACGACGGCGGCCTTACTGGGCCAGTCGAAGCCGAACCACATGACCATGATCGGCGCGACACCGACAATGGGCAAAGCCGAGACGAAATTGCCCAGCGGCAACAGCCCGGATTTGAGGAAGGGCGAGCGATCGATCAGGATGGCGACGACAAAACCGAGGCCGCAGCCCAGCGCGTAGCCGATCAGAACGGCCTTGAGGAAGGTCTGCTGGAAATCGGCGAGCAGCGTCGGCACCGAGGCGGTAATCCGGGCCCAGATCATCGAGGGCGGCGGCAGGATGACCTGCGGCACATTGCCCGCGCGGGTGATAGCTTCCCAGGCGACAAGGATGGTCACGCCGAAGACGATCGGGATGAGGAGGCCGAGGCCGGCATTGTCCGCGAGACCGGGCGCCAGGGTCTTGCTGAGGCGCTCGACGAACAGCCAGGCAAAGAGCCAGGCCACGATGAGCGCCATCCAGAAGAACGGTGGCGCCGGCTGAAAAATACCGATGCTGGTGAGCACGGCCACCGCGCCGAGCACCGCGATAGCGCCATCGGCCCAGAGCCCGACCGGGACAAAGAAGCGGACCAGCGACAGGAAGCCCAAAGCGAGGAAAGCCTTGAGCAGCAAAGCGGTTTCGAACGGCGTGGTGAGGCTCAGGGCCAGCGCACCAGCCGCAAGACCACCGGCCACCAGGGCGAGAAAGAACTGCAACTGGCTCATGCGGGACGTGCCCCCATGGACCGATTGACGAATTTTTCCACCAGACCGACGGCGATGACGAGCAAAGCGGCCAGAATGGAGGCAGCGAACAAGGCCGCCCAGATCTGCACGGTCTGGCTGTAATAGGAGCCGGCCAGGAGGCGCGCACCGAGGCCGGCCACGGCACCGGTGGGCAATTCGCCGACAATGGCGCCGACCAGGCTGGCGGCGACACCGACCTTCAGCGAGGTGAAGAGATAGGGCATGGCGGCAGGCCAGCGCAGCTTCCAGAAGGTCTGATTGGGCGAGGCATTGTAGGTATGCATCAGATCGAGCTGGATCGCCTCCGGCGAACGCAGGCCTTTGACCATGCCTACAGCAACCGGGAAGAAGCTGAGATAGGCCGAGATGATCGCCTTGGACATCAGCCGGGCCGGATCGGTGGGAATGCCCAAAGTGCCGGTGAAGATGTTGAAGCCGATGACCACGATCAGCGGCGCCAGCGCCAGGATGGGAATGGTCTGGCTGGCAACGATCCAGGGCATCAACGAACGGTTCATCGCCTCGTTATGGACGATCATCACGGCGAGGCCGATGCCCAGCAGCGAGCCCATGAGGAAGCCGAGCGCGGTGGCCGAGAAGGTGACCCAGGCGTGGAAGATCAGGCTGCGCGGCTTGTTGGGGGCGACGAGCGCAGTGGAATTCCACAGCTCGCCAAACACCTGATGCGCGGTGGGGAGAACGGGCTTTTCCTGGTTCCAGGTGTCGAGGACGAACTGCGTGGCGGGAACATTGGTGACATCGCCACGGCGATAGACATCGTTCTGCCACTGCGCGTTCATGCCGATAGCGGCGGCGTACCAGACGAGGACGATGGCGAGCAGGACGATGATGATGGGGAAGGTGCGGGTCATTGTATCTGCCCCACCCACGAAGCCCACCCTTCTCCCCTTGCGGGAGAAGGTGCCCGAAGGGCGGATGAGGGGTTTCTTCCCACGCCTCTGGCATGGGCGAGCGCAGCACCCCTCACCCTGCAATTTCTTCTGAACGAAGAAATTGCTGTCCCTCTCCCACAAGGGGCGAGGGGGATCCGGTGGATGTGGCCAGCCACCATCACACCGTCTCCTCGTAGGAGTGCCCGGCGCGCAGCCCGTCGCGCACCCTTGCGGCTATGGCCAGAAACTCCGGCGTTTCGCGGATATCCAACGGGCGTTCGCGCGGCAGGTTGCTCTCGATCACATCGGTCACCCGCCCCGGGCGCGGTGACATGACCACGATCTTGGTCGACAGATACACCGCCTCAGGAATGGAGTGGGTGACGAAGCAGATGGTTTTCTGCGTGCGGTCCCAGAGCTTGAGCAATTCGGAATTGAGGTGGTCGCGGACGATTTCGTCGAGGGCGCCGAAGGGTTCGTCCATCAGCAGCAGGTCGGCATCGAAGGCCAGGGCGCGGGCGATGGAGGCGCGCTGCTGCATGCCGCCGGAGAGCTGCCAGGGGTATTTCTTCTCGAAACCGGAAAGGTTCACCAGATCCATGGTGCGCTTGATGCGCTCGGCCTGTTCGCTGCCGCCATAGCCCATGATTTCGAGCGGCAGCGCGATGTTCTTTTCGATGGTGCGCCAGGGATAGAGCGCCGGCGCCTGGAACACGTAGCCATAGGCACGCGCCTTGCGGGCCTGTTCCGGTGTCTGACCGTTGATGGTCAGGGTGCCCGAAGTGGGCTGTTCCAGATCGGCAATAGTGCGCAAGAAGGTGGTCTTGCCGCAGCCGGACGGGCCGATGAAGGAAACGAACTCACCCTTGTTGATGATGAGATTGACGTCGCTGAGGGCAACGACGTCACCGTCATTGGTCCTGAACGTGAGGCCGAGATGTTCGGCCGCCACTACGGCGCTGGAAGTCGTCACGGACAAAGGCAAGTGCCCCCTCTTGTTATGCTGGCCGGGCAACGGATTATCGTCGCCGTCCGGCCATGATGTTCAATGCAAGCCCCGTGCCGTTTACGGAGTGCCGGAATTATTCCCGGTCTGTCTCCGCTCCTCCCGGCAGGTGCCTCATTATTGGTCACGCTGCTCCCGTCAAACCCCCGTCGCCGGAATGCCTGACCGCTCCACCTTGCGGGGTGCGACGATCTCTTTCCACTGGCTCAGCGCGCGGTTCACAGGGTTCTTCGCTTCGCGGCCGACAAACTTGCCATGACCTGGCTCGGCCTTGACCTCGTTCTCGACGATCGAGACCTTGCCGCGGCTCAGGACAAAGCGCGGCAGGCCGGTGACTTCGAAGCCCTCGAAGACATTGTAGTCGATCACCGACTGCTGCGCGCCCGCCGAGATGGTCTTGGATCGTTTGGGGTCCCAGACCACGAGGTCCGCATCGGCGCCGACGAGAACGGCACCCTTTTTGGGGTAGAGCCCGAGGATCTTGGCAATATTGGTCGACGTCACCGCCACGAATTCGTTCATGGTCAGACGACCGGTATTGACCCCTGTCGTCCAGAGCACCGGCATGCGGTCTTCTAGACCGCCAGTGCCATTGGGAATCTTGGAGAAATTGCCGATGCCGGTGCGCTTCTGGGCGCTGGTGAAGGCGCAGTGATCGGTTGCGACCACCGAGAGCGAGCCCGCTTGCAGGCCGGCCCACAACGAATCCTGATGCAACTTGTTGCGGAAGGGCGGGGACATGACACGCCGGGCGGCATGGTCCCAATCGGGGTTGAAATACTCGCTCTCATCGAGCGTCAGGTGCTGGATCAGCGGCTCGCCATAGACGCGCATACCCTTCTGGCGGGCGCGACGGATGGCTTCGTGGGCCTGCTCGGACGAGACATGCACGACATAGAGCGGCACGCCGGCCATGTCGGCGATCATGATGGCGCGGTTGGTGGCTTCGCCCTCGACTTCGGGGGGGCGGCTATAGGCATGCGCCTCGGGGCCGTTATTGCCTTCGGCGAGGAGCTTGGCGGTCATCGCGGCGACCACGTCGCCGTTTTCAGCATGCACGAGTGGCAGGGCGCCCAAATCGGCGCAACGCTGGAATGACGAGAACATCTCGTCGTCATTGACCATCAGCGCGCCCTTATACGCCATGAAATGCTTGAAGCTGGTAATGCCGCGATCGACGACATCGGCCATTTCGTTGAAGACCTGCTCGCCCCACCAGGTGATGGCCATGTGGAAGGAATAGTCGGCATTGGCCTTGCCGGTCTTGTTGTCCCACATCTGAAGGGCTTCGAGCAGCGACTGGTTGGGATTGGGCAGGCAGAAATCGACCACCATTGTGGTGCCGCCGGCGAGGCCCGCGCGGGTGCCGGACTCGAAATCATCGGCCGAATAGGTGCCCATAAAGGGCATTTCGAGATGGGTGTGGGGGTCGATACCGCCAGGCATGACGTAGCAGCCTGATGCGTCGAGGGTTTCGTCACCGGACAGGTTGGGGCCGATCTCGACGATAATGTCGCCATCGATGAGGACATCGGCCTTGTAGGTGAGGTCTGCGGTGACGATGGTGCCGTTCTTGATGACTTTGGTCATGGTGAAATCCCCGAATTATCGTGTGGCACCTCTTCACCTCTCCCTTTGGGGGAGAGGTCGAGCTTCGCAAAGCGAAGACCGGGTGAGGGGGCCTTATTGAGGTGCTCGGCGATGGCCCAAAGCACACCATCGAGATTTGTCAGAACGTGATCGTTCCAGAAGCGGATGACTTGGTAGCCGTGCATCGAAAACTCGGTCGTCCGCCGTTCGTCGGTCGGGCTTTCAGCGTGCTGGCTGCCATCGAGTTCGACGACCAGGTCTGCCTCGCGGCAGGCAAAGTCGGCAATGTACGGTCCAACCGGTTGCTGACGAACGAACTTGAAGCCAAGCAATTGGCGGTCGCGCAAAGCTGACCAAAGCTTACGCTTCGCGTCGGTCATGTTGGTGCGAAGAGCCTTGGCGGCTTTAGCTGCGAAGCGAGTCTTGAGAACGCTCATAAGGCCCCCTCACCCGGCCCTGCGGGCCGACCTCTCCCCCAAAGGGAGAGGTGTCGCTGCGCGACTTGGCGGGTCACTCCACAATCTCCGCAGTCTCGACCACGGCGTGAAACAGCACATCCGCTCCGGCGGCGGCCCATTCGCGCGAAATCTCTTCCGCCTCGTTGTGGCTCAGGCCGTCCACGCACGGACACATGATCATGGTCGATGGCGCGACCTTATTGGTCCAGCAGGCATCGTGGCCGGCGCCGGAGATGATGTTCATGTGGCTGTAGCCGAGTTTTTCGGCGGCGGAGCGGACGCGCGCGACCAGGGTCGGATCGAAAGTGACGGGGTCGAAATGGCCGACCGCTTCCATGGCGTAGCCGACGCCGAGCTCGGCGCAGATGGCCTGGGCCTTTTCCTCGATCTGGCTGCGCATGGAATTGAGCTTGCTCAGTTCCGGTGAGCGGATGTCGACGGTGAACACCACCGTGCCAGGAAGCACGTTGCGCGAGTTCGGCGAGAACTTCACCTGGCCGACGCCACCGACGGCGCCGGGCTGGTGGTCCATGGCCACGGCCTGCACCATTTCAATGATGCGCGACATGGCGAGTCCCGCATTGACGCGCATCAGCATCGGCGTCGACCCGGTATGGGCCTCCTTGCCGGTCAAGGTGAATTCGAGCCACCACAGGCCCTGACCATGGGTAACGACGCCGATCTGCTTGTTTTCGGCTTCGAGGATCGGGCCCTGCTCGATGTGATACTCGAAATAGGCATGCATCTTGCGCTCGCCGACCGGTTCCTCGCCGACCCAGCCGATGCGCTGGAGTTCGTCGCCAAAACTCTTGCCGTCCTGATCCTTGCGGCCATAGGCGTAGTCGAGCGTGTGAATGCCGGCAAAGACGCCGGAGGCCAGCATGGCCGGGGCGAAGCGGGCACCTTCTTCGTTGGTCCAGTTGGTGACCACGATGGGATGTTTAGTCTTGATGCCCAGATCGTTCATTGACCTCACAACTTCGAGCCCGGCCAGCACGCCGAGGACGCCGTCATATTTGCCGCCGGTGGGCTGGGTATCGAGATGGCTGCCGACATAGACCGGCAGCGCATCTGGATCGGTGCCCGGGCGCGTCATGAACATGGTGCCCATCTTGTCGACCGCCATGGTCAGGCCAGCGGCCTCGCACCACTCCTGAAAGAGCGCGCGGCCCTTCTTGTCGTCGTCGGTCAGCGTCTGGCGGTTATTGCCCCCAGCAATGCCGGGGCCAATCTTGGCCATGTCCATGAGGCTGTCCCAGAGCCGATCACCGTTGATGCGAAGGTTTTCTCCTGGGGCAGACATATGGCCTAAATCCTATTTGACGCTGGGGAACGAGAATTCCGCCCCGCCCTTGATGCCGGCGGGCCAGCGGGTGGTGACGGTCTTGAGGCGAGTGTAGAAGTGGACGCCTTCGGGTCCGTAGATGGAGTGATCGCCGAACAGCGAGCGCTTCCAGCCGCCGAAGGAGTGATAGGCCACCGGGACCGGGATCGGCACGTTGATACCGACCATGCCAACTTCGATCTTGTCGGCGAATTCGCGGGCGGCGTCGCCGTCGCGGGTGAAGATGGCGGTGCCATTGCCGTATTCGTGGTCGTTGATGAGCTTGACCGCAGCGTCATAAGTGTCGGCGCGGACCACCGAGAGCACCGGCCCGAAGATCTCTTCCTTGTAGATGGTCATATCAGGCGTGACGTTGTCGAACAGCGTGCCGCCGACATAGTAGCCGCCTTCATAACCCTGCAGCGTGAAGCCGCGGCCGTCGACGACTAGATCGGCGCCCTGCTCGACGCCGCTATCGATGTAGCCGACGATCTTGTCGCGGTGCATCTTGGTGACGACCGGGCCCATTTCGGCGTCCTTGTCGGTGGCCGGGCCGATCTTGAGGCTTTCGACGCGCGGCTTGAGCTTGGCCACCAGCGCATCGCCGGTTTCCTTGCCGACCGGAACGGCCACGGAAATGGCCATGCAGCGTTCGCCGGCCGAGCCGTAGCCGGCGCCCATCAGCGCGTCGGCAACCTGGTCGAGATCGGCATCGGGCAGGATGACCATGTGGTTCTTGGCGCCACCGAGTGCCTGCACCCGCTTACCGGCCTTGGTGCCGCGCTGGTAGACATATTCGGCGATGGGGGTCGAGCCGACGAAGGACACGGCCTTGATATCGGGATGGTCGAGAATGCCATCGACCATTTCCTTGTCGCCATGGACGATGTTGAGAATGCCCTCGGGCAGGCCGGTTTCCATGAACAGGTTCCAGGCCAGCATGGAGGCGCTGGGGTCACGCTCGGAGGGCTTGAGGATGAAGGCATTGCCGCAGGCGATGGCGGCCGGATACATCCACATCGGCACCATGGCCGGGAAGTTGAACGGGGTGATACCGGCGACGACACCGAGCGGCTGGCGATCGGAATAGCTGTCAATGCTCGGGCCGACATTGCGGCTGAATTCGCCCTTGAGGAGCTGCGGAATGCCGCAGGCGAAGTCGACGCAGTCGATGCCGCGGGCGACTTCGCCCAGCGCATCGTCATGCACCTTGCCATGCTCGCGCGAGATTTCGCGGGCCAGGTCGTCGGCATATTGATCGAGCAGGGCCTTGAACTTGAACATGACGCGGGCGCGCTTCATCGGCGGGGTATTGCCCCAGGCGACCTGTGCCTTCTTGGCCGAGGCAACGGCGTCATTGAGTTCGGCGATCGTCGAGAGCGGCAGCTCGGCCGAGACTTCGCCAGTGGCCGGATTGAACACGGGCACGCGGCGACCCGAGGAGACATAGCGTTTGCCGGCGACGGCGTTCTCGATGACGTTCATTATTCGATACTCCGCAGGGCGGTGCGCACGCCGTCGATCAGTTCGCCGATCTGGGACTCAGAGACGATGAGCGGCGGGCTCATGGCGATGATGTCGCCGGTGGTGCGGATCAGATAGCCATCCTCAAAGCATTTGAGGAAGGCAGAGAAGGCGCGCTTGGTGGGCGAGCCGGCGATGGGTTCGAGCTCAATGGCGCCGACGAGGCCGATGTTTCTGACGTCGATGACATGCGGTTCGCCCTTGAGCGAGTGCAGCGCTTCCTGCCAGACCGGGGCCAGAGCCGCGCCGCGGGTGAGCAAGCCCTCGTCCTTGTAGGTTTCGAGCGTAGCGAGGCCAGCGGCCGAGGCGATCGGATTGCCCGAATAGGTATAGCCGTGGAAAAACTCGATGACGTGTTCCGGGCCCTGCATGAAGGCGTCGTGGATTTCGGAGGAAACCAGAACTGCGCCCATGGGGATGACCCCATTGGTCAGGCCCTTGGCGGTGACCATGATATCGGGCGTGACGCCAAAATAGTCGGCGCCGAACGGGGTGCCGAGGCGGCCGAAACCGGTGATGACCTCGTCGAAAATCAGCAGAATGCCGTGTTTCTTGGTGATTTCGCGCAGGCGCTTGAGATAGCCGGCCGGCGGAATCAGCACGCCGGTTGAGCCGGCGACCGGCTCGACAATGACGGCGGCAATAGTGGAGGCATCATGCAGGGTGACGATGCGCTCGAGCTCGTCGGCCAGCTCGGCGCCATATTCCGGCAGGCCCTTGGAGAAGGCATTCTTGGCAAGGTTATGGGTGTGCGGCATGTGATCGACGCCGCCAAGCAGGGAGCCGAACATCTTGCGGTTGGTGACGATACCGCCCACCGAAATGCCGCCGAAATTGACGCCGTGATAGGCGCGTTCGCGGCCGATCAGGCGCGAGCGGGCACCCTCGCCCTTTACCCGGTGATAGGCCAAGGCGACCTTGAGTGCGGTTTCGACCGATTCCGAACCGGAATTAGTGAACAGCACGTGGTTGAGGCCTTCGGGCGCGATATCGACAATGCGGTTGGCCAGTTCGAACGCCTTGGGGTGGCCCATCTGGAAGGCCGGGGCGTAGTCGAGTTCAGCCGCCTGCTTGGCGATGGCCTCGACGATCTTGGGACGAGCGTGGCCTGCGTTGACGCACCAGAGACCCGCGGTGCCGTCAAGCACCTGGCGGCCGTCGCTGGTGGTGTAGTGCATGTCCTTGGCGGCCACGAACATGCGCGGCGACTTCTTGAACTGGCGGTTGGCCGTGAACGGCATCCAGAAGGCGCTCAGATCGTTCGGCACCACGGCAGTTGAATTGGACACGAAACCCTCGCTCCCGTTGATTCTGTTCTCGGTCGTTATTTGGCACTTGACGCGGGAACGTATTGCCAAGAATTTTGACCAGTTGGAAAAATGTTAGCACTCCCAAACTTTCTAGCAAGGCGAAAATGCCGCCGACCAAAGTGAAAAGTGCCGAAGCCACGATCTCCGCCAGGCGCCAGCATAAGGCCGACGCCAAGGCTGCCGTTGCGCCGCACCCGCCGGCCAAGCTGCGGCCGCTGACTCGTATCCAGAGGGAAAAGCAAGACATCATCCTGGAAGCGGCGCTCGAAGTGTTTTCCGTGCACGGCTTTCGCGGCTCGACGATCGACCAGATCGCCGAGGTGGCGGGGATGAGCAAACCCAACCTGCTCTACTATTTTCCGCGCAAGGAAGAGATTCACCGCAGGTTGATGAGCGAATTGCTGGTGACCTGGCTGGCGCCACTGCGCGAGATGGACGCCGATGGCGACCCCTTCCCCGAGATCCGCTCCTATATCCGCCGCAAGCTCGAAATGGCGCGCGACTTTCCGCGGGAAAGCCGGCTGTTTGCCAATGAAATGCTGCAGGGCGCGCCACGGATTATCGAGATGATCGAGATCGATCTCCGCAACCTGGTCGACGAAAAGGCCAAGGTGCTGACGGGCTGGATGGATCAGGGCAAGATTGCCCGCACCGATCCCTATCACCTGATCTTCTCGATCTGGGCGACGACGCAGCACTACGCCGATTTCGACGTGCAGGTGCGGGCGGTGCTCGGACCTGCCCGCGGCGGCGAGGGGCGCTTCGAGGATGCGGCGCGCTATCTCGAGCAGCTCTTCCTGTTTGGCCTGACGCCGCGGCCACGGTAGTTAAGCAAAATTGTCGGCAAATACCGTGTGATTGTTTTATGGGCAGCGCCTAGGCTTTCGTGGCGTCCAGAGGTCTGCCATGGCAAAGCCGCGTATCGCCGTCCTGATTGATGCCGAAAATGTCGGCTGCGACATTACCCCTATCGTGCTTGAGCAATTGCGGCGGCTCGGCGTAGTGCAAACAGCGTGCGCCGTTGGCGATTTCTCCTTGCTGACGACTTGGGTACCGTATGCCCGAGACAATGGCATCGAATTGGTGATGCAGCCCAGCCTGGGCAAAGGGAAGAACTCTGCCGATATCAGGCTGACCATAGAGGCGATGGACCTCGTGCATCGCGGAAGCGTCGAGACGGTGGCGCTGGTCACTCACGACCGGGACTTCACGCCCCTGGCGCTCCGGCTGCGCGATTCAGGCGTAACGGTGATGGGCTTTGCAGAGCGAGAGCCCAATGTTGCGTTTCGCTCGGCCTGCAGCAGTTTCGAACGAGTGGGGCAGCGGTCTAAACCTGTCGCTGTAGCACCCCAGCCGGGCCTGGTGTTGTCGCCAGCAGAGATCGATACGCTGAAGGCAATCGTGGCCACAACATGCGCCGGAGGCGCGGTCCATCACCATCTCCTGACAAAAGCGATCAACTCAGCAACGCCCGAACTCGGCACCAAACTGAGCGGCAAAGGCAAATTCTTCAAAATTCTCGTTGATCACAAAATTGTCGAGCGGGTTGGCGCCGGCGACCAACAGCGCGTGCAACAGCGCGCGAGTTGACAGGCACCAATATCAGCCCGATACTTAATTCATATATTAAGTATTGGAGCAGGAAATGACGCAGCAAGTACGCGCTCACATGAGCCTCTCACTGGACGGGTTCGGCACCGGCCTCAACCAGAGCCGGCAAAGCCGTTTGGCGACATCGAGGGCGAACCCATGCATCGCTGGATGATCGAGGACGCCGAGAACAACAAGGCCGAGATCGACGCCATCACCGATTACGGCGCCTTCATCATGGGGCGGAACATGTTTGCCGCGCCTGGGCCGGACGTATGGGAAGAAGAGTGGAAAGGCTGGTGGGGACCCAACCCGCCCTATCACGCGCCGGTGTTTGTCCTGACGCACTATGCGCGGTCGCCGATCGTGATGGAGGGCGGTACGGTATTCAACTTCGTGACCGAAGGGCCGGAAGTGGCGCTGACCCGGGCCAGCGAGGCGGCCGGGGATCGGAATGTGGTCGTTGCGGGCGGCGTCAGCACGCTGCGCCACTATCTCAATGTCGGCGCCATCGACACGCTGCACCTACAGATCGCCCCGGTGCTGATCGGCGCCGGCGAGCGCCTGTGGGACGGCCTCACCGCGACGTTGGAACCGATCGGTGGCCGCCATACGAGGCTGACCACGCATCTCGATTTCCACGTGCGCGTTGCGTGAACGGGACGGCACCTCTCCCCTCGAGGAGAGGTGCAAGACTTCAGGCGGCGCGGGCAGGCTTGTCGACGGGGTGCGGGGTGCGGAAGCCGACGGCGATGCGGTTCCACACATTGATCGCACCGATCGCGATGGTGATCTTGGCGATCTGCTCGTCGGAAAAGACGTCCTTGAGCGGGGCAAAGTCGGCGTCGGGGGCCCGCGTCTGAGAGAGCAACGTCAGGGCTTCGGTCCAGCCCAGCACAGCGCGTTCCTCGGGCGTGTAGACCGGCGATTCCTGCCAGGCGGAGACGAGGTTGATCCACTGCTCGCTCATGCCGGTGTGGCGCGCTTCCTTGACATGCATATCCACGCAATAGGCGCAGCCATTGATCTGGGAGGCGCGCAGCTTGATCAGGTGGAGGATATGCGGCGGCAGGCCGCTCTGCTTAACAGACTGATCGAGGGCGATGACCGCGGCATAGGCGTCGGGAGCAGCCTTGGCGGGATTGAGACGAGCCGACATGGATATTTGTCCTTTAGGTTGAAATGGATTGCCGCCGGGCATGGCGGTCGAGAAAGGCGCAGCCGCGCGCTTCGATGGCGGCGCCCAATGGGGTTTGCGGATCAGTAGCCAGATCGGCGATGCTGATCTTGCGCAGCTCGGCCCGATAGGCCTGCTCGGCCCGGAGCATTGCGGCATTGACGCCACAAGGTGCGCGGAAGAATTGCGCGTCGAGTGGCGAGGGGCCGCGCTGGCGGATTTCGGCGCAGCGAAAGGCCGGGGCAGCACCTTCGATAGCGATGACGATATCGAGCAGGGAAATCTTGTCGGGTGCGCGCGCCAGGCGGTAGCCCCCCTTTGGTCCGGGCACTGACGATAGGATGCGTGCACCAGCCAACGCTTGCAGATGCTTGAGCAGGTAGCTGGTGGAGACGCCGTGAAATTCCGCCAGGGCGGCGGCGGCGAGCACGCTGTCCTCGCCGAGGCTGGCGAGCATCAATACGCTGTGGATGGACTGCTCGATGCCGTCGCTGAGTTTCATGGATCATACCCTATCGTGGATAATTTGTATCCATGATTCGACACCGAGTCCAGAGGCGGTCTTGCTACAAGCCCGTCTACGCCTTGACCTGACTCATCAGCGCCAGCGGGCGGCCATCGGGATCGCTGAAAAATGCCATCCATTCCTCGGTGCCATCGGCATGACGGTGGATCAGGCGCGGTGCGCCGATAAAGAGTACTCCGTGCGCCAGCAGTTCGGCATGGGTCGCGGCAATATCGGTCACCTGGAAGTAGATTACCGAATCATCGGGCAGCGGCGCGTCGCGGCGCTGCAGATAGAGCCGCGTGCCGCCGCAATCGAAGAAGGCCAGGTCGCCGAACGTATAGAGATGGGGCAGGCCCAGCACGTCGCGATACCATTGCACCGCCCGCTCGATATCGCCGACATGGCGGGAGATCTGGCCGATAGCGCCGAGGTGGACTGGATCGGACATGGACGCCCCTGGTGGTTGGACCGATGTTGTCGCGGCATGACCGCAGCCTTTGCCGCGGCCATGACACTGGTCTAGACCCGGCGGAGGCGAATTACACTCCCCCGGGCACGACCTGGCCGGCCCAAGCTGGAGTCTGCGACATCGGCTGGCGGGGCGCGGCCGGTTCTTCCCCGACAAAGTTGAAGGCACTGCCGAAACGCGACTTGGCGCGATAGAGGGCCGCATCGGCCATATCGACAAGCGCGGAGGGAAGATGCGCGGTGGCCACGGGCGGCACGATGCCGAGGCTCACACCCACCATTACGGACCGCTCATCGAGGCGGATCGGCCGCTCGACGGCGGCGATGCTTTGGCGGGCCAGTTCGGTGAGCGCAGCAATATCTGGCCGGCTGACCAGCACCATCACGAATTCGTCGCCCCCGACGCGCGCCAGCAAATCCTGCGGCTCCATCAGTGCGGCGAGGCGGCTCGCCACTTCGCGCAGCACGGTATCGCCGGCGGCGTGGCCGTAGGCATCGTTGATATCCTTGAACCGGTCCAGGTCGAGGCCAACAACGGCGAAGCGCGTCCTGGCAATGGCAAGTTCGGTCATCCGTGCATCAAGCGCCAGTCGATTGGCGAGGCCGGTCATAGCGTCACACCGCGACTGCAGGTGGGCCAGGTGACGCTGCCGCTCGATATCGCCGACGATGCGCAGTGTCCGCAACAGTACGGCCAGCACGGTCAGCAGCATGCCGGCGATGATCGGCAGGCGAATAGGCGCGAACTGAAGGAAAATCTTGTGGCCGAGCCCGGTCCGGGTCCAGACCAGATAGCTACCGCGCGGTCCCTGCCCGCCCAGGAGTGGAATGTGTTGGGTGCTCGGGCTGTCGCTGGCCTTCGTAGCGAGATGAGCATCGTGCAGCCCCGCCATCCGGCCGAGCAGGACCGCCCTGGCCTCTGTCAGGGGGCCCTCGGCCATGGTCATGGCGTCGATGGCATTGCCGGCGCGCAGCCGCTCGGCCTCGAGATCGGCGCGATCGATGCTGTTGACGACCTGCAGGGCCGTACCAATGAGCAGGGCAGCCGAAAGCAGCAGCACGCCGGCGCAAATCTGCACCAGCCGGCCGATGGTCTTGATACCCTTGTGCTCCTGCCGGGACGGCGCCGCTATCGCGTGCGTCGCACCGGACCGAGCCCCCCAATGGAAAAACATTTGCCTGCGTCCTAAGCGCGGCAAGTCTGACTCAGAAGTCATTGGGAAAGTGTTATCGACCCGCGCCGCCGGCGGCCAAATCTAGAGCGCGTCGGCGATGACCAGCAGCAAGCCGCCGACCAGGGTAATGTTGACCAGCACCAGATAGAGATGAAAATCCCGATCCTTGCCGCTGAAGCGGAAGAGGTTGTGGTAGCAGGCGGTCGCCAGCACGAGGAAGGCGATCAACACCAGCGCGCCGACGACCGTGTAGAATCCCAGGACCAGCGAGAGGCCGCCGATCCACTGCATGGCGAAGCCGGCGGCGACCAAAGCCGGCGGCATGTTCCAGCCGTAGTTGGTGGTCGAAGGAATGCGGTCGCGGAAATTGATGGTGTTGCGGAAGGCCGCAATAACGAAAAACAGGCCGAAGACGATCCGGCCGACAAGCATCAGCGTCGCAGCAGTGGTCATGGTAGTCCCTCGAAGTATCCCCGCTCCTGCGTAGCGGATCGCGGTCGGGCTTTGAAGTCTCCTGCCCGAAATTGCTGCCGCAATCGCGCCACAATTGGCCAGATTGCGCCATGGCATCGGCGAAATTGCTGACGGAACCCTGTGGTATCGCCGATTTTTGCTACTTGCGGTGGAACTGTGACCACCCGGCCACAGCGGGCAAGATGAATCCCGAGATCGCAGTATCGGGAGTGGCTCGCGCCGCAGAATCGCTCAATCGCGGATTCATTTCCTGCAATTGCGCCGATCTGTTCAGCAACAGGGCGAAAATACTGCCTGAATTGCTGCGGCATATGGGCAACAGTGATAGCAGGCAGGCCAATCATGCCGGATATGGGCACATTGTGGCCCGAGGCCTTCATTAACCAGTGGCTCACCTTAACTACGTGAGTTCACAAGCTTGATCAGAAAAGCCGTTTCCGTCGCCGCACTTGCTGCAGCTCTTCTCTCCCTCTCCACTGCAGCCTATGCCCAATGCGGCGGCGCTTCCTGGTACGGTCCTGGCTTCAATGGGAAGCGGGCCGCGTCGGGTGAAATCTTCAACGAAAACGCCATGACGGCGGCGCATCGTTCCCTTCCTTTCGGCACCAAGGTTGTTGTCACCGACCAGCGCACCGGTGCGCAAATCCAGGTCACCATCAATGATCGCGGGCCTTTCCACGGCAGCCGCATTATCGACCTCAGCAAGGCCGCAGCCACCGAACTGGGCTTCCGCAATCGCGGGACGACCTCGGTCTGCATCAGCCAGCTCTGATTTCTGAACGAAATCCAACGCATTATGAACGGGCCGCCCCCGCCGGGCGGCCCTTCTTTTTAGCGCAGGCCCAATCCCTCGATGGCGGCGAGCTGGGCGGGGTCGAGCGGACCACGGCGCTCAGCCTCCAGGGTCTGGTCGAGCTCGGCGACATTCTTTACGCCCAGCACCACGGTATCGACGCCCTCCATGCCCAGCGCATAGCGATGGGCGACGATGGCCGGGTCTTCGCCCCACTGCCGGCACAGCGCACGGTAGGACGCGGCGCGCTCGTAGTCGGGCAAGTCGTAATGCGCGTTGGGCCGGTCGATGGCCGATGTCAGGGCACCCGCCTGCACGGCACGCACCCCCATGACGCCGACGCCGGCGCTGCGGGCGGCGGCGATCACCTCGCGCGGACGGCCAGGCACACCTGTCGTGTTCATACCGCCGGGACTATCGAGCAGATTGGCGATGGCCTGGACGGCGGCAGGACGGGGACCCGAGGAGAAGGCGGCGATGGTGGTATCGGGCAGGTTGATGCCGGTAATGCCCCAGGAGCCGATGAGACCATCTGCCATCAGGCGCTCGAAGGCCGGAACTACCGCTTCGCGATAAAGGGTGAGCCCGGTGGCTCGGGCGTCGTAGGCCTGGTCATTGTCGGGATAGACGAAATCGTCCGGGCGAATTTCGTTGTGCAGCAGGAACATGTCGACGCGTTGCAGCCGCATGGCGGCAAGGCTTTTTTCGAGGGAGGCACGGAAGCGGGAATAGACCTCACCAGCAGGTGGATGACCCAGGCCATGCTTGGTGGTGACGCGGACGCCCGCTGGCAACTGGCCTTCGAAGGCCCGGCCGATCATCGCTTCGCAAATGTGGTAGCCGGGCGCGGCGTCGATGAGGTCGATGCCCTGATCGACCGCGTGGCGGAGGGTGGCGACGGCATCGTCCTCCGATGTCGCGCCCCAGACCTGGCCGATGCCGCCGCCACCAAGGGTCAGGCGGCTGACGGGGCCGAAGCTTCCGAGAGTGTTGGTTTGCATAATGGTCTTCCTAGGCTGGTTCGGTAGGGGAAAGGACAGTTTCGATCTCGGCCATGACAGCGGGTGGCAGCGGGCCGAGCTCGATGGCGTAGAGGTTTTCGCGGACCTGGGCTTCGGACTTGAAGCCGGGGATCGGCAGGGTGTGCGGTGAGCGGGCCAGGATCCAGCCGAGGGCGCCTTGCGCCGGTGTGCGCCCGCCCGTGGTCAGCAGATCGCGGATGGCTTCGACGCGAGCGAGAAATTCCGGGCGCGGCCGGCCGTCTTTGAAATGCCGCACCCAGGCATGACCGGCAGCACGCACGTCGCTACCGGCCAAGCGCGAGGCCTGGGTGAACTTGCCGGTCAGCATGCCCATGGCCAGGGGCGAGCGATTGAGGCTGGCGAGGTTTTCGCAGGCGCAGAGATCGAGCACGTCGGGGCCATCGCTGAACACGTTGAGCTCCTGCTGGATGGCGGCGAAATGCGGGAACTTGAGCATGCGGGCGGCCTTGGCCGCATCATCGGTGCTCCAGCCCCAGGCGCGGATGCGGCCTTGTTCGGCCAGCCGCTCGAGCGCTTCGCCGGCCGCGTCGGCGGCATCGTCGTCGAGGTCGCCGACATGGATCTGGTAGAGGTCGATATAGTCGGTACGCAGCCGCCGCAGCGATTGCGCGCAGGCCCAGTCGATATAGGCGGGGCTGACATCGGGGGCGAGCAGCGTCTTGGCCTTCTCGTCATAGGTGAAGCCGAACTTGGTGGCGATCACC
Organism: Devosia lacusdianchii; assembly: GCF_022429625.1. Classification (NCBI taxonomy): domain Bacteria; kingdom Pseudomonadati; phylum Pseudomonadota; class Alphaproteobacteria; order Hyphomicrobiales; family Devosiaceae; genus Devosia; species Devosia lacusdianchii. The sequence goes on along the minus strand of NZ_CP092483.1, from coordinate 130,362 downwards.
GCCTCGGCACGCCGTCCGGCCAGGGCCTGGCCGAGCACGGTTTCGCTATGGCCGGTGCCATAGGCGTCGGCGCTGTCGAACAGGGTGCCGCCCAAATCGAGCGCCAGCTCGATGGCTCGGGTGGACTGGGCATCGTCGACATCACCCCAGCCATCGTTCTTGCCGTCGAAGAGGAAGGGGCCGCCAATGGCCCAGCAACCGAGGCCGACAGCACTGGCCTTGATGCCGGAGCGGCCGATGGTGCGACGTATGTTGAAGCTCATCATAACCTCCTAATTGCAGGCGTCGCTGGCGACGAAACATTCGATATCGGAGCGACGCGTGCCGATATCGGTCAGCAGGCGATCATCGAAATGACGCAGTTGCCGTACGGCGGCGCGGAGCTTGCGCCAGTCCCTGAATTTGCGGGTGAGGGGCTCAAACATGGGTCGGTCTCCTTGGATTTGAGGCCAAGCGCCAGCGCTGACGAAACAAACATTTCGACATTGCAAAACTGGCGGTATGTGGCTTGGCGTCTCAGCGCCGTCCTGGGGCGCTGTGACATTACTTGCACCTTTCGCCGAGTCTTCGCTATAGTCGCGATCGCAAGGCCCTTTGCAGAAATGAAAAATGGATTTTGGTTGGGACGACCTGCGACTGTTTTTGGACGTGGCGCGGCTGGGCGGATTGAGCGCCGCCACCGAAACCACGGGGGTGAGCGCGGCCACTTTGGGTCGGCGGGTGACGGCGCTGGAAAAGCAGGTCGGCGAGCCGCTGTTCCATCGCAGCCAAAGCGGCTATCGCCTGACCCAGGCGGGCGAGGACCTGCTGGCGCGCGCCGAGGATGTCGAGGCGGCGATGACCGCGCTCAAGCGCTGGAAGGAAGGCACAGCGGGCCAGCGCGTGGTGCGCCTCTCGGCGGGATCGTGGACTTCGGCCTTCGTCGCTGGGCATATCGGGCAGATCTGGACCGTCGAGGACCGGTTCGGGCTGGAGCTGGTGACGGCCAATCAGAAGGTCGATATCGGCCGGCGCAATGCCGATCTGGGCATCCGCAACCAGCGGCCCACCGAGCAGTGGCTGGCCGGGCGACTGATCGGCACCGTGGCCTATGCGATCTATTCGGGGCTGAATCTCATCAACGGCATCAAGGCCGGCTATTTCGTCGGCGTCGCAGGGGAAGGCGGGCAGACCCATTCGGCCCGCTGGATACAGGCGCGGCATGGCGACCGGATCGCGGTGCGCGGCAACGATGCGATGAGCGTGCGCGAGCTGGTGGTCAATGGTGCGGGTCTGTCGGTCTTTCCGTGTTTTGTGGGCGACAGCGACAAGCGGCTTGTGCGGGTGGCGCCGCCGATCGCCGAACTCGAAACCGATCAATGGCTGGTCAGCCATCACGAGGAGCGGCACGAACCATCGGTGCGGCAAGTCAGCGACCGCATCGCGGCGCTGATGCGCGAGCACGCGGCTTTGTTTCGTGGTGAAACGCCAAACTACTGAGCGCCTACGCAATTCGACGAGGTCGGGGCGTTAGCGCCGCTTTAGCATTCCGGCCTTAGCATGCGCGGCGGGAAGCATGAGGTCGGCGGGGCGATGAAAGCCACAGCCTTCGTGGTCGGGCCAGTGGACGGGCCGGGCGCGGCATTGACGGACCTGGCGAGGCGCCTCGATTTCGGCGCCGTGCATCCCTATGCCGGCGCGGTGCAGGCCGAAAGCCAGGCCAACCAGACCCCGATCTGCTTCTTCCTGTTCGCAGCGGTTGAGGATGTGAACACGCTGCGCGGCGTGGCCGACACGATCCGGTTTTCATCCAGCCGGCGCATCCGCTTTTCGCCGCTGATCTATTTTTCCGAAAGCCCATCGGTGGACGCGATCACGCGCTGCATCAATATGGGGTTCGACGACATCATCACCATGCCGTTCACCCGCGCCCGGGTGATGGGCCGGATCAGCCGGCAGGTCGGGCACACGCTCACCTATTACGAAACACCGGGCTATTTCGGCCCCGACCGCCGCGACCGGGTGACCGGGCCGAACCGGGCGGCGGAGACCCGGCATGGCGGTCAGTTCCGCCGGCTCGAAATCGTGCGCAACCTCCTCACCGGCGTCAATGTGATGCGCGACGACCTCTACATGCAGCCGGCCGAAAGCGCGTTTTTGTAAGCTCTTCACCTCTCCCTTGGGGGGGGAGGTCGACCCTCTTGGGTCGGGTGAGGGGACGTATCCGTGCATCGCACCCTGTAAAGGCCCCCTCACCCGTCGGCTTCGCCGCCGACCTCTCCCCCAAAGGGAGAGGTGGTGCCCTGCGTAGGCGCGGTGCTTATACACCTTCGCTGTGACCGTATTGCAACGTTGCAATAAACTCCAGAAATCGTTTCCGGCCTGCCTTTCGCGGCATCCGGATTTCGCATAGTTTCGCGCCGTTGATTTTGCGAGTCACTGCGATGAAGTTCGGCCTCGACCTGCCCCCTCAGATCAGAATCTTCGGGGCCTTTTTCATTTATTCGTTCTGCATGGGCAGCCTCTACCCGCGTATTCCGGCCATCCAGCAGGCCATGGGCGTCGGTGAGGGCGCGCTCGGCCTGGCGCTGATCGGCGCCGCCTTCGGCACGCTGATCTCTCTGACTTTTGCCGGCCCGATCATCGAGCGGATCGGCTATCGCCGCACGCTGCTGACCGCCATTCCGCTGCTGTCGGTGTTCTACGCCATTTCGGTCTGGGCCCAAGGGCCGGTGATGTTCTTCCTGCTGCTGGTGCCGGTCGGCATCACCATCGGCGCTATCGAAATCATCATCAACCTGGAGGCCGATCGCGTCGAGCACGCCATCGGGCGGCGCATCATGAACCGCGCGCATGCCTTCTGGAGCTTTGGGTTTTTCTCGGCCGGCATGGTCGGCTCGTTCGTCGCCCAGACGGGTCTGTCGCCGCAAATGCACCTGGCCATCATGATCCCGGTCGTGACCCTGGTATCCTTCATCCTGCTGGGCCGCTTCGAGCCGGCTGAGCACCGCAGCGGCGGCAGCACCGACGATGCGCCACGCTTCGCGCGCCCGACCGGTGCCATCATGGTGCTGGTGGGGGTCTGCCTTTCGGCCATGATCCTCGAAGGCGCCGGGATCGACTGGTCGGCCATCTATATGCGCGACGAATTCGGCGCCGCCCCGTTCTGGGCAGGTTTTGCCGTGGCTTTGGGTGCCGGCGCACAGGCGGTGACGCGGTTTTTCGCCGATAGCTTCGTCGATCGCTGGAGCCCGGCCGTGGTGGCGCGCGGCCTGCTCGCCGTTTCCGGCCTGGGTGCGGCGCTGGTGTTCTTCACGCCGTTGTGGTGGCTAGCCTATGTCGGCTTTGCCATGATCGGCGTCGGCACCAGCGCGCTGTTCCCGTTGGCCATGTCGGCAGCGGCGCAACGCACTGACCGGCCTGCGGCGCTCAACGTCGCCGCGCTGGCGCAGATTTCGTTCGTCGCCTTCCTGCTCGGACCGCCGCTGCTGGGCTATGTGGCCGAGCATTTCGGCATTCGCTGGGCCTTCGGCATCGGCATTCCGCTGGTGATTCTCGGCCTGTTCCTGGCCGATGCCGTGGGAACACACCGCCGGGCCAGGCAGGCGCTGGCCGAATGAGCATTATCGCACCGCAATACCGGCTCTATGCCTGCTTCTTCCTGTTCGCGCTGACCACCGGCGCGCTGATGTCGCGGCTGCCCGATATCCAGACCCATCTTGGGGTTACGGAGAGTCAGCTCGGCCTCACCATGATCGGCATGTCGATCGGATCGCTGATCTCGCTGACCTTCGGGGCGGCGGTAATCGAGCGGGTGGGCGTGCGGAGTACGGCCTTCGTCACGGTTCTCGGGCCGGCACTGCTGTTCGCACTGATCCCCTGGATGGGCGTGGCGCCTGCCGTTTTCGGCCTGTTGTTCGTCACCGGGCTTTTGTCCGGAGCGCTTGAGATCAACCTCAATGTCGAGATCGATCGGCTGGAAATGCATACCGGCAAGCGGTTCATGAACCGGGCGCACGGCTTCTGGAGCGTCGGTTTTTTCGTGACGGCGCTGCTGGGCGCGGCGATCCGGCAATCGGGCCTGTCGGTCGAGGCGCATCTGGGGCTGATGGCTGGTATCGTGGTGGTGGTCGGTGGCTTCATGAGCTGGGGCATTGTGCCGGCTCCGGCGCCGCAGCGCACCCATGCCGAGAACACCCATCGCATCGCCTTCCCGCATCTGGGCCTGCTGCCACTCTGCATTATCGGCTTTGCCGCCTTCCTCGTGGAAGGTGCCGGCATCGACTGGTCGGCCATCTATATGCGCGACGTGTTTTCGGCCGAGCCGTTCGTTGGCGGCATGGGGCTGACGCTGTTTGCCTTCTTCATGGCGGTGATGCGGCTGACGGCCGATCCGATCGTCGCCCGTTTCGGGCCACGCAACGTGGCCATGGTGCTGCTCAGCCTCGCCGGTGTCGGCGTTCTCATGGTGGGCTACGCGCCCATGCCGGAGATCGCGCTGGCCGGCTTTGCGCTGATGGGCATTGGCTGTTCGGCGGTTTATCCGCTGGCGGTGTCGGCCGCGGCTCAGCGCACCGACCGGCCGGCGGCGGTCAATGTCGCCGCACTCGGCCAGGTGAGCTTCGTCGTATTCTTCCTAGCGCCGCCGCTGCTCGGCTTCGTCGCCGAATATCTGGGCATCCGCAACTCGTACCTCATCTGCCTGCCGCTGCTGCTGGCCGGGTTCTGGGCATCAAGCTATGCCTTGGGCAATCGCAAGGTCGAGGACCCGCATGGCCTGCCGCCCGAACCGGTACCACCGCACGGCTGAGCCGACGGCCAGAATCATGTACTGACACGTTCTGACGCGCGCGCGTCAGAACGTGCGGCATGGAGCCCGTCGGGCTCCCGAAAGATCAGCAGGAAACGTCATGCGTCCGCATCACCGGATCTTCGGGGTGTTCTTCATTTTCGCGCTGTCGATGGGCGCGATGTTGTCGCGCCTGCCTGATCTGCAACGCCAGTTCGAGCTGACCGAAGGACAGCTTGGGCTGACGCTGATTGCCATGTCCTGCGGGGCGCTGGTTGGCCTTACCTTTTCGGGCCCAATGATTGCGCGCTATCCGGCACGGACCGGGATATTCGTCACCATATTCGCTGCGTCGGCGCTCTACGCGCTTGTGCCACTCATGCCGTCGGCGCTTTTCGTGGTGCCCCTGCTGTTCCTCGCCGGCATTTGCGCGGGGGCGGTGGAAATCATCGTCAATCTGGAAGCCGACAGGCTTGAAGCACAACTCGGCTACGGCATTATGAGCCGCACGCACGGCATGTGGAGCCTGGGGTTCTTTGTGACTGCGCTGATCAGCGCCAGCGTTCGTCAGCTGGGCGCGCCGGTCCAGATCCATCTGGCAGTCGCTCTGGTCGTGGTGGTGATTGCCGGCCTCGTTGTTTTCCGCGGCATCGAGAATGCGCCTCTGCGACCCAATTCCCATGCTGGGGAAACGCCGCGCATCGCCTTTCCGACCATGGGACTGGCTGCCCTCTGCCTTATCGGCGCGGCGCCATTGCTGGCCGAAGGCGCGGGGATCGACTGGTCGGCTATCTATATGCGGGACGTGTTCAGCGTCGAGCCGTTTATCGGCGGCCTCAGCGTCACCATTTTCTCGCTGTTCATGGCGATTGCCCGGCTGAGCATGGATGGCGTCGTCGACCGCCTGTCGCCGCGTATCGTGGCGGGCACGCTGTTGCTGATTGCGATTGCCGGCCTCGTGCTCGTCGCCCTGGCGCCGCATGAATATGTGGCGCTGGTCGGTTTCGCGCTGACCGGCATTGGCTGCAGCGCCGTCTATCCGCTTGCGGTTTCGGCGGCAGCGCAGCGCACCGACCGCCCCGCGGCGGTCAATGTTGCGGCGCTCGGTCAGATGTCCTTCGTCGTCTTTTTCCTCGCACCACCCCTGCTCGGCTTTGTTGCTGAGCAGTTCGGCATCCGCACCTCCTATTGGGTCGTGGTCCCCGTACTGGTCGCGGCGCTGCTGGTGATCCGGGCGTTGCCGGCGCGGATCAGCCCGGAGCTTGCGACGCGCCATGGCTGATCTGCCGCCCATTGTCGATCTGCGCCAATCGGCTACCGCTTTGCGCGTGCAGCGCGGGGTGATGCGACTGCTGCGCGAGACCTATGACATGGCCTGCTATGCCGAGGTGACCTTGCGCAGCGGGCGGCGCGCCGATGTGCTGGGCGTGGGGCCCAAGGGCGAGATCTGGATCGTCGAGATCAAGTCGAGTCTGATCGATTTTCAGGTCGACCGGAAGTGGCACGAATATCGCGAATTTTCCGACCGCTTCTTCTTCGCCAAGCCCCCGGAACTCGATGCGGCGATCTTCCCTGAAAGCGAGGGCTTGATCGTGGCCGACGGGCATGACGGCCACATCCTGCGCGATAGTCCGGATACGCCGATGGCTCCGGCGCGGCGCAAGGCGCTGATGCTCAAGCTCGCAAGGCTTGGCGCCGACCGCATCCACATTTTGATGGACCCCGGCCCCAAGTGAACTTCAGCACCCTGCGCTGGCGCATCATCGCGCTGTTCTTCGTGCATGCCGTCGCCCTGGGCGCGGTGCATACCCGTGTTCCCGATCTGCAGTTGATGCTGGGGTTGAGCGAGGCGCAGCTTGGCCTGGTGCTGATGGGCCAGCCGATCGGCGGGCTGGGCAGCTTCCTGTTTTCAAGCCAGATCATCGAGCGGTTTGGGCCGCGGCGCGTCATCCTCTGGCTGATGCCGGTGGTGACCATCGGCGCGGCCATGATCACCATCGCCCCCAACGGGGCGGTGATGTTCGCGCTGATGGCGCTCAACGGCGTCTGCTTCTCGCTGACCAATGTGGCTATCAATGTCGAGGCGGATCGGGTCGAGGCCGTCACCGGTTCGCGCGTAATGAATACCTGCCACGGCGCCTGGAGCGTCGGGTTCCTCCTGACCTCGCTGGTGGGAGCGGCTTTGCGCGGGTTCGGCGTGTCGCCCGCCATCCATCTGTGGCTGCTGGCGCCGCTGGTCATCGGCCTCGTGCTGGTGATCGTCGTGCCGATGCAGGTGACGCCCGCCCGCGAGCATGCCGGCAATGGCAAGCGCCGGTTCGCCCTGCCGACGCTGGCGACGATGAGGCTGGTGGCCTTTGGGCTGGGAGCGGCCCTGACCGAGGGGGCGGCACGCGCCTGGTCGATCATCTATCTGCGCGACAGCTTCGAGGTTGCCGCCTGGATCGAATCCATGGCCTTGCCGGCGCTGCTCGCCACCATGGCCGTGGGCCGGCTGGCCGCCGATCGCTGGATCGACCGGTTCGGACCGGTACGGAGCGCGCGCGTGCTGGCGAGCATCGCCATATCGGGCATGGTGCTGGTGGTGCTGGCGCCCAATGCCGGCCTAGCGCTTGCCGGCTTCGGCCTTGTTGGCCTGGGCATCTGCGTGCTCTATCCGCTGACGGTTTCGGCCGCGGCGCGGATCGGGGACCGCCCGGCCTCGCAGAACGTGGCGGCGACGACGCTGATCTTCCAGCTCGTCAATCTCGGCGCGCCGGGCCTAATCGGCGCGGTGGCCCAAGGCTTTGGCATTCGCATGGCGTTTGCCATGCTGATTCCGTTGCTGGTGCTGACCTGGGCGATGGCGGGGCGCTTGGTGAAGCGGGCTTAGGTCAACCAACGCCCTCAGTTTGCGACTCCACCCCCTCCTAGCCTCCCCCATCAAGGGGGAGGTACCGTTCGGCGAATTTGGCTCGATCGTGCCCTCGAGTGGAGCGGCACCTCCCCACTGATGGGGGAGGTTGGGAGCGAGCGTCCTACTCGTCGAACGCCTGGCTCTCCACCGGCGTGATCGGCGTCGCGACCTTTGGCGGGGAGGCCGGCGCTCCCAAGGCGGACAGCTCGTTCTGCAGTGCCCGCATCACCGCCAGCTTTTCGGCATCCGTCCCCGATTGCAGGCGCTGGCTGAGGCGGATGGTGAAGTCGGAGAAGGCATTGTGCCAGTCGGCATGCACCTGCACCGGGTCTATGCGCGGCGTAGCGGTCTGAACCTTGGCGCCGATGCCTGATGTGGTCAGTTCGAAATAGTCGTCGAGCAGCGGCAGGATAACCTGATCGCCACCGATGCCGAGGCCCATAATCGCGCTGCGCAGAGCGGTGCGCTCTTCGTCCTCGCCATGGGTGAGGAAGATGGCGCCGTGGGCCGGCAGACGCTCCTTGATCCATTCCATCAGCTCGGAATGATCGGCATGGGCCGAGTAATTCCCCATGGAGCGGATGGTGGCGCGGATGGGCACCAGCGTGCCATGGATGCGCGCTTCCTTGGCGCCGCTCAGGATCACATGACCCAAAGTGCCCGGCGCCTGGTATCCGACGAAGAGCACGGTGGCATTGGCGCGGATCAGGTTGTTGCGCAGATGGTGCTTGATGCGCCCGGCATCGGCCATGCCGGAAGCCGACATGATGATAGCACCACCACGGATTGTGTTGATGGCCTTGGAATCTTCCACCGCTTCGATGATGCGGAAGCGTGGATCGTTGAAGAGCTCGTCGGCGCCGAGCTCGACGTCCTCGAACATCTTGGAATATTTGCGATAGACGCCGGTGACCTTGCTGGCCAGCGGGCTATCGAGGAAGACCAGCTTGGGGTCGATCTCGCCTGATTTGATCAGGTAGCCGATGTCGTGCAGCAGCTCTTGGCTGCGCTCGACGGCGAAGGCGGGGATGACGAGATTACCGCCGCGCGCCATGGCGGCGTTGATCTCTTCCTTGAGCGCGGCGCGACGCTGCACGAGCGTGTAATCCTCGCGCTCGCGGCCGCCATAGGTGGATTCGGAGAGAATGTAGTCGAACCCGGCAGGCCCCTCGGGTTCGTTGTAGAACACCTTCTCATCAGGGCCGATATCGCCCGAGAACATCAGGCGGATCGGCTTGCCATTGCCATCCTCAACTTCGACCTCGATCGACGCCGAGCCGATGATGTGGCCGGCATTCCAGTAGCGGGCGCGCACGCCGCGGCCTGGGGTGATCCACTCGCCATACTGGCAGGTGTTGCGATGCGCCAGCGCCTCGTTGGCGTCTTCCATGGTGTAGAGCGGTTTGGCCGGCTCGTCGCCCCGGCGGCTATGCTTCTTGGTTTCGCGCTCGGCCTCGCTTTCCTGGATACCGGCGCTGTCGGGCAGCAGGTATTCGAGCAGGCCCGAGGTCGGCTCGGTCATCCACATCGGCCCGCGCCAACCTTCGCGATAGAGCTTGGGCAAGAGGCCCGCGTGATCGATGTGGGCGTGGGTGAGCAGCAGAAAGTCGATCGCTTTGGGATCGAACGGGGTCGGCTTGAGATTGAGGTCGCGAACAGACTTATTACCCTGGAACAGGCCGCAATCTACGAGGAATTGCCCGCCCGGATGCACCACGCGATAGCAGGAGCCGGTCACCGTACCCGCCGCGCCGTGGAAATGAAGGGTGACGGTCATGCGATGCTCCCAAGGTTTTTTGCAGTGTTGGTCGGAGACTAAGCCAACACTGTGTCATTGCCGAGTGGGGTTGGGCACGACAAGGCAATCGCACCAACGATTTCGTCACGCCACCGCACGTCACCTTCGGGCTTGACCCGAGGGCTCTGTACTGGCGGAACGATGACAAAGCGTAGTGCCCTCGGGTCAAGCTCGAGGGTGACGATCCGTGAAGGACGGATATCGCGCCTAGCGCGGCGCGCGCTTGGCCAGGATGCGCTGGAGCGTCCGGCGGTGCATGTTCAGGCGCCGCGCCGTCTCGGAGACGTTGCGGTCACAGAGTTCGTACACCCGCTGGATGTGTTCCCAGCGCACGCGATCGGCCGACATCGGGTTTTCCGGCGGCTCGGGCTTGTCCTCGCCGGTGGCGAGCAGGGCATTGATGACGTCGTCGGCGTCGGCGGGTTTGCTGAGATAGTCGATGGCGCCCAACTTCACAGCGGTGACGGCGGTGGCGATATTGCCGTAGCCGGTCAGCACCACGGCGCGCGCATCGGGGCGCTTGGTGTGCAGCGCCGAGACGACTTCAAGACCATTGCCGTCTTCCAGCCGTAGATCGACCACCGCATAGGCGGGGGGCTTTTCGGCGACGGCGGCGAGGCCATCGGCGACCGAGCCGGCGATGCGAACATCGAAACCGCGCCGCGCCATGGCGCGCTCAAGGCGCTGCAGAAACGCCACATCGTCGTCAACGAGGAGCAGGCTGGGGTCGGTGGCCAGAAGTTCTTCGATTGTACTCATGGGTTTCATTTAAGGGTTTGCCGAAGAAAGGTCAAAATGTGTCGCTGTCGCAGGCCGGTTAAGCGTTAGCCTCCACGGCACTCCTCGGCCAGACGATGCGCACGCGGGCATGGCCGTCGCTGGCGATGTTCTCGAAGGCCAGGCGCGCACCGGTGCGTTCGAGCAGGGTCTTGGCGATGAACACACCCAGGCCCAGGCCGCCGGGCTTGTTAGCGTCGGGACCCTGGGGATCGCGCGGGCGGCTGGTGAGATAGGGCTCGCCCAGCCGCGCGATCAGTTCGGGGGCGAAGCCGGGGCCGTCATCGGTGATCGAGACCGAGATGGCCTCGCGATCCCAGGCGGCCTCGATACGCACCGAGCTGCGGGCAAAGTCGGAGGCGTTTTCGATAAGATTGCCCAGGCCATAGAGCAGGCCGACGCTGCGCTGAAACACCGGCGCCTCGCCGGCAGCGCGTTCGTAATAGAACAGGATGGCCTTGCCGCGCCCTTCATGCGGACGGGCGACTTCGGCCAGCAGGTCCGTCAACGGCACCGCGGCGAAGGGGTCGCCGCCATCGCTACCGAGATTGCGCAGCTTGGCCAGGATGGCGCGGCAACGCGCTGCCTGCTCGATGATCAGCTCCACATCGTCGGCCAGATCGCTGGCCGGCTCGACCTCACTGCGCATTTCCTTGGCGGCCAGAGCAATGGTCGAGAGCGGCGTTCCCAATTCGTGGGCGGCAGCGGCGGCGAGGCCATCGAGGGCAGAAAGCTGCTCCTTGCGCGACAGCGCCAGCTCTGTGGCGGCCAGTGCATCGGCGATCTGGCGGGCGTCATGGGCCACGCGATTGGTATAGGCGGAGATGAAGACCACGCCGCAGACGATCGAAACCCAGATGCCGATGACATAGATGCGGTTGAACACCAGCCGTTCGCTGGGGTCCCAGGGCAGCGGCAGGTGCCAGACCGCCAGGGCCGAGGCGATGATGGCGGCCAGAAGCGCGATAAAGAAGGTGGCGCGCTGCGGCAGCGTCGTCGCCGAGACCGAAACCGGCGCCAGCAGCAGCAGCGAGAACGGATTCTGCAAACCTCCGGTCAACGCCAGGAGGCCCCCGAGCTGGCAGAGATCAAATGCCACCTGACAGGCTGCGAACAGTGATGACGGCCGATGGCCGACGCCGAAACGGACCACCAGCCAGATATTGAGCGCCGCCGACAGCGCGATGAGCGCGAAGCACTCGACCAGGGGCAGTGGAAAGCCGAGGCCGAATTGCACGAACAGCACGCCGATGGTCTGTCCAGCGACAGCCAGCCAGCGCAACAGGACCAGGGTTTGCTGACGCAAGGGCCGCCAGGTGGAGGGCAAAGGCAGGCCATCGGCCTGAATCATGGTCATGCAATGGCTTTCCAAGGACGGATTCGGGCGACGCTATGGGGATCACGACGTTTCATTTCAAGGCCAAAAAACCATAGGCACAGCATTGATCCCACCCCAGCGTGGGCCACGTATTGCTCATCGTGACTGGGAGAATGAAACCGAAATGACCACAGCAATCATCAAACCTCAATGGTCGCCACTGACCATAGCCCTCATGGTTCTGGGCTTTATCCTGTTCTGGCCCCTGGGCCTCGCCATGCTCGCCTACATCATCTGGGGCGAAAAATTCGGCGGCTCGCCCGAAAAGGCGCAAGCCTATTTCAACAAGGGCAAGGCCTGGTGCACGTCCAACAAGCCGCAGCACCGCGGCTGGCATAACAACCGGAGTTACGGCATGAGCTCGAGTGGCAATGCAGCCTTTGACGACTACCGCGCCGAACAGCTCAAGCGCCTCGACGAAGAACGCGCTCGCCTCGACGCCGAGATCGACGCCTTCCACGAATACATGGCCAACCTCAACAAGGCCAAGGATCGGGAAGAATTCGATCGCTTCATGAATGAACGCCGCGGTTCGCGCCAGGGCTATACCGAGCCCAAGCCGGACAATGGCGACCAGAACAACAACGGCTGGGGCAACAATAACGGCTAAGCCCTGGCCACTCTGACACGGGGCGCGCTACGCGCCGCCAAGCGTCTCCCTCCTGAAGCCGGTCGTTCCCAACGACTGAACTGGCGCCCCCGCAAGGGGCGCTTTTTTGTTTCACATCGACGATGTCATCCCGGCGAGGGCGGGGATCGTCCTGAGGTCTCTCCGCGTTCGCGGGTGCCCAGTCATCTCGAGATGGATTCCGGCCTTCGCCGGAATGACACGGTGGGGAGGAGTCATCGCCGCAAATTCCCGCTACAATCGTCCCCGCGATTCCCGAGACCCCATGAACCTGTTCTTCCGCGCCAAAGCCAAAATTCCGGCCAGCACCACGATCGAGATCGACGGCGCGCCGGTGATCGTGACCGTACGGGTCAATGCGCGGGCGCGGAGCTATCGGCTGTCGATCCCCCATAGCGGCGGGCCGCTACTGAGCTTGCCGCCGCATGGCAAATGGGCCGAAGCTGAGGCATTCCTGCACCGGCATCACAACTGGCTAGCAGCGCGGCTCAAGCGGGCGCCGGAGGCTACCCGTTTCGCCGATGGCGGGGTGGTGCCGCTACGCGGGGTCGATCATCGCATCATCGGCACGGGTAAGCTGCGCGGACGCGTAGAAGTGGCCGACGACGGTGGCGAGGCGGTGCTGCTGGTGCCGGGCGATCCCCAGCATCAGGCGCGCCGGCTGACCGACTGGCTCAAGGAGGAGGCGCAGGCTGACCTCGCGGCCCGCACGGCTGTTCATGCGGCGCGGCTGGGGGTGACGGTCAAGTCGGTCAAGATGCGCAGCCAGGCGAGCCGCTGGGGTTCGTGCTCGTCATCGGGCAATATCAATTACAACTGGCGGCTGGTGCTGGCGCCGCCCTTCGTGCTCGACTATGTCGCGGCCCATGAAGTGGCGCATCTGGTCGAGATGAACCATTCGGCGGCGTTCTGGGCCACGGTCAAGCGCACCCTGCCCGACATGGAACGCGGCCGCGCCTGGCTCAAGGCGCATGGCCGGCAATTGATGGCGCATGGCGGGTGAGCTCCAGCCGGCTTTCCTAAGTCCCCGGCACCCGTCATCACCCGGCTGGTCCGGGCAATCCATGGCGCCGCAAAGATGGATCACCCGGACAAGCCGGGTGATGACGCAGATTGCTGGTTTCGGCGGCGAAGCCTAGTTCTGCTCGCCGCCGAAGATCAGGTCCATCAGCGTGCGCTGGCTATTGGGATTGTCGATCGGAACGGGTTGGCCGAGATTGGCCGGCGGCTGCATCTGGGCCGGAGTGCTGGGCACCCAGACCTGCTGGCCGGTGGCCGGATCGACCACCAGAACCATGGGCTGGCCGGTGCTCGGATCGATCGGCGCCTGGCCGACGCCATTGCTCTGCGCCTGCAGCGGGAAGCCGGTGACCGGGTCGATGGCCTGGCCTGGCTGGATCACCTGGTTGCCGCCGACCACCTGCCCGACGGGCAGGCCGGTGGCGGGATCGATCTGCACCCCGTTGGCGTCGACAAGCATGCCACCGCCACCACCATTGTTGATCGGGAAGCCGGTCGCCGGGTCGATCTGCACGCCATTGGCATCATAGATGGCGCCGTTCGCCGGCAGCCCGGTATTGGGGTCGACCATCTGGCCGGTCTGGATCGGCTGGTTAGCAGCAGGTGCCGCCGTGGCGGCAACGAACTGGCCGGTCGCCGGGTCAAGGCGCATGAGCTGGCCGGTGGCCGGATCGACTGATGTCTGCACCGGCTGACCAGTGCCGGCATCGACATATTGCGTCATCGGCTGACCCGTTGCCGGATCGATCGCCACCTGACCGGTGGCCGGGTCGATGACCTGCTGGGCCACGAGCTGACCCTCATAGCTGCCGCCGGGGATCTGGGCGATCTCCTTGCCGGCATGGGCCTTGGTCATGAACTGGGACCAGATGGCGGCCGGCACGTTACCGCCCGACAGCGAAGTCTTGGTGGCATCGTCATTGCCCAGCCAGACGCCGGTGACCATGCGGGCCGTATAGCCGACGAACAGGGCGTCCTTGGAATCGTTGGTGGTGCCGGTCTTGCCGGCGATCGGCCAGCCGTCGAGATTGGCGCCCTTGCCGGTGCCCACTTCCACCGCCGTGGTCAGCATGTCGTTCATCTCGGCGAGCACATTGGGGTCAACCACCCGGCCCGGGCCGGCATTGGAGGCTTCGTAGAGCACGTCGCCTTCCTTGGACTTGATCGAGGTGATGACGTTGGGGATGACGCCCATGCCGCCATTGGCGAAGGGGGCATAGGCGCTGGTCAGCTCGAGCAGGTTCACTTCCTGCGTGCCCAGGGCGATCGATGGAACGGCAGTCAGCGGGGAGGAAATGCCCATGCGCGTTGCCACATCCACCACCGCTTCGGGGGTGACGTCGATGGCGAGGCGTGCCGAAATCGTATTGAGCGAATAGGCCAGGCCCTGGCGCAGGGTCACGGTGCCAGCATATTTGCGCGAGGCATTGCGCGGGCTCCAGCCGTTGTAGTCGAACTGCGCGTCTTCCGCTAAAGTATCGGGCGTATAGCCCTTCTCCATGGCCGCCATATAGACGAAGGGCTTGAAGGCCGAGCCGGGCTGACGCTTGGCGGTGACGGCGCGGTTATATTGGCTGGCCTGGTAATCAACGCCGCCGACCATGGCACGGATGGTGCCGTCGACATCCATGGCGACGAGAGCGCCCTGGTTGAAGTTGCGTTTGGGGCCTTCGGAGGCCACCAGTTCCTTGACGATGAACTCGGCGTCCTTCTGCATCTTCCAGTCGATGGTGGTCTGCACCACCACGTCGCTCTTGATGTCGCCGATATAGGCGGTCATCAGCGATTCCACCCAGTCGGCGACATAGTCTTCCGAGCCGGCGACGCGGGTGCGCACGCTCTGGCTGGGGTCGATTTGTGCGGCTGCGGCTTCCTCTGAGGTAATGTAACCGTCGCGCGCCATGGCGTTGAGCGACAGGCGCTGGCGCTCGATGGCGCGTTCGGGATTGGACTTGGGATTGTAGGCGGATGGCGCCGGCAGGATGCCGGCCAGCATGGCGGCCTGGCCCAGCGACAGGTTGCGCGCCGAGACGCCGAAATAGGTCTGCGCCGCGGCCTCGATACCGGTTGCGCCGGCGCCGAAATAGACGCGGTTCATATAGAGTTCGAGGATTTCTTCCTTGGTGTAGTTCTGTTCGAGCCACACCGCCAGAATGGCTTCCTGCACCTTGCGGCCCAGGGTCTGGTCCGGTGTCAGGAAGAGGTTCTTGGCCACCTGCTGGGTGATGGTGGAAGCGCCGCGGGTCACGTCGCCCGCCTGCACCGATTCGATGGCCACCGAGACCAGGCCGATCGGATCGACGCCGAAATGGTTCATGAAGCGGCGGTCTTCGCTGGCGATGATCGCGGCGGGCACATAATAGGGCAGTTCGCGATAGGTGACGGCCTCGCCGCCGGTGGCGCCGCGATTGGAGATCAGACTGCCATCGGCCGCCAGAATGCGGATATTGGGCGGACGATCGGGAATGGCCCAGGTGTTGGACGAGGGCAATTGCGCACCGTAATAGACGATGATGCCGATAACGGCGATGCCGCCCCAGAGGCAGGCGACAAAGCCCCACCACAGGATGCCCATGAGAAAGCCGCCGCTGCGCGAACGCTTCTTCTTGGCGACGGGCTTGGCCTTGCCGCGGCGCGGCGGCTTGGGTGCCTTGCCCTTGGGACCGCTGGGCGGCGCGCCGCCGGACCGCTCGTCATCGACGAAGACGCCGACCGAGTGGCCCATGGAGGGCTCGACACGCTGGCCGCCCTTACCCCGGGCGGTCGCCTGCGGCTTACCGCCCTTATTGGGCTGGGCGCCAACACGGTCATCGGCGGAAATGCGAAAATCCATCAAGCGAACCCTGAGAGAAAGCCTTTTGCCGCTTCTACCCCGTTCCACGCCAATGGGAAACAAGAGGTTAGCAGTAGGTTAAGGCCAATCCTGACCGTCTCGTGACGCGTCATCCCTTTCGGGGCGCTTGCCACGCGGCCATGAGACCCTTGTCCGGGGCAATTGTGGCCGGTTTATGTGGGGTTTGACGAGTTCAACCGGCCTGTTGCCAGGGTGTCACAGCGCGAGGGCTCGCCTAGCAGTAAAGGTTCTCGTAGGCCTTTATCGCAGCGGGGACGAAATCGGCCGCATTGCCGGTCCAGTCGCTGGTGACGGTCTCGGAATATTCTCCGGTGATGCAATCGATGACGATCTCGGAGGTGCCGACTTCCTTGCCCTCGACGACGAGTTCGAAGCTCTGCGCACCAGGATCGTCAAAGTTGTTCTGCCGGACGATAAGCTCATAGAAATAGGGCGTGTCGATATAGACGCGGAGCATTGGAACGCCCGCATCGTCCTGCGCGGGAGCAGGCAAAGCGAAGGCCACCAGTGCCATCGCGGCAGAAACAAATTTCATGACGATCCCCTCAAGCACAATTCAACGGAGCCAGCATTGTCCTGGTGATCATGGCCGGTTTATGTGGGGCTCATGAACAGCTTACGATATGCACGGGTGATTGGGCCCTGCCTAGTGGCAGCAATGACCTGGTGCCCGACGCTGCCCGCCATGGCGGATGACCGCGCGGTGCTTGACCGAGCCTTCGTGGCCGCACTCGCCACGTTCGAGCAGGCATTTCCCAAGCTTGGCGCCAGCGCCTTCGGGGTCGATACCGGCGCCTATCGCGACGCCATGAGCTTCCTGCAGTTCGATTCCGCCGTCTGGGGCGGGAGCGTGACGGTCGAGCTGCAGATCCGCGCCACGGCGACCGGCTCGTGTAGCCGGTTTGCCGCCTTCGTCCGCATTCCGCCCGAAAACGGCGTCGCCACACTGGTGCTCTGCCCGGAATTCTTCGACAGCGGCACCGATGCGCTGCGCGAGCTGACCATCCTGCACGAAATGGTGCATGTGGTCGCAGGCTCGGACGAGTGCCAGGCCATGGCCTTTGCCGCGGCGGTGGAACAGGCCTCCCATGGACGGTTCACGTCGGTCGATGCCTATTGGCAGGCCAGCGGCTGCGGGGGTTCGGCGTATCGGTTGCCGGACTAGGGCCTCGTGACCTCGCGGTGCGTTCGCCACGAGGTTGCTGCCCCACCGCACCCACCGGCGCTTCCCGTGGACTTGATCCACGGGACACCCTCAACACGGCACAGGCGAGGAGAGACCCGCGGATCAAGTCCGCGGGGAGCGATTGTGGGTTGGAGCTATCGAAGTGGCCCGGCCGGCCTCAGCGCCAACCCAATGCCGGCGCCACCTGAGTCAAAATTGCCTCGATCACATGGGCATTGTAGGCGACGCCAAGCTGGTTGGGCACGGTGAGTAGCAGGGTATCGGCCTCGGCAATCGCCTCGTCGGCCGCCAATTCTTTGATCAATTGTTCCGGCTCGGCGGCATAGCCGCGCCCGAATACGGCGCGCTTTTCGGGCTCGATATAGCCAAAGCTATCCTCTTCCCGACCACCGCCGCCGAAATAGGCGCGGTCCATATCGTTGACCAGGGCGAAGATCGAGCGGCTGACCGACACGCGTGGTTCACGGGCATGCCCAGCGTCTTTCCAGGCAGCGCGGTAGGCGCGGATCTGCTCGGCCTGCTGGATGTGGAAGGGCTTGCCGCTCTCGTCGAATTTGAGGGTCGAGCTTTGCAGGTTCATGCCGAGCCTGGCCGCCCAGACCGCCGTGGCATCGGTCGCCGCACCCCACCAGATGCGCTCGCGCAGGCCTTCGGAATGCGGTTCCAGCCGCAGCATGCCGGGAGGGTTGGGGAACATCGGGCGCGGATTGGGCTGGGCAAAACCATTGCCCTTGAGCACTTCGAGCAGTACTTCGGTCTGGCTGCGCGCCATGTCGGCATCGGTTTTGCCGTCCTCCGGCGCATAGCCGAAATAGCGATAGCCATCGATGACCTGCTCGGGCGAGCCGCGGCTGATGCCCAATTGCAGGCGGCCACCAGATATCAGATCGGCCGCGCCGGCATCCTCGGCCATGTAGAGCGGGTTCTCGTAGCGCATGTCGATGACGGCGGTGCCGATCTCGAGCTTGCTGGTTTTCGCGCCGATCGCTGCCAGCAGCGGAAACGGCGAGGCTAGTTGGCGGGCAAAATGGTGCACGCGGAAATAGGCGCCGTCGGCGCCCAATTCCTCGGCGGCGACGGCCAGATCGATGGACTGCAGCAAGGCGTCGCCTGCTGTCCGCGTCTGGGACTGCGGCGACGGCGTCCAATGGCCGAAGGACAGAAAACCGATCTTTTTCATATTGCTTACCCGATTGGCAGCGGCGGAAACGCGATGCCTTTACCGCTTAGCTATGCCGAGACCGCGCCGCAACCAATCCCGTTCTGGGCAACGCAGTGTTCAGTTGGGTGAACGTTACCCTACGAGCCAGTCCGCGCGGCAACCAGCGTCTCTGCCAGAAGCCCGGCAAGGCGACGACCGGGCAAACGGGTTTAGTCGGCATTGCCATCGAGAAAAAGCAGGCCATAGCGCCCACGCCGGCGCAATGCCAGCGTCGACCCTAGCAGGATCGTGCAGTCACCGCCCAGCAGAATGGGAAATTCGCCCGCGTCCAACACCGCCTCGGCGACGTTGGCCAGTTGCGGACCGTAGGCTGCTATTTCGCTGACGTTGAGAATGCCGGTCTGCGGATCGCGGCCGGAGGGCACGGACGGGAGGACCGCCCCTGCCAGCGGGCGCCGATCCGCTCAGCCAGGCCATGCTCGAGCAGCCGCCCGCTCAATTGCTCGACGCCGGACCCGGACAGGCCCAACGTCGATGGCGCTTCCACGATCGCGTAGTCCCGCACAGCAATACCTCGGCTTGAGCAGCTCGACGAAATGTGCGGGACCGTGAGTGGTTCCGATAGATGAGCCGCTAGACGTCCAGATTGCTGACGCTCAGCGCGTTTTCCTGGATGAAGTCGCGGCGGGGTTCGACCAGGTCACCCATCAGCGAGGTGAAAATCTGGTCGGCCTCGTCGATCTGGTCGATCTCGACCTTGAGCAGGGTGCGGGCATTGGGGTCGAGCGTGGTTTCCCAGAGCTGGGAAGCGTTCATCTCGCCCAGACCCTTGTAGCGCTGCAGCGACACGCCCTTGCGGCCAGCATCGGTGACGGTCTTGAACAGTGAGGCGGGTCCGAAGATCGGCTGGCTCTCGCCCTTGCGCGTCAGCGTCGGTACGCCGCCATAGATCTCGTCCAAACGTTCGGCCAATTGCCGCAGCTTGCGCGCGTCGGCGCTTTGCAGCAGGGCCTTGTCGATCTGATGGGTCTCGGCCACGCCGCGCACGGTGCGCGAGAAGGCGAGCCCTTCCTCGTCGGTAATGGCGCCGGTCCAGCCGCGTTCTAGCTCGTCGGAAATCCGATCGAGCCGGTTGGCAACGCGGCTCATCACCTCGCCGATACGGGCCGGGTCAGCCATGGCTTCGGGATCGAGACCGCCGACAATAGCAGCCTGTTCGACAAGGCTCCTGTTGTAGCGGGTGTTAAGATTTTCGATGGCGTGGACGATGTCGCGGGCCTGCTGCAGGATGGAGAGCAGGTCGGAGCCGGCATGTTCGACACCGTCGCGGGTCTTGAACACGGCTTCATCGAGACCGGAATCGAGCAGATAATCTTCCAGCGCCCGCTCGTCCTTGAGATACTGCTCGGACTTGCCGCGCATGGCTTTGTAGAGTGGCGGCTGGGCGATGTAGATGTGGCCGCGCTCGATCAGCTCCGGCGTCTGCCGGTAGAAGAAGGTCAGCAGCAGGGTGCGGATGTGGGCGCCGTCCACGTCGGCGTCAGTCATGATGATGATCTTGTGGTAGCGCAGCTTATCGGCGTTGAACTCTTCGCGGCCGATGCCGGTGCCGAGCGCGGTGATCAGCGTGCCGACCTGTTCGGACGAGATCATGCGGTCGAAGCGCGCGCGCTCGACGTTGAGGATCTTGCCACGGAGTGGCAGCACGGCCTGATTGGAGCGGTCGCGGCCCTGCTTGGCGGAGCCACCCGCCGAGTCACCCTCGACGATGAAGATTTCCGACTTGGCGGGATCGCGTTCCTGGCAATCGGCGAGCTTGCCGGGGAGCGAGGAGATTTCGAGGGCACCCTTGCGGCGGGTCAGCTCGCGCGCCTTGCGGGCGGCTTCGCGGGCAGCGGCGGCTTCAGCGACCTTGCCGACGATGATCTTGGCCTCGTTGGGATGCTCTTCGAACCACTGGCCGAGCTTGTCGTTGACGATGTTCTCGACCACAGGGCGAACTTCGGACGAAACCAGCTTGTCCTTGGTCTGTGAACTGAACTTGGGGTCTGGCACCTTGACCGAGAGCACGCAGGTCAGGCCCTCACGCGTATCGTCACCGGTCATGGTGACCTTTTCGCGCTTGGCGATACCCGAGCTTTCGGCATAGCCGACAACCTGGCGCGTCAGCGCGCCGCGCAGGCCCGCAAGGTGCGTGCCGCCATCGCGCTGCGGGATGTTGTTGGTGAAGCAGAGGACGTTTTCGTGGTAGCTGTCATTCCACTGCAGCGCCACTTCGACGGTGATGCCGTCCTTCTCGCTGATCATGGTGATGGGCCGGTCGACCACGGCGGACTTGGACTTGTCGAGATATTGCACGAAAGCCTCGAGACCGCCTTCGTAGAACAGCTCGGTGGTCACTGGCTCGGGGTGTCGCAGGTCGTGGAGCAGAATGCGGACGCCTGAATTGAGGAAAGCCAGCTCGCGCAGGCGATGCTCCAGCGTCTTGAAATCGAACTCCACCATCGTGAAGGTTTCGGCCGAGGGGAAGAAGGTGATCTCCGAGCCGCTCCGACCGTCATAGGTGCCGGGCTGCTTGTCCTCGACATAGGTTCCGGTCTGCTTGAGCGGCGCATCGGAATCGCCATGGGTGAAGCTCATCTCGAACACGCCGCCGTCGCGGCGGATCTTGAGCTTGAGCCACTGGCTGAGCGCGTTCACCACCGAAACGCCCACGCCATGCAGGCCACCGGAAACCTTGTAGGAGTTCTGGTCGAACTTACCGCCGGCATGAAGCTGGGTCATGATGACCTCGGCGGCCGAGATACCCTCTTCCTTGTGAATGCCGGTCGGGATGCCGCGACCATTGTCGATGACCGTCACCGAGCCATCGGCATTGAGCGTCACCGTGACCAGATCGGCATGGCCGGCCAACGCTTCGTCGATGGCGTTATCGACGACTTCATAGACCATATGATGCAGGCCCGAGCCGTCATCCGTATCGCCGATATACATGCCGGGGCGCTTGCGCACGGCATCGAGGCCCTTGAGCACCTTGATGCTGTCGGCGCCGTATTCTTCGGGAAGGGGATTTTCACTATCGGTCATGGGGTCCGAATCAGTCGTTTCAGAGTAAGTTTTGTTCTATCGGAACGGGGGTATAAGCCCAAGCAAAATGGCCGTTTGAAGGGTGTTTGCGGGGGATTGCAGGTCCCTCCGTGCCGGGCGGCGCGCGGTCTTCGCCATCACCCCTCCCACCGTGCTTTTCCCGGACTTGATCCGGGGGTCTCTTGCCAATTGCGCCGGGTTGAGCGTGACCCGCGGATCAAGTCCGCGGGAAGCGATTGTGGGTGGGTTGGATCAATGTGCCTTTAGTCCTTGGACATCCGCCCCTCGCGCACCGTAACGGCCTGCGCCCGCTCGCCCAGCGCCTCAAACAGAAGCCTGTCGGTACCAGTGAGGAAGCATTGCGTACCCAGTCCGTCGAGGGCCGAAAACAGCGCCCGGCGGCGGTCCGGATCGAGATGGGCGGCAATTTCGTCGAGCAGGAGGAAGGGCGTGATTGATGTCCGCAGTTTGACCAGCCGCGCATGGGCGAGGATGAGGCCGATGAGGAGGGCCTTCTGTTCGCCGGTCGAACCCAAGGCAGCCGGCATGCCCTTTTGGGCATAGGTCACTTCGAGATCGACGCGGTGTGGTCCTGATATGGTGCGTCCGGCCGCCCGATCAACCCCGCGCGAGCCCCGCCAGGCCTCGATCAGCGCGGTTTCGAGCGCCGCCGAAGAGTGCGGCTCGGCGCCATGCTCGAAGAGCGGTGTCAACGCCAGATGGGCGGCGGGAAAACTCTCATCGTCGAGGCTCTGCTCGATCAGCGCCTGCAAATGGGTGAGGCTATCGGTGCGTGCGAGATGGATCGAGGCGCCCAGTTCGGCCATTTGCGTCTCGATGGCCGAAAGCCAGGCGGCATCGCCATTGTCCTCGAGCAGTCGATTGCGCTGCCGCATGGCCTTTTCATAGTCGCCGACCGAAGCCGAATGGCTGGGAATGAGCGTGGTCACCAACCGGTCGAGAAAGCGACGGCGATCACCGGCCGGGCCGGAGAAGAGGCCATCCATTGCCGGGGTCAGCCACAATACGCGCAGGTAGTCACTCATGGCCTCGATGGAGCGGGCATTGGCGCCATTGATGCGGACGCGGCGGCCGCCATCGGGCGATGAGCCGGTACCGATATCGGCGGGGCCATCATCAGTCTCGATGGTGGCGGCGACGGCCCAGCCGGTATCGCTGCCATGCGCCTGCAATGTCTCAAAGCTCGCCCCGCGCAGACCACGGCCGGGTGAGAGTACGGAAATGGCTTCGAGCAAATTGGTCTTGCCGGCGCCATTGGGGCCGGTGAGAACGACATGGCGCTGGTCTAGATCAAGCGCCGCAGCCGCATAGTTTCGGAAGGCGGTGAGGCGCAGGCGGGAGAGGTGGCGGGTCATGGTTCAGTGTCCCGCCATTTCGCCAGGCCCACCGCTCGTCACCCTCAGGCTCGACCCGAGGGCGTTGCACTTGCTGACATTGGCCAAGTGAAGAGCCCTCGGGTCAAGCCCGAGGGTGACGATCCAGTTTGGGGTGTGCAAGGCTGCCCTTACACGCGCATCGGCATCAAAACATACAGCGCGCGCGTTTCGCCGTCGTCCTTGACCAGCGTCGGCGAGCCGGCGTCGTTGAACATGAACACGGCGCTGTCGGAGCGGATCTGGCCAATGATGTCGAGCAGATAGCGGGCGTTGAAGCCGATCTCGAAGCCATCGGTATCGAACTCGACCGCCAGCTCTTCGCTGGCCGTGCCGTGATCTGGGTTGGTCACCGACAGTTCCAGAAGGCCATCCTTGGCCTGGAGCTTGACGGCCTTGCCGCCGCGCTCGGAGGCAATGGTGGAGACGCGGTCGACGGCGGTGGCGAAGCTCGCCCGGTCGACATTCATCTGCTTGTCGTTGTTCTTGGGGGTCACCCGATCGTAGTCGGGGAAGGTGCCTTCGATGAGCTTGGAAAGCAGCACGACCGAGCCGACGGTGAAGCGGATCTTGGTGTCGCTCACCTCGACATTCACGTCGCCATCGGCGCCATCGAGCAGCTTCTGCACTTCGCCCACGGTCTTCTTGGGCACGATGATACCGGGCATGCCCTTGGCGCCCGCGGGCGCCTCGATCTCGGCGCGGGCCATGCGATGGCCATCGGTCGCTACAGCACGCAATACCGTGCCGACATTGCTGACATCGACAGTGTGGAAATAAATGCCGTTGAGGTAGTAGCGCGTCTCTTCGTTGGAGATGGCGAACTGGGTGCGCTCGATGAGCTCGCGCAGAGCCGCAGCCGGCATGGAGAATTCGTGGCCGAAGCTGCCCGATTTGAGATCGGGGAAGCTGTCGGGGCTGAGGCAGGCGAGGTTAAAGCGCGAGCGGCCGGAGGTGAGAACCATGTTCTCGCCGCCATCGGTCTCGAGGCGCACTTCGGCGCCGTCGGAGAGTTTTCGGACGATTTCGTAGAGCGTGTGCGCGGGAACCGTTGTGGTGCCTGCGGTCGCCACCATGGCCGGCACGCTCTCGGTGACTTCGATATCGAGATCGGTGGCGCGCAGTTCGACCTTGTCGTCGCTGGCCTTGAACAGCACGTTGGCCAGGATCGGGTAGGTATTCCGCCGCTCCACGACCCGGTGCACATGGCTCAGCGACTTGAGCAGATGATTGCGTTCGAGCGTGACTTTCATTCGGCTACTTCCCTGGCACTACGCGGCTGCATGTCTGCAGCAAAACCCCCGGCAGGCCGGGGGTTGGACATTTACAATTTGTGAACGGATTAGCAAGGGCGGGGCAGAGCTTGCCAACGAGAAATCCCACCATTGCGTCACGGTGTAGCGCCGCCCTATAACTGGACATCCATTATCATCTTAAATAGCCTTCGCTGCGATAACTTTCGCCGGATATGGCGCAGCCGGAAGGACACCACGCGATGACCATGCATTTCACCCGCCGCGAATTCGCCCTGAGCGGCACGGCGCTGCTGACCGCTGTAATGACCGGAGGCGCCCGGGCTCAGGAAGGCGTGCACAGCGTCACCACCTCGCTGGGCACCTATGACATTCCGGCCGATCCCAAGCGGGTGATCGCCATCGACTCGCGCTCCAATCTGGAGCCGGCGGTGGCACTCGGGCTCAACCTGATCGGCTATAGCCATAGCCCGGTACGGCCGTGGGTGCCGCTCGACCCAGCCGTGCCGATGCTGGGTGCGCCGCCCAATATCGAGGAAATCCTGGCGCTGGAGCCGGACCTGATCATCTGCCCGACCACCGATCCGGATTCGGAATGGTGGCCGCTCAACAAGCTCAAGGCGGTCGCGCCTATCCTGCCCACCGACTATCTCGCCACCTGGCAGGACAACCTCGCCAATCTGGCGGCATGGCTGGGCAAGCCGGTGATCGGCGCCGAAACCATCGGGCAATACAATGGGCTGGTCGCCGACATCAAGGCCCGCCATGCCGGAGCCATCGCCGGCAGGAAGGTCGCCGCGGTCCAGCTCGATGCCAGCAAGAACGCCATCCATGTGCGTACGCTCGGCACGTCCTATGGGCAGGTCATGCCGGGCCAGGTGTTGGCCGAAATTGGCGGGCTTGCCGTGCCTGCCGATATCCTGGCCGATAGCGGCGAAGTGGGCATTGAAAGCGCCGGTGAGCTGCTCGGTGATGTCGAGGGCTTCCTGATCCTCGATTTCCAGAACGGCTCGGTCGAAGCCTTTGCCGATAATCCATTGTGGAACCGCCTGCCGGCGGTGAAGGCCGGGCATACCCATGTGCTGCCGGGAAATTCCACCTTCGGCTCGCTCTACACCGCGCTCTACCTCGCCGGTGGCTGGGACGCGCTGTACCAGACGCTGGCCTAGGTCGACCCCGAAAGAGCAAAGCCGCCGAACCCCTGGTCCGGCGGCCTCTGCTGCAAGCATGCTTGCGCTTTGCGGTCGTTATTCTTCGAGCATGCGCTTCAACAGCTCGATCTCCTGCGCCAGTTCCACGTCGTCCTTGATCATCTGCTCGACCTTGCGGACCGAGTGGAGGACGGTGGTGTGATCGCGCCCACCGAAGCGGCGGCCGATTTCGGGGAGCGAACGCGAGGTCAGCGCCTTGGCCAGGAACATGGCGATCTGGCGCGGACGAACGACATCACGCGAGCGGCGCGCCGAGAGCAGTTCGTTGCGCGGCACCTTGTAGTGACGGCTGACGATCTTGAGGATGTCCTCGATACGGACGCGGCGGGCTTCGCGCGAACGGATCAGGTCGCCCAGGGTCTTTTCGGCCAGCGGCACGGTGATGAGTTCACCGGTGAGCTGGTTGGCGGCGACGAGCCGGTTGACGGCGCCGTCGAGGTCGCGGCCATGGCTGATGACGGCGCGGGAAATATAGTCGATGACCGGGGCCGGGAAATGCATGCCGAAGCGGGCGGTCGACTGGTCGGCGCGGCGCTGTACAATGGCGCGGCGCAACTCGAGATCGAAACCGGAAATCGGCACGACGAGACCGCCCGAGAGTCGCGAACGGACGCGCTCATCGAGCATTTCGAGATCACGCGGCGGCGCATCGCCGGCCACCACGACCTGCTTGGCGCCGGTCAGCAGGGTGCCCAGCGTATGGCCGAATTCGGTGGCGGACTTGCCCTGCAGGAATTGCATGTCGTCGATCAGCAGCAGGTCGACCCGGCGCAGCCATTCCTTGAAGCCGAGCGCCGACTGGCGCTGCACGGCGGTGATGAAATGGTACATGAAGTGGTCGGCGGTCAGATAGACGATGTTCTTGGTCGCATCGGCCGACTGCACGGCATGGGCGATGGCATTGAGCAGATGGCTTTTGCCGAGGCCGACGGTGGAATGGATATAGACCGGATTGAAGGTCACGGTGTTGTTGGCGGCGGCGGTCGCGATCTGGCGGGCCACGCCAAGCGCCATCTCATTGGCCGAACCGGCAACAAAGGTATCGAAGGTCATGCGCTGATCGATGGCGCTGCCGCTGAGGGCATCGCCCTTGGTAGCGGTATTGTCGCGGATGAGGCGCGGTGCGGATGGCGCCTGGGGCGCCGCGCTGGCGGCCACGGGCGTTGCGGCGAGAGAGACGGGTTCAGCGGCGGGCTGGGCAAGGCGCGGACGGGCCTGCCCGTTGACACGCAACGTTACCTGAATGCGGGTGACGTTTTCATCGTCCTGGCGAAAAGCCTCGAGCAGGCGCTCGGCATAATTGGACTGTACCCAGGAACAGAGAAAGCGCGTGGGGGCCGACAGGTGCACCACATCATCGACGATCTCTTCGAGCTCGAGGCTGGCGAACCATGACGTAAAGACGTCGACGCCGACCGAGGCCTTGATGCGTGCGCGGACCCGGTTCCAGAGCTCACGCTGGGCTTCGTTGGAATCGGGAGCGCTCATGACAGGTTTTTCGCCTTTGCTGGTCGTGTTGATGGAAGAGGATTGAGCACTGCCCCAATCGTCTCTTCCGGCGGTCGCCTGTCGCATCATTGATTTAGCCCCATTAGGTTGCCGACGGCCCGCATAGTCCGCCGGTATTTGTCTGACGCCATGCCCCGGACTGTGTCGTCCTTTGGCCATGGCTTCGCCCCCGCACCCGACATTGCGGGCACACTGTTCCTGTCCGGTGGTTAGCCCACCAGCGTCTTACTCATCCTTGTCGTGAACCCAGCCTGACCCGGCCGAAACGCTACCTAATAATCGCCGGCCCCGATCGGACCGGCAGGCAATTCTGCTGCCAACACAACCTTCACCAACTTTGAAAACACGCCGGCTTTCTGCCGCGCTCAGATAACAATCAACGCCCCGAAATCGACCCTGCCAGCTCTCCCGGACGCTCTCTGGCGGCGCCTCGTTTCAAGCTGACCAGATTACTTTAGAGGGACGATTTTGGGGCCGCAACCGTGGAATCTGTAAAATGGGGGCTTGACTCCGACGTTGTGTTTTTGGACCCCCACGGCCGGCAAAAATCCCTCAAACCAAGGCTCTGTGACTCAACGCAGATTCCTGTCACGCAAGCTTACGAAGCGGTAAAAAATTTATTCTCGCCGACACCGAAATACGTGCGAGACGTCCGCTCCGTGACATTTGCAAGAATGCGGGACTTTCGATTAAGCCCCTGTGGTTTCTCACGAAATCGTCAACGCCGCCCTTGAGGCTGCACTGTCGTGTCACCGTCACGCCGATGACACAGAACCGCAAAATCAGAAAAACCTTGCCCGTTTGCCGGCAATAAAAATGGGCTCCTTCCGGAGCCCAATTTTCGTCATGTCGCCGGCTGCCGCCAAGGGCGCCTCGGCGAAGCGATCAGGCGCTGAGCGCCTTAACGCGGCTGTTGAGGCGGCTGACCTTGCGAGCGGCCAGATTGGCATGAACGATGCCCTTGGTCGCAGCGCGGTTGATCTCGGGAGCGGCAACCGCCAGGGCTTCCATCGCCAGCTTGTGGTCACCGGCAGTGATAGCCTCTTCAACCTTGCGGATGAAGGTGCGGACGCGCGAGCGGCGCGACTTGTTGACCGCGGTGCGGGCAGCGATCTTGCGGGTAGCCTTCTTGGCTGACGGCGTATTGGCCATAACGGTCCTCTTGGCGTCCAACCGGCCGTCTTGCACGCTCTAGGCGCGACAGGCGTCCGGGATGAAATGAAATCGGCGGCAATCGACAGCCGCCAAGTTGGGCGGTCTATAGGGGAAGCGGGGGCAAGCGTCAACTGGATTCAGGGGGCGAGGCGGCTATGCGCGCCCGCCTATGCATCACCACCGATCGTCACCCTCGGGCTTGACCCGAGGGTCCCGCACTTGCCGTGCGCTGGCTAAGTGGAGTGCCCTCGGGTCAAGCCCGAGGGTGACGATCGAGTTTTGGGTAGACCTCAGCGCACGAACTATGGCGCCTTCTGGCAGACTGGGCAGAAAAACGTTGAGCGGCCCGACTGCACGATGCGCTGTATGGTGCCCGTGCAGAGGGGCGTCGGACAGGGCTCGCCTTCCCGGTCATAGACGGCGAAGCGATGCTGGAAATAGCCCGAGCCGCCTTCGGCATTGCGGAAGTCGCGCAGGGTGGAGCCGCCGACCTCGATGGCTTCGAGCAGCACCTGCCTGACGGCATGGGCCAGGTCTTCCAGCGCCGCCTTGGGCTTGCCCTTTGACGTCACCAGCGTGCCGGCCTGCACATCGGGCAGGATGTGGCTGCGATGCAGTGCCTCGGCGACATAGATATTGCCCAGCCCCGCGACCACGCGCTGATCGAGCAGGGCCGCCTTGATCGGCGCCTTCTTGCCCTTGAAGGCGGCGGCCATTTCATCGGCATTGAAGTCATTGCCCAGCGGCTCGGGACCGAGCTCGTTGAGATATTCGCTCTCGGCCGGATCGTCGAACAAATCGATGAAGCCGAAGCGGCGCGGATCGGCATAGATGAGGTGGCTCTTGCCGTGCTGGGGATGGGAAATATCCCAGACCATGTGGTCATGCTTGGGCTCGGTGCCGGGCTCGTAATAGCGCGGCGGCTTGTCGATGCTGTGCTCGGCGAAGCGCCAGGAGCCGGTCATGCCCAGATGGCTCAGCAGGGTCTTGCCGCTATCGAGTTTGATCAGCAGATACTTGGCGCGGCGGCCGATCGAGACGATCCGTGTTCCTTCGAGCGCCGCCTGCAACCCCTCGGGAAAGGGGAAGCGCAGGTCCTTGCGATTGAGCTGGACGCGCTCGATGCGCGCGCCTTCGAGCCAGGGCTCAAGGCCGCGGCGGACGGTTTCGACTTCGGGCAATTCCGGCATGGAGTTTCCTCTTTACCTGCGCGGCTTTGCGCAATGGCAAAGCCGATATCGCTTCTATATGGTGCGCGCGATTAGCGGAACAGCACAACGAGCCCGGCCATGAGCAACGCGCCAGAAACCACGCATTTCGGTGAGCAGACCGTGGCGATGGACGACAAGCAGGGCCTGGTCAACAAGGTGTTCCGCGGCGTCGCCGACCGCTACGACCTGATGAACGATCTGATGAGCGGCGGCGTCCATCGCATCTGGAAGGATGCCATGGTGGCCGACCTGGCGCCGCCCAAGGGCGGCTCGCGGCCCTGGCGCGTGCTCGACATGGCCGGGGGCACCGGCGACATTGCCGAGCGCATCATCAATGCCTCGGTCGGTTATGCCGAGGTCGTGGTCAGCGACATCAATTCGGACATGCTGCGCGTCGGCGCCGAGCGCGCCAAGAGCTGGCGCTATCCTGCTCAGGCCAGCTTCGTCGAAGCCAATGCCGAAGAGCTGCCCTTCGAAGACAAGAGCTTTGACGCCTATACGATTGCTTTTGGTATCCGCAACGTGCCGCGTATCCAGAAGGCGCTGAACGAGGCCCATCGCGTGCTGAAGCGTGGCGGACGCATCCTGGTGCTGGAATTTTCGCAGGTCGACGTGCCCGGCTTCGACAGTATGTACAAGGCGTTTTCGGACCGGCTGATCCCGCCCATGGGCAGGCTGGTTACCGGCGACGCGCAACCTTACCAGTATCTGGTAGAATCGATCCGCAAGTTCCCCAACCCACCCCTGTTCCAGTCGATGCTGTCCGAAGCCGGCTTCAAGCGGGTCAAGCATACGCCGTTCACCGGCAATATCGCGGCGCTGTTCTCCGGGTGGAAGATTTGATGACACTCTTGCTTACCTCGCCCCTCCGGGGAGAGGTCGACCCGCAGGGTCGGGTGAGGGGTCTATCCTCCGCACCGCGCCCAGAAAAGGCCCCCTCACCCGGTCTTCGCTTTGCGAAGCCCGACCTCTCCCCCGAAGGGAGAGGTGAAGAGTGCTGATTTCCGCCTATTTCCGGCTGATCCGGGCCGGCTATGTGCTGGCGCGCGAGGGGGCTTTGTCGATCATTTCGACCAAGGGCCTGCCCCCGGCCCTGGCGCCATTGCGCTTCGGCATCTGGCTGGGCCGGCTGATCGAGCGGCCAAGTGTGCGCAAGACCGGGCATGTCGAGCGGCTCAACAAGGCGCTTAACCTGTTGGGGCCGACCTATGTGAAATTCGGCCAGACCCTGGCGACGCGGCCTGATGTGGTTGGGCCCGATATCGCCAATGACCTGGCAGGCCTGCAAGACAAGATGGATCCGTTCGATCCGGCGTTGGTGCCCGGGATCCTGCAGGCGGCGCTTGAGGATAAGGCAAACGAGCTGACCGAGCTCAGTCCGCCCATCGCCGCGGCGTCGATCGCCCAAGTGCACCGGGCCCGGCTCAAGCCTGCCAGCGGCCTGCCTCGAACCGTCGCGGTCAAGATCCTGCGGCCCGGCGTGGCGCACCGCTTCATGTCCGATATCGAGAGCTTCTACGCTGCGGCGCGGCTGGCCGATAAGCTGGTCAAATCCACCAAACGCCTGCGGCCGATCGAAGTGGTCGAAACCCTCGACCGCTCGGCCCGGCTGGAGCTCGACCTGCGGCTCGAAGCGGCGGCGATCTCCGAGATGGCCGAGAATATCAAGGACGATACCGGCTTCGTCATCCCCACGGTCTCATGGGATCATGTGGCGCAGAATGTGCTGACCACCTCTTGGGTGGAGGGCATCCCTATCCGCGAGCATGCCGCGCTCGATGCGGCCGGTGTCGATCGCAAGGCGCTCGCGAGCAATCTCTTGCAGAGCTTCCTGCGGCACGCCATTCGCGATGGCTTCTTCCATGCCGACATGCATCCGGGGAACCTCTTTGCCGATCCGCGAACCGGCGACGTCATCGCCGTCGATTTTGGCATTATGGGCCGCATCAACCGCAAGGAACGCCGCTTCCTCGCCGATATCCTCTATGGCTTCATCACCCGCAATTACCGGCTGGTGGCGGAACGCCATTTCGATATCGGCTATGTGCCCAAGGATCAGTCGGTCGAC
This sequence comes from Devosia lacusdianchii, assembly GCF_022429625.1. NCBI lineage: Bacteria > Pseudomonadati > Pseudomonadota > Alphaproteobacteria > Hyphomicrobiales > Devosiaceae > Devosia > Devosia lacusdianchii. The sequence goes on along the minus strand of NZ_CP092483.1, from coordinate 99,007 downwards.
GATTTCGCGCTGGCCATCCGCTCGATCGGCGAGCCGCTGCATGGCCGCACCGCATCGGACATTTCCATGGCCCGGGTGCTCGGCCAGCTCTTCGTCATCACCGACCTGTTCAACATGCAGACCCGCCCCGAACTCGTGTTGCTGCAAAAATCCATGGTGCTGGTGGAAGGCGTGGCGCGCTCGCTCGATCCCCATCTCGATATCTGGACCATTGCCGAGCCCGTCGTGGGTGATTGGCTGCGCAAGGAAGCAGGGCCCCTGGGCCGCATCCAGGACCTGCAGGATCACTTCAAGGTCGCGGCCGAGGCGGCCGGACGGTTGCCTGTCATCATCGCCCAGGCTGAGCTGGCGCTGGCCGATTATCACGCCAACAAGCACCGCCGCCATGACGGGCTGATGCGCGGCGCGATACTGGCGCTGATGGGCATTGCCGGGCTGACGCTCCTGGCGGCGCTGTGGCGGCTGCTGTCGATCACCTCCTGGTAGGTTGGCTTGCCCGGCCCCGGACTTGGCCATAGATTGCCGCCAAACCGGGAGACGACACAGATGACGCTCAAAACCCTCGGCAAGCTCGCCGCCACGCTATTGCTGGGCGGCGCCCTTGCCGGCTGTATCGACGCCAAGGTCGATGTCGCCCTGACGAGCGAGACCACCGCCAAGGCCACCCTGACGCAGGACATGGGCGCGGACTTCTATTCCATGGTCAAGATGAGCGCCGAGCAGGCCGGTGCCGACGCGCCCAAGGACGACGAATTCTGCGCCGAGGGTAAGCTCACCGAAAACGCCGATGGCAGCGCTACCTGCACTATCGTCGAGGAAGGCCCGTTTGCCGGCCTGACCATGGGCAATGACGAGCAGACCATCGTATTCACCCCCGCCGGTGCGGGCCTCGTCCGCGTGGCACTGCCGACGGCCAACATGCAGGAAGAGATCGGCGCCGGCGAAACCATGGACGACGAAACCAAGAAGATGGTGGAAGCCTTCTTCACCGGCCATGGCGTGACGCTGGTGTTTTCGGGCGCCGAAATCGTCGAATCCAACATGAAGATCGCCGCCGACAAGAAATCGGCGGAAGAGACCATCCAATTCCTCGACCTGATCAACGGCACGGCCGATTTGCCGGACGAGTATTATGCCGTGGTACGGGTGCCCTGATGAGCGAGGCAGTTTCGATCGGGCTGCGCTGGCTCGACCATGGCGCCGGCCTGCCGCTGCCGCGGCAGCAGACGGCGGGGGCGGCGGGCATGGATCTGGTCGCGGCCCTGGCGGCTGGCGCCGATATCGTGCTGGCGCCGGGCAAGCGGGCGCTGGTGCCCTGCGGCTTTGCCATGGCGCTGCCCCTGGGCTACGAAGCCCAGGTGCGGCCGCGTTCGGGGCTGGCCGTCAAGTTCGGGGTTACCGTGCTCAATGCGCCGGGCACGATCGATGCGGATTACCGCGGCGAGGTGATGGTGCCGCTGATCAATCTGGGCGAGGACGATTTCGTGGTGCGACGCGGCGACCGCATCGCCCAGATGGTGGTGGCGCCGGTGAGCGCCGCGCAATTCAGGCTGACGGAGATGCTCGATGATACGGAACGCGGCGCCAATGGTTTTGGCTCGACTGGCCGGAGCGTGGGTTAGCCTGCTGTTGCTGGCCACGCCGGCTTGGGCAGGTGACCGGGCCGGCATCGGCTTTATCGGCTATTCGTCGACCGGCCCCTATTTCGCCTATGAGGAATTCGGCATTCAGGATGGCTCGGGCTTCGCCTATGCCAATCTCTTCGTGCTCGACCTGGACAAGGACAGCTGGGTCAAGGGCACGCCGATCCGCAAGGTGATCGAGGACGAGGCCAGCAGTATCGCCGCAGTGCGCGCCGAGGTAAGGGCGGAGGCGCAGCCGATGCTGGACGCGCTGGACTTTGGCGAACCGGTGGACATTGTCGCGCTCAATGGCGATGGCGCGCTCGATACCGACATGCAGAGGCTGCGCTTCGGCCGCCCCGGCTATGGCATGGCCGATCCCGAGCAGGATTACGAGCTGGTGCTGTCGACCGTCGAAGAAGGGATCGACCCGCCCGAATGCGCCACCTGGGGCGAGGACTATGTCAGCGGCTTCGCGCTGAGCCTCACCGTCGACGGCAAGACCGCCGAGGTCTATCGCGACACATCGGTGCCCGAGAGCCGGGGGTGCCCGCAGGGCTATCGGCTCTATGCGGTGGTGACGCCGTTTGAAAGCCTCGTCGCCTTCGCCCCCGACCTGACGCCGGACATGGTGGCCATCGTCTCGGTCTATTCCATGGGCTTCGAGGGTCCGGACCGGCGCTTCATCGCGGTGCCAATTGGCCGCTGATCCGCTATCCCCCGAGGAAACCCGCCGCTATGCGCGCCATCTGGTGCTCAAGGGCATGGGTGGCGGCGGTCAGCAGGCGCTGAAAGCCGCGCGCGTGCTGGTGGTGGGCGCAGGTGGCATCGGCAGCCCGGTCATCGCCTATCTGGCGGGCGCGGGCGTCGGACGGTTGGGGATTGTTGACCATGACGCGGTGTCACTCTCCAACCTGCAGCGCCAGGTGATCCATACCAGCATCGGCATGGGCAAGGCCGAGAGCGCGGAGCGTTTTGTCCATGCGCTCAACCCGCATGTCGCCGTGACGGTTCACGCCGAGCAACTGGATGCCAGCAATGCGGCGACGATCCTCGGCGGCTACGACCTGGTCCTCGATGGCACGGACAATCTTGCGACCCGCCGCGCCACGGCCGCTGCGGCGGAGGCCCTGCGCCTGCCGCTGGTTTCAGGGGCTGTCTCGATGTTCGACGGACAGGTGACGGTCTTCGCAGCCGATGGACCGCGCTTCGGCGATCTTTACCCTGAGGAGGCCGACGACACCGACCTGCCGAGCTGCGAGGCGACCGGCATATTGGGGCCACTGACCGGGGTGATCGGCACGCTGATGGCCATGGAAGCCATCAAGCTGATCACCGGCATCGGCGAGCCACTGATTCGGCGCGTGTTGACCTATGACGGCAAGGGCGCACGGTTTAGTGAGTTTTCGTACTGAGGGTGGTTCACCCCAAACCTACCCCACCCGCCGGCCGTCACCCTGGGGCTTGACCCGAGGGAAATGCACGCGCCGACCGCACAGCAAAGTAAAGAGCCCTCGGGTCAAGCCCGAGGGTGACGAATTGTGGTTGTTGAGCGCTATGAGATAGATGCGACCTCAAGCATCCGGATGCTTGAACACCAGCGCGGCATTGGTGCCGCCAAAGCCGAACGAGTTGGATAGCACCACGCCCAGATCGACGTCGTCGCGGCGCTGGCGGATGATCGGCATGTCCGCGAACACCGGATCGAGATTGTCGATATTGGCGCTGGCGGCGATGAAGCGGTGCTTCATCATCAGGATCGAATAGATCGATTCATGCACGCCGGTGGCGCCCTGGCTGTGGCCGGTCAGTGACTTGGTCGCCGAGATGGGCGGACAGTTCGCATTGCCGAAGACGGCGCGGATGGCCTCGATTTCCTTGAGATCGCCCACGGGGGTCGAGGTGGCGTGCGGATTGATGTAGTCGACCTTGCCGCCGACATTGCGCAGGGCCATCTGCATGCAGCGTGCGGCGCCCTCGCCCGAGGGGGCAACCATGTCGAGACCATCGGAGGTGGCGCCATAGCCGACCAGTTCGGCCCAGATCCTGGCGCCACGCGCCTTGGCGTGTTCCAGTTCTTCGAGCACCAGCACACCGGCGCCGCCGGAGATGACGAAGCCGTCGCGGGCAGCATCGTAGCAGCGGGACGCTTTTTCCGGCGTCTCGTTGAAGTTGGAACTCATGGCGCCCATGGCGTCGAACAGGTTGGACAGCGTCCAGTCGAGGTCTTCGTGACCGCCGGCAAAGACGATATCCTGCTTGCCCAGCATGATCTGTTCCATGCCATTGCCGATGCAATGCTTGGATGTCGCGCAGGCGGCGGTGATGGAATAGTTGACGCCCTTGATGCCGAAGGCGGTGGCCAAGGTTGCCGAAGCGGTCGAGCCCATGGCCTTGGGCACGGCCAGCGGGCCGATGCGCTTGGGGCTGGTATTCTTGCGGGTGGTGTCGGCGGCTTCGACGATGGTGCGGGTGGAGCTGCCGCCCGAGCCCATGACGATGCCGGTCATGGGGTTGGAGATATCGCTTTCCTCAAGCCCGGCATCGGCAATAGCCTGTTGCATGGCGAGGTAGTTCCAGGCGGCGCCGCGGCCCATGAAGCGGGTGACGCGGCGATCAAGCATCTCGAACGGATCGAGGCGTGGATCGCCCTTGACCTGGCTGCGGAAACCCAGCTCGGCATAGTCCTGGGCAAAGACGATGCCGGGCCTCGACTGCCGCAGGCTGTCCGTGACCTCGTCCAGCGAATTGCCGATCGAGGAAATGATACCCATGCCGGTGACGACAACTCGTCTCATCTTGGCCTAGCTCCGTAGTCTTGGTCGGGCGCCCTTGCGTAGGCGTCTCTTATTATCGTGCAGGAATTTGGGTCTTTGCACCCCTATCAGGCGCTTTTGTCCTCTGTTGCCAGGGGAATGAGACCAACCCGCAGATTTTCGGCGATGTAGATGACCTCGCCATCGGCCTTGACCGTGCCTGTGGCAATGCCGAACGGCAAGGGCGAACGCATGTGCCGCTTAATGTCGATGCGGTATTCGAGGAGCTTCTTGTCGACCGTGGCCTGGCCGGTGAACTTGATCTCGCCACCCAGGGCGCGGCCACGGCCCGGCGAGCCCGACCAGCCGAGGAAGAAGCCCGTCATCTGCCACAGGGCATCGAGCCCCAGGCAGCCCGGCATCACCGGATCGCCGATGAAATGGCACTTGAAGAACCAGAGGTCGGGATGGAGGTCGAGTTCGGCCACGACATAGCCTTTGCCATAGGCACCGCCCTCGGCCTCGATGCTGGTGATGCGATCGAACATCAGCATGGGGGGCGCGGGCAGGCGGGCGTCCATCTGGCCCGGCAATTCGCCGCGGCCGTGCGCCAGCAATTCTTCGTACCCAAATGCGTTTTGCCGCTCGGCCATGCCTCACACCCCGCTTAACCCTAGGGTTTGTCTCGTATAGGGGTGCGCCAAGAGGGTCAAGCCGCAGCGCCTTGGCCTTTGGGGCGATGCGCTAACCGTGCGACAGTCCTGCCGCTTGTGTGATTTTTGTGTCATAGCTATAACCAAGCCAGCACGTTCTGGCCCTTTTCGTTTCAAGGACCCAATGACTGATCGTACCCAGACCGCCCGGTCGCTGCCGTCGCACAAGCCCTGCCTCACCGCGGTGCTGCGCATGGCCGGTCTTCGCCCGACCCGTCAACGCGTAGCGCTTGCCGAGCTTTTGTTCGGTGGGCCGCATCGCCATGTCAGCGCCGAGCAGTTGCATGGCGAGGCCAGCGAGGCTCACGTCAACGTGTCGCTCGCCACCATCTACAATACGCTGCACCAGTTCCACGAGGCTGGGCTATTGCGCGAAGTGGCGGTGGATGCCTCGCGCTCGTATTTTGATACCGACACCTCGGACCATCATCACTTTTACGTGGAGGATGAGCAGCGGATGATCGACATCCCCGCCTCCTCGGTCGAATTCGCGGCCCTGCCCGAAGCCCCCAAAGGCATGAAGGTCAGCCATGTCGACGTGGTCATCCGCGTGCGCAAGGCACTGGCCTAAGTCTATCCCTCCCTCTCCGTCCGACGTCATCACCCGGCTTGTCCGGGTGATCCATTTTGGCTGTGTGTGAAGGTAGATTGCCCGAACTAGCCGGGCAATGACGGCAGACTTGGATCGCGAGCAACGGACCTCATGGTGAGCTTGTCGAGGTACGGGCCGCACTGCAGGCCAACCTACACTTGTCTTGCCGTCCTAATTTCATGTAACAATGTAAGTTACATTTAATGGATTGTTCCCGATGAAGCCAAACGCCTTTGGCGACCACGCCTCCAGTTCCTATGCCGAGGGCCCGCCGCGCCAGGTTCCGGGCTTTGCGAGCCTGCACCGCATGATGTCGCTCCTGCTCGCGGAACGCGTGCCTGCCGATGGCCGCGTGCTGGTGCTGGGCGCCGGCGGTGGGCTGGAGCTGAAGGCTCTGGCCGAGGCGCATTCGGGTTGGAGCTTCGATGGCGTGGACCCCTCGGCCGCCATGTTGGAGCTGGCGCGGCAAGCGTCAGAACGGCATGCGAGCCGGGTACAACTCCATCACGGCTATATCGACGTCGCGCCGGAGGGTCCGTTCGACGGCGCCACGAGCATCCTGACCTTCCACTTCATCCCGCGCGAGGAGCGGCTGGAGACGCTGCGGCAGCTACGACGCCGGCTCCTGCCCGGCGCACCGTTCATCCTTGCCCATATCAGCTTTTCCCAGACCGAGCCGGAGCGCTCGCAGTGGATTGCCCGGCATGTCGCCTTTTCGGCCGCCGAGGGCACGAGCGAAGCGCAGTTGGACAGCGCGCGGCAGGCCATCGGGACCCGCCTTTCGATCCTGGCGCCCGAGGAGGAAGAGGCGATGCTGGCCGAAGCTGGCTTCACCGATGTCAGCCTGTTCTATGCGGGGCTCAGCTTCAGGGGGTGGGTGGCTTATGCCGAATGATCAACTCCGCCGCCACACACCACCACCACGCTTGCCCTGTGTGGGCCGAGCCTCAAAGCCTCCCGAACGCCACACCCTTCCAGCCCCAGCCGTTCTGCTGAGCCACTTCAGCCAGCGGGTCTTTGATCTCGCTGGTCTTGAAGCGGTATTTGTAGACCTTGCCGAAGCCAGAGAGGTCTTCCCTAAAGGCATAGGCGGTGCCGAAGCTGATTTCGGTCTTCTGGCCGCGAAACGCTTCGGCGCTCAGCGACAGGCTGGGCACGCCGGCGCGCCATTCGACGGTCCACTCCTGATCCACCGAGCGTACTTCGCCCTTTTGCTCGTCGAGCTTCATCAGCACCTTGAATACCTTGGTCAGGCTCGCCTTGGCGAAGATCTCGTACCAGCGCGCATCGACGATTTTCCATTCGGCGACCAGATCGGCGCCCTCGGGAGCGCCATCGCGGATGACGAAGGGGGCGGTGTCGCGATTGAGCGCCAGCAGGGCCTGCCGCAGTGTGCTTGCTGGTTGCCGCGTCACGCCTGACGGCGCTGATTTGGAGCCGGTAATCCAGTCAAACAAGCCCATGTCCAGTCCCTCCCAAGGACGAAATCTGCTGCGGCCACGGTGACAGGCCTGATCGCATCGACCATATTGCGCCCGTGACTGAAACAGCGGCAAGGGTGGCCAATGGCCCATAAGGTCAATCTCAACGCCTATCTCGAGCGAATCGGCTTTGCCGGATCGATCGCCCCGACCTTGGCGACACTCGAACTCATTCATGCGCTGCACCCGGCAGCCATTGCCTTTGAAAATCTCAACTCCGTCATCGGCCTGCCAACGGCGCTGGACATTGCCAGCATCGAGAAGAAACTGCTGCATGAGCGGCGCGGCGGCTATTGCTACGAGCACAACCTGCTGCTCTCGGCCATGCTGCGCGACCTCGACTTCAATGTCCGCAATCTCGCCGCCCGCGTCGTCTGGTCTGATCCGCCGTCGATCGATGCCGACGCGCATCACATGCTGCTGGCCGTCGATATCAGCGGCACTACCTATATTGCCGATGTCGGCAATGGCGGACTGACGCTGACCACGCCGCTCAAACTACGGGCGGATGTCGAACAGACCACGCCGCACGAGACCTTTCGTCTTACCGGCGGGGATCCGCTGTGGCAGCTTGAAGCCAAGGTGGGCGACGAATGGCGCGCGCTCTACGTCTTCGACCTCACCGAAAAGACCGAGGCTGACTACGAGCCATCCAATACCTATCTGTCGACGCATCCCGACGCCCCGTTCCGCAAGGAGCTAAGGGCGGCGCTGTCACCCTCGGGCAAGCGCCTGGTGCTGCGCAATAATCGGCTGAGCACGCGCGTCGAGGGCCAGCCGACCGAAGTGCGCGAGCTCACCAGCGTCTCCGAGATACGCGAGGTTCTTGCTGGCACGTTCGGCATTCAGGTGCCGCCGGCCGACCAGCTCGACCCGCATCTGGAAGTGATCCTCGCCAATGCCGGCGTGAGCGAGGTCTAGATGCCGCCCGTGCATGTCGACCCGGACAAGGTCCGCGAATTTGTCAGCAAGGACGCGTTCTACGACTGGCTCAAGACCAATCACGCCAGCCAGGACGAGGTCTGGATCCGCATCTTCAAGAAGGCCAGCGGCAAGCCGACGATCACCGCTGTGGAAGCCATCGACGTGGTGCTGTGCTGGGGCTGGATCGATGCCATCCGCAAGAGCTGGGACGACATCTCCTTCGTCCAGCGCTATACCCATCGCGGCAAGAAAAGCCTGTGGAGCCAGATCAACAAGGACAATGTTGCCCGGCTGGTCGAGGAAGGCAAAATGACCGCGCATGGCCTGAGGCATGTCGACATCGCCAAGGCTGACGGCCGCTGGGATGCCTCCTATGGTACGACCATGGATGCGCCCGAGGACTTGCTGGCGGCCATCGAGGCCAACCCTGCCGCGAGCGCGTTCTATCGCACCCTGACGGCGCAGAACCGCTTCGCCCTGATCTTCCGCACCATCAATCTCAAGACCCCGGCAGCGCGCGCCCGCAAGATTGCCGGCTTTGTCGAGATGCTGGAAAAGGGCGAAACCATCTATCCGCAGAGCAAGGGCAAAGCTTGATGGGCGTGTGGATCGCCTTTCTCCGCGGCATCAATCTGGGCAAGCGGCAGGTCAAGATGGCCGAGCTGCGCGAATGCCTCGAAGAAGCCGGCTTCACCGAAATCAAGACGGTGGTCGCCAGCGGCAATGTCCGCCTTGTCGCCGAGGGCGGGGCGGCCGACATCAAGTCGCGGCTGGAAAAGGCGATCGAGGCCCGTTTCGGCTTTGCTGTCGGCGTGGTTCTGCGCTCCGAGGCCGAGCTGACGGCCATGCTCAGGGACCATCCGTTCGACAGCCTCGATCCCAAGGCCGATGTGGCGCGGCACGTGCTCATGCTCGATCAGGCCCTGCCGGCCGGGATTGCGCTTGAGGGTGTGCCGGGCCATACCGAAATCCTGCGTATCGACCCGCGCGAAGTTTATATCGCCGGCTACCGGCAGCCCAATGGGCGCTATACCGAGGCGGTCGAAGAGGTGCTAAAGCCGCTCTATGCCAAACTGGGCAAGGGTGCGCTCGATACGATGCGTAACTGGAACACGATAGAGAAGATGCTCGCATGATCACCGTTTTCGGCTCCACCGGACTCGACCAAATCGGCACCGTTCCGCGCCTGCCGGGGCCGGGTGAAACCGTTCTGGGTGGCGTGTTCGCCACCGCACCGGGGGGCAAGGGCTCCAACCAGGCTCTGGCCGCGCGCCGTGCCGGTTCCGACGTCAAGCATGTCGGCGCGGTGGGCGATGACCTCTTTGCCGCCGAAGCCACCGCATTACTGCGCGCCGGCGGTGTCGACCTCAGCGCGCTCAAGACGGCGCCGGGAGCCACCGCCGTGGCCATGATCTTCGTGGACGCGCACGGCGAAAACTGCATCGCCGTACTGCCTGGCGCCAATGCCACCATCACATCGGCAGATGCCGATGCCGCTCTGGGTAAGCTGCCCAAGGGCAGCATCGTCATGTTGCAGCAGGAAATCACCCAGGCCGCCACCGAGCGGGCGCTCGATATCGCCAAGGCCAATGGGCTGGTGTCGATCCTCAATACCGCGCCCTACCTCGAGAGCACGCCCAGCGTGGCGCACAAGGCGTCGATCCTCGTCGCCAACGAAACCGAGTTCGAGCTGGTCTCGGGCCGTGGCATTGCCGAACTCGACAGCGCCATGGTCGACTGGGCCAAACAGCACAACCAGACCATCATCGTGACGCTGGGCGGCGACGGCGCCAAGGCCGCGACGGCCGATGGCACGCTGCTGCATGTGCCGGCCCTGCCGATCAAGCCGATCGACACTGTCGGTGCCGGCGACACCTTCTGCGGTTATCTGGCCGCCGGGCTCGATGCCGGACTGACGCTGGAAGCGGCGATGAAGCGCGCCGCCGTTGCGGCAAGTCTCGCGTGCCTCAAGCCCGGCGCGCAGCCGGCTATTCCGCTGGCGGCGGAGGTCGCGGCAGCGCTGGCATAGGGGCCAGCGCTCAGGCACCATCTCACCCACAATCGCTTCCCTCGGGCTTGACCCGAGGGCCACTCCGAACGCGTCACAAGCGGCGGGAGACCGGCGGATCAAGTCCGCGGGAGAGCCGGTGGGTGTGGGAGTATCGTGATCGGCGACTGGCCAGACCTAGGCCTTAAACCCCTCGGCCACCGCGTCGATGAATGCCATCACCCGTCGCGGCACCAATTGCCGCGACGGGTGGACCGTATGGATCGGCAGGCTGGGCAGGCTCCAACCCTCAAGTATTCGCACCAGCGCGCCACTGGCGAGATCGTCGGCCACCAGGTCGAGCGGGATGTAGGCAATACCGGCGCCACCGATCGCCGCTGCCCGCAGAGCTTCGCCATTGTCGATCTCGACATTACCGCGCACCTCCACGGTAAAGGGCGTGCCATCGGCCTGCTGGAACGGCCAGCGATTGCGCGGGATGAGATTGAGATTGAGCACGCAGCGGGCGTCACGCAACTGCTCGGGATCAGCGGGCGTGCCGTGGCGCGCCAGATAATCGGGCGAAGCGCAGCAGGCGAATTCATAGGTGCCGACCCGCCGCGCGATCATCGACGAAGCGCGTAACTCGCCGATGCGCACAGCCAGATCGAAGCCCTCGGTCACAAGGTCCACCCGCCGGTCGCTGAGGCTCATCTCGACGATGACGTCGGGATGAGCGGCAGTGAAGCGCGCGATGATGGCCGGTAGGCGCTTGATGCCGACAGTGGTAGGGCCGGTCAGTCTTATGCGGCCGGATAGGCGTGCCGGTTCGGGCCGGGTCAGCTCGTCCAGTTCGCGCGCCGCCTCCAGCAGGGCTTCGGCCCGCAGCAGGAATTGTTCGCCGGTCTCAGTCAGCCGCTGGCTGCGCGTGGTTCGTTCGATCAGTCGTGCGCCGTGGCGATGCTCCAGCGCCTGGATACGGCGGCCAACCATGGCCGGCGACAGGTTCAATTGCCGCGCAGCCCGGGCAAAACTGCCGGCACGCGCCGCCGCTATGAAGGTCTCGAGTTCGGCCAGATCTGCCATTCGATACTTCTATGCAATTAAGACTGCACAATCCACGCAATTTTCTTTGCAATGGGGAGAGTGCATCTTGAGGTCATCGAAACCTCACGCCACGGAGATACTCAAATGACCACCATCGCAATTATCGGCTTGGGCAATATGGGCAAGGGTCTTGCCAAGCGTCTCGCCGGCAAGACCGAGCTGGTGCTGGCCTCGCGCGACACCGCCGCCGCAACCGCCTTCGCCGCGACCCTTCCAGGTAGTGTCAGCGCCCTCGACCAGAATGCCGCCATCGCCAAGGCCGATATCGTCGTCCTCGCGCTGCCCTTCGGCACGACGCTGGAGGCCGCGGCCAACCCAGCGCTGTCCGGCAAGATCGTGCTCGATATCTCCAACCCGGTAAAGGCCGACTTCTCGGGCCTCAGCATCGGCCACACGACGTCGGCGGCCGAGCAGGTGCAGGACGCCGCACCCAATGCCCGCGTGGTCAAGGCCTACAACACCATCTTTGCCGGCCTGTTCGACTTGCCGGCGACCCAGACCGCCGACGTCCCCGTATTCGTCGCCGGCAATGACGAGGCCGCCGTCACGGCCGTGGCCGAGATCGTCAAGCTTTCGGGTTTTGCAGTCGAAAAGACCGGCGGCATCGACGCCGCCCGGCTGCTCGAACCGCTGGGCATGCTCAACATCCGCTTCGGCTACGGCCTCGGCCACGGCACGGCCATCGCCCCGAACTGGACCAAGCTGGCGGCCTGAGGCTGGCCGATCAAAACGGGAAGGCGGGCCAACAGCCCGCTTCCTCACTGGCCGACCGGCTTCAGATAGTCGCGGTGGACCCAGCCGACACCGCCATCGCGGGTCCCAACGGCATACCAGTTCCCAGACATCCGTATCGGGGTGATCGTGGTTCCCTGCACTATCCGCGCCAGGACGCGAGAATTGCCTGCCGGCTGTTCCCGGACATTGAGCGCGCTGGCGGTTACCTGGACGCTCGGCAATGGCGGTGCGGCTTGGGTGACGCTGGCGGGCATGCGCTGAGGCGTGCTGCCGACGAAGTGACAGCCGGCCAGCAGCGCCAGCAGGCCCGACGCGGCGATCCACCCCAGACGATACCTTGGTCTAAAGACCCGGCCAGCCGCGGCGGCGAGCGACGGCAATGCGAGGGGTCTCGGCTGGTATCCCTGGACGTCCAGTGGTGTCCTGACGAGCACCGGGTCGTCGACGGGCCACATCACACCGCCCTGGCGCAGCTTGGCGCGCCAGAGCTTCTTTCGCGCATCGACAGGCTCAAGATGCCGATACTTGCCGCCCGAGAATTTTGGCCAGTCCAGTGCCAGGCCAGCCCTCACCAGCTCCGCCGCCAAGTCGCGCCCATCGGGCAGGAAGCACTCGGCGACAACGCGGTCATATGACATTTCCGGCTTGATACGAGCCGTGGCGACTTGGCCCCTGCACAATTTCACCATCGCCCATTTCGACTGCTGTCCGAAGGGATGGTCCAACTCGGGCGCATCGATGCCGGCCAGACGAATATGCAGCTTGTCGATCACGATCGTATCGCCATCCACCACCCAGCATCGGCCTCGCACGACAATTTCCGTCGGCTGTGGCTGGTTCGCTGGCACGACCGGGAATCGCATCTCGCGGGGAATCGGTCGATCCGGCGTGTGCGGCACTGTCCAGCGCCGCGGTCGCGGCGGGAGGATCACCCATCTCAGTCTACGGAACAGCCCCATGCCTGCCCGCCCCCGGGTCACGGCATCTCAGACGCCGCTGGACGAAACTTGAACCAAAACCGCGTTGGATGAAAGCCTGTCAACGACGCAGACGGGTTGGCATATAAAGCGGGCCTTCAGGGGGAGGCTAGGAGGGCGGTATCCTTGCTTCCTTCCGCCAAACAAAAGGGCAGGCCCACCGGACCTGCCCTTTTCAAATATTCCGTCTCGGCCGCCCTTACTTGGGCGCCAGCACCATGACCATCTGGCGGCCTTCGGAGCGGGGCTGGCTTTCGACCTTGGCCAGAGCCTCGAACTGGTCCTTGACCTTGACCAGCAGCATCATGCCCAGTTCCTGGTGGGCCATTTCGCGACCGCGGAAGCGCATGGTGACCTTAACCCGGTCGCCATCGTCGAGGAAACGCTCGACCGCCTTCATCTTGGTGTCGTAGTCGTGCGTGTCGATATTCGGACGCAGCTGGACTTCCTTGACCTCGATCACCTTCTGCTTCTTGCGGGCCTCGGCAGCTTTTTTCTGCGCGGCATACTTGAAGCGCCCGAGGTCGAGCATCTTGGCGACCGGCGGGACAGCGTTGGGAGAGATCAGGACGAGGTCGAGACCCTGTTCCTGTGCTTCTGCGAGCGCCGCACGGGTGTTGACGATCCCGCGGTTCTCGCCTTCAGCATCGATGAGTTGGACATCGGCGCTGGTGATATCTTCGTTCGAGAGCGGCCCATCTTTCTGGGGCGCAACTGGTCTCATTGGACGGCGAATGGCAAACGATCCTTGCGTTGTTAAGCCAAGTGGTGAAATCGGCCATAAAATCGTGTTACCGGGGCCATAAGTCAACTGGCAAAGTGCCCGAAATTCCGGCCCATTGCGCCTTTGAAACGCCGTGATCGACGCCGCCAGCACCCCGGCTGCCCGTTCGCCTTGCTCCCCGGAGGAAAAAACCACCCATGCCAGCGCCTACCCGCCTCACCATCACCGTCGGCAGCGACAGCGCCGCGCGCGACATCGCCGTCGAGCAGAGGGCCGGTGCCGCGCCGGGTATTTTCTGGCTCGGGGGCTTCCGCTCCGACATGGCCGGCAGCAAGGCCATGGCACTGGATGCCCTCGGCGCGGAACAGGGTTATGCGGTCACGCGCTTCGACTATTCGGGCCATGGCGTTTCGGGGGGCGATTTCGATCTCGGCACCATCAGCCGCTGGCTGGAAGAGGCCGAGGCAGTCTTCGCGCTGACCACGGGGCCGCAGATCATCGTGGGCTCGTCGATGGGCGGATGGATTGCGCTGCTGCTGGCGCGGGCGCTGCTCAGGCGCGGCGAGATGCGCCTCCACGGCATGGTGCTGATCGCGCCCGCGGCAGACATGACGCGCGAGCTGATGCTGCCCGAGTTCACGCCCGAGGAGCACGAATCGCTGCAGAACCTGGGGTATGTCGACCAACCCAGCCAATATTCCGATACGCCCTACCGGATCACCCGGGCGCTGATCGAGGATGGCGAGCGGCACCTGCTGTTTGGCGGCGTCATCGAAACGGGGTGCCCGGTCGTCATCCTGCAGGGCGGCAAGGATCCGGACGTGCCGCAAGCGCAGGCCATCAAGCTCACCACCCACATGCTGCACGATCCGGTGACGCTGACCCTGATCCCCGATGGCGACCATCGTCTGAGCCGCGAGGAGGATCTGGTGCGGTTGCGTGATGCGGTGGTGCGGTTGGCGGAGGGTTAGGGCTACCGACGGCGTTTGTGGGGCACTATGAATCCCACTCACCGGCGCTTCCCTCGGGCTCGACCCGAGGGTCACTCACCGCTTGTGCCGTGTTGCGAGAGACCCGCGGATCAAGTCGGCGGGAAGCGCAGTGGTTGGGTGGATATCAAGAGCAACACGCCTCCCGCCGCGCAGCGACGGGTGCGCCCTCGCCAACCACCGAGCAAGAGGAAGGCGCTACCGTAACGCGGCGTTGCGCATGCGGATCATTGAGAACATCAGGCTCGATGATGCCACCGCGTCGTGCAGGGCCCAGAGCGAGGGCAGCACGCGCAGGGTGACGTTTTCCGCGGCGATGGCGGCGGGCAGGTCGGTGATATCCTCGACACCGAGCGGCGTAACCGGAGTTTCAGCGACCCAATAGCCGGCGCTTTCATCGTGCAGGCGAAAGCCGGCTGACGGCATGGCATAGTCGAAAAGCGTCGTGGTCCGGATGCGCTCCCACCAGGCCTGTTCCACCGCGATCACCGCCCGGTCGGTGCCGAGGAACCGCGCCCGGTCATCCGCCGAACTGGTGGCGGCAGCGCGGAAGCAGACGCGGGGGCAATCGCGCGGCAGCATGTAATTGGCCCGCTTGGCCGCGTCGATGGCCCAGACCACTGGCATGCTGGTGTAGTCCGATGGGCGCGGCGCGAAATAGGCAATGGCCGGATTGTCACTGAGGTGAAACAGCCTCATCGGGTGACGAGCTTGGACTTCTGCTGGCCGTCCGCGTCAAAATTGTCCGGGCTCAGCCAGCGCTCATATTCCGCGCGCATTGCCGGCCATTCACCATCAAGAATCGAGAACCACGCGGTGTCGCGGTTGACGCCCTTCATGATCATGTCCTGCCGGAACACGCCCTCGAACTGGAAGCCGAAACGCAGCGCGGCCGCCTTGGACGGCTCGTTGCGGTCGTTGCACTTCCATTCGAAGCGCCGGTAGCCGAGGTCGTCGAAGGCGTGGCGCGCGAACAGGAACAAAGCTTCGGTCGCCAAAGGCGTCCGTGCCATGGGCAGGCCCCAATAGATGCCGCCGATCTCGATCGAGCCGTGCTCGGGGCGGATGCGCATCCAGCCCTGCTGGCCCACCGCCTTGCCACTGGCCTTGTCGATGACCGCCACGTAGGTCGGATCGGTCTCCCTGCCGGCCTGCTCGATCCGCGCCTCCATCTCAGCCAGGTTCCCCGGCGCCTGGCTGAACAGCCAGCGATAGCGCTCGGCGCCGCCGGGCATGGTGGACACCTCGTAGAGGTCGGCGGCATGCTTTTGGGCAATGGGCTCAAGCCGGACATAGCGGCCCTCGAGCACGATGCGTTCGGGGGCGGACTTGGCCGGTTGCGGAGCGGTCATGATCTTTCGTCCTTGAAGATGGCGGCGAGGCCGTCGCGGTAATTGGGATAGAGCAGCTCGATCCCCAGCGCCTTTTTGATCGCGGCATTGGAGACGCGCTTGTTGTCGGCATAGAAGCTGCGCTGCATCGGCGTCATCTCGGCGACGGCGAAGGCGACTTCGGGCGGCGGCTCGACACCCAGCATGGCCGCCGCATGGGTCACCAGATCCTGTGGCGGCGCCGGCTCGTCGTCGGCCAGGTTGAAGGTGCCGTTGAGCCGGGCAGCGGCGGCAAGGGCGGTGACACGGCCAATGTCCTCGACATGAATGCGGTTGAACACCTGCCCGGGCTTGACGACGCGACGGGCGGTGCCGTCGCGCAGCTTGTCGAAGGTGGAGCGGCCGGGGCCATAGATACCGGCCAGCCGCAGGATGGTCAGCGGCACGCCGCGTTGCGCCGCGTAATCGCGCCAGCCCTGTTCGGCCAGCACGCGGCGATCGCTGCGGTCGTTGCGCGGCACCAGGGGCGCCGATTCATCGATCCAGGCGCCGCCGAAATCCCCGTAGACTCCGACGGTGGAATAATAGCAGAGCCATTGCAGGTCCGGCGCGGCATCCAGATCGGCGCGATGGTGAAGCAGCGCCGGATCGCCATCGCTACCCGGCGCAATGGAAAAGATCACATGACTAGCGGCGCGCAAGTCCGGGCCGAGTGTCGCGCCGGGCGCGGTGCCGCCGAAGACATGCGCATGCAGATTCCTCGTCTGTAACACGGCTGCCTTTTCGGCGGTCCGCGTGGTGCCGCCGATGGTCGCGTAATGACCCGAAGCGAGCATCTGCATCGAGGCCTCGGTGGATGAAAATCCGAGGCCGAAGAAAAACGCGTTCATGAGAGTTCCACGGTCCATTCGCTGGCCACAGAGCTATCGCTTTCCCGCGCCAGATAGGCAAGGCTGAGCGCGCTCGCCCGCTCCGGCGCCAATCGCCGCAGGGCCCAGACGGCAGCACCGCGCACGATGTCGCTGTCGTCATCCAGCCGTTGCTCCACCAAGGGCAACAGCGTCGCATCGCCGGAATTGCCGATGGCGATCAACACGTTCCGCAGGAAGCGGCCGAGGCCGATGCGCTTGACCGGTGAGCCGGCAAACAGGGTTCGGAAGCGCTCGTCGTCCAGTTGCACGAGGTCTGCAAGGACAGGTCGTTCGAGATCGGCGCGAGCGCGGAGCTTGGCCTCGCGGCTGACCGAGGCAAACTTGTTCCACGGGCAAACGGCGAGGCAATCATCGCAGCCATAGATGCGGTTGCCCATCGGCGCCCGAAACTCCAACGGAATCTGGGCCTTATGCTCCACCGTCAGGTAGGCGAGGCAGCGTCGCGAATCGAGCTGGAATGGCGCGGGAAAGGCATTGGTGGGGCAGATATCGAGGCAGCGTGTGCATGAGCCGCAGCTTTCTTCATGCTGGGTATTCCCGGGCAATTCCGCCGAGGTCAGAATAGCGCCCAGAAACAGCCAGCAGCCGAAGTCGCGGCTGACCAGCACGGTATGCTTGCCCTGCCAGCCCAGCCCGGCGGCCTCGGCCAGCGGCTTTTCCATCAGCGGGGCGGTATCGACGAAAACCTTGACCTCGGCGCCGGAGCGCCTTGCCAGCAGACCCGCCAGTTCCTTGAGCTTGCCCTTGATGATCTCGTGATAGTCGCGATTGCGGGCGTAGACCGAGATCGAGCCCAGCGACTTCTCGCCCAGAATGGCAAGGGGATCGGTCTCGGGGCCGTAATTGATGCCGAGCAGAATGACCGACTTGGCCTCGGGCCACATGCCGCGGGGACTGGCGCGGCGCTGAGCGGTCTCGGCCATCCACTCCATGTCGCCATGCCAGCCGGCAGCGATGGCGGCGTTCAGCTTTTCAGGAAGGTCGGGGCGCGCATCGGCGGCGGCTATGCCGAAACTGTCAAAGCCCAGCGCATTGGCGCGGATGCGCAGTTCGGCGACGAGCTTTTCGGCATCGCGAATGTCGTAACTTTCCATGGGACGTTTCCCACCACCGCACGTCACCCTCGGGCTCGACCCGAGGGCACTGTACTTAAAGCAAAGTACAGAAAGTGTAGAGCCCTCGGGTCAAGCCCGAGGGTGACGACTGATGGGAAGCGCGGCGGTGGCCGTCTAAAAATCCAGGTCCGCATAGCCCTTTTGCGGCGGCATGGCGACGACACGATCGTTGAGCAGGGTGCGGAAGGCCGGGCGCGACTTGATGCGGGAATACCAGTCGCGGGTTTCGCCCGCCTTGCCCCAGTCGATATCGCCCAGATAGTCGAGCGTCGACAGATGTGCCGCCAGGGCGAAATCGGCGAGCGTCATGGCGTCGCCGGTCAGCCAGGAGCGGGTGGCGAAGAGCCAGTTGAAATAGAGCATGTGCTCGTTGAGGTTAGCCTTGGCGACGCGCAAGACGGCCGGGTCGGGGGTAGCGCCGCGCTGGTCGCGCTTGACGATCTTTTCCTCGAGCACGTAGCGCGTCACTTCGTCGTTGAGCTTGCCGATGACCCATTCGATCATCCGCCACATCTCGGCACGCGCGCCAGGCTCGGCCGGGATCAGGCCGGTGACGACGCTGGGCGTGTAGAGGTCTTCGATCGTGTGGATATTGGCCAGCAGTCCGACAATGGGTTGGTCGCTGTCACCCAAGAGGATCGGCAATGTGGCGGCGGGGTTGATTTCAAGCAACTCTGCCGTGCGCAGCCAGGGCTTGATCTCCTCCATGTCGAGCGGCACACCGTACTCCGCGCACATGAGCCGGATGAGGCGCGACGACGGATCGAGTGGGTGATGAAGCAGGCTCGGCATCTGGACACTCGTCTCTTTTTGAGGGCCGCCGCGGGAACGCGCCTTGGCGCTGCATGCGAACAGCGCTAGGGCTTGCCGGCATTATGGGCCCATTGGACTGAATTAGGGGATCAAATGAACGCCGATCAAGGTCTTTTTGTGCCGCTGATCCTTGGAATCCTGGAAGGGCTTACCGAATTCCTGCCGGTCAGCTCCACCGGCCACCTGCTTTTGGCGGGTCATTTCTTCGGATTGACCCAGCCGGCGACCTTTGTGGTGCTGATCCAGCTCGGGGCCATCCTGGCCATCGTCACCATCTATTTCGCCAAGCTGGCCATGCTAGTGCGCGATGCGCTGACCGGCAAAGCCTATGCCTGGACGTTCGCGCTCTCGGTAATCCTGGCGTGCCTGCCGGCCGTGGCTGCCGGCGTGTTGCTGCGCGATTTCATCCAGGGGGCGCTGTGGGAATCGCCGATGACGATCTGCATTTCGCTGCTGGTGGGCGGCATCGTGCTGTTGTTCGTCGACCGCATGCCCAAGCGCGAGACCTATGACGATATCTACCAATATCCCTGGCACCTGGCGCTGATCGTCGGGCTGTTCCAGATGCTGAGCCTGATCCCCGGCGTATCGCGCTCGGGTGCGACGGTAGTGGGCGCCATGCTGTTTGGCGCGACCAAGCGCAGCGCCGCCGAGTTCACCTTCTTCGTGGCGCTGCCGATCATGGTCGGGGCGTTCGGCTACGACCTCTACAAGAGCCGCGACCTGATCGACAGCTCGATCGCGCTCAATGTGGCGATCGGCTTCGCCGCTGCTTTCGTGGTCGGTGCGATCGTGGTGCGCTACCTGCTCGACTTCGTCAGCAAGCACGGCTTCGCGCCCTTCGCCTGGTGGCGGATCGCGGTCGGCAGCGCCGGGATCATCGCGCTGCTGGTGATGCGATAGGCTTCTACTGCTCCACGGCCTTGAACGTGGCCGGGATCGAGAAGAAGGCGCGGGGAATTTCCACGCCCTTTTCCACGTCATAGAGCGAGAAGGTCAGCTCGGCACCTGATGGCTCGATCAGGCTCCACTGGGCCAGGTCCTTGGTGTCGGTATCAAAGATCAGCGACACCTGCACGGTGCCGGCCACGGTCTCGTCGATCACCGTGATCGACATGTAGCCATCCGAGCTGGTGACGTCGGTCACATTGGCGTCGAGCAGGTTGATCTGGTCGCCGAGGAACTGGCGCAGCGGAATGGTGTCCTGCGGATAGGCGTAATAGGTCTCGTCGCGGCGGTTGAGCACGTAGAAGCCGCGGCCGACCGAGACGATTTCCTCGCGGCTGGGCGGGGCATAGCGGAATGCCACCTTGTCGGGACGCTCGAGGAAGAAGGTGCCCTCGGTACGGCCGCCATTGGTGTCGATCTGCAGGAACCGGCCAACCATGGTGCGGATGGCCGAGTTGTGGGCGCCGATATCGGCGATGAGCTGCTGCTCCTCGGGGGTCAGGGCGCGGTCGAGCGCCAGGGCCGGAACACTGAGGGCAAAGGCGGCGCTGAGACCGAGCAGCAAGGCATCGCGGCGAATCATGGGTTTGGTTCCCTGGCTGATTGTTCTTGTGAAGCTAACCTAGAAAGCAATTGCGGCAACAGGTGGTTCCGCGCCGCGCCAAGCTGTGGCAAGTCATAGGTCGGAACGTCCCGGAGGATGGCATGCGAGCCCTTGCGATCGGAAGTCTCATCAGCCTCACATTCGCGTTGCCGGCCCTGGCCGCTTTGCCGCCGCAATGGCAGCGGCAGAAGGAATTGCTGGCTATCATCGAGGATAGCGCGGTGACCGACGCTTTTGGCTTCGACGGCATCGAAGCAATCGAGTGGGTGGAGCCCGATCACTATCAGGTCAGGGGTGGCGCCTGCACGCTCGACATCACTATCGAAGACCTGCCCGATAGGCAGGGCGAGGGCTGGGCGGGGCCGAGGCAGTTCAGGATCGTTCTGGGCGAGCCACGCTGCCAATAGCGGCCAGCCAAGCCTCTCTTTAGACCAAGGAAAAACCATGCTGCGCAAATTCAACCCGTCGGGCATGCCGACATCCCCTGCCTATAGCCACGGCGTCGAGATCACTTCGCCGTCGCGCATGCTGTTCGTATCCGGGCAGGTGGGCATGCTGGCCGATGGCAGCGTCGCCGAGGGTGTGGGCGACCAGGTGCGCGCCGCCATTGCCAATCTCGACACCGTGCTGGCCGAATCCGGCATGAGCCGGGCCGATGTCGCCAAATACACCATCTTCCTGGCTGAGGGCGTCTCGATCGACGATTATCGCGCCGCCATGGGCCCCCTGCTGCCGGCGCCCCCACCGGCCAGCAGCCTGTTCTTCGTCAAGGCATTGGCCTCGCCCGCCTTCCTGGTCGAGATCGAGGCCATCGCCGTCCGCTAATCATCCGAGCCGCGGGACTTCTTGCCGCGGGCGACTTCCGTCGCCAGGGCCTCCAGCTTGTGCGGCCAGAAGACGCGGAAACGCTCCAGCCAATCGTCGATATCGCGCAAGGGCGCGGTATCGAGCACGTAGACGCGGCGGGTGCCTTCAGGGCGCACCTGGGCAAAACCGGTATCACGCAGCACCTTGAGGTGCTGGCTGACGCCGGCCTGCGATATGCCGAACTCGGCCGATATTACCGTCACAACCTCGCCCGAGGCATGCTCGCGCTCGGACAGCAGTTCGAGAATGCGGCGGCGGACGGGATCGCCGAGAACGTCGAAAGCGTGCATCAACCCTCCATGGGGGCTTCGCCCGAATAGAAGGCCCGGGTTGCCTCGGCGGCCTTGCGGGCCTGTTGCGGCTGTTCGCCGGCGGCGATGGCGGCGCGACCCCAATCGTCGCTGGCAGCGCGGACGAGGCTCTTGGCCTCGGGGGAGGTTTCCCATCCCCCCAACCCCTCGGCCCGGACATCCTCGGCCGGTCGCTCGAAATGGGCCGAGAGGCCAAGGAAGCTCAAATCCCAGCCCACGCCGACAGCGCCCGGACCAAACTGGTCCCAATGAGGGCTGATATGGGCAATGTGCTCCAGCTCCAGTCGCGTGCCGGAGCCTTCCGGCGTCAGCTTGAGGGTGACCCAGCTCGTAAAGCCGCCGAACTCCCAGGTGAGGGCGACGGACTTTTCAGGCTCGCAGGCAGTGACCGTGCCGCTGGCATTGCCTTCGACGTGATAACGGCCACCGAGTTCGAGATCGCCGGTGACAGGCGCGAACCAGCGCTTCAGCCGCTCCGGCTGGGTCAGGGCATCCCAGAGATCGGCCGCGTCGGTGTCGTAGACGCGGGAGGCGATGACGGCCTTGGCCGGCTGGCCGTCCTTTTCGAGATTGCGGACCTCGCGGGTCATGCCACCCAGATGGGCGACGATATCGAAAGCCATGGGTCTCTCCTTATTTCAGTTTTGACTTATATAAGTGAATACTGAAATAGAGTCGAGTCCCCCTGGCGAGTAAGAGTACCCCCTAGTCGCCTCCCCCTGAAAAGGGGGAGGAATCCCGCCGGCGATAGGACGAGATCGGTCCCTCCCCTTCTGCAAGGGGAGGCCAGGAGGGGATGGACGCGCCGGCCGGCGCAACGAAAAAGCCCCGGCGCCAGGCCGGGGCTTCGTCAATGGGATCGTATACCCGGCTAATACCCGTCGGCGTTGTTGCCGACCAGAATCTCGCGCTTGCCGGCATGGTTGGCCTGGCTGATGACGCCTTCCTTTTCCATCCGCTCGATCAGCGTCGCCGCCTTGTTGTAGCCGACGCCGAGACGGCGCTGCACATAGGAGGTGGAGGCCTTCTTGTCGGACAGCACGATATGGACGGCCTTGTCGTAAAGCTCGTCGCCAGAGCCGCCATTGGAGGTCTCGCCAAAGCTCTCCTCGCCGAAGCTGCCGCCGTCCTCGTCTTCCTCGGTTATGGAATCGAGGTAGTCGGGCGCGCCCTGGCTCTTGAGGTGGTTGACCACGGCCTCGACTTCGCTGTCGGCCACGAAGGGGCCGTGCAGGCGCTTGGTGCGGCCGCCGGAAGCCATATAGAGCATGTCACCATTGCCCAGCAGCTGCTCGGCGCCCTGCTCGCCCAAAATGGTGCGCGAATCGATCTTGGACGTGACCATGAACGAGATACGCGTGGGGAAGTTGGCCTTGATCGTGCCGGTGATGACGTCGACGGACGGGCGCTGCGTGGCGGTGATGATGTGGATGCCGGCAGCGCGAGCCATCTGCGCCAGGCGCTGGATGGCGCCTTCGATGTCCTTGCCGGCCACCATCATCAGGTCGGCCATTTCGTCGACGATGACGACGATATAGGGCAATGGCTCGAGATCGAATTCCTCGCTCTCGAAGATCGCCTCGCCGGTTTCGCGGTCGAAGCCGGTCTGCACCGTCCGGGTGATGACGCGTCCCTCGGCCTTGGATTCGTTGACGCGCTGATTGAAGCCATCGATGTTGCGGACGCCGATCTTGCTCATCTTGCGATAGCGATCTTCCATCTCGCGCACGGCCCATTTGAGCGCCACGACCGCCTTGTTGGGATCGGTGACAACCGGGGTCAGCAGATGGGGGATGCCATCATAGATGCTGAGTTCAAGCATCTTGGGATCGATCATGATCATGCGGCACTGCTCAGGCGTCATCTGGTAGAGCAGGCTGAGGATGAAGGTGTTGATACCGACCGACTTGCCCGAGCCGGTGGTGCCGGCGATGAGCAGATGGGGCATGCGGGCCAGATCGGCGATAACGGGCTCGCCGCCAATGGTCTTGCCGAGACAGATGGGCAGCTTGCCCTTCATCTTCTCGAAATCGGAACTGGCCAGCATTTCGCGGAAATAGACGGTCTCGCGGTTCTGGTTGGGCAGCTCGATGCCGATGGCATTGCGGCCGGGCACCACGGCGACGCGGGCGGAAATCGCACTCATCGAACGGGCGATGTCGTCGGCCAGCGAAATAACGCGGCTCGATTTGATGCCGGGGGCCGGCTCCAGTTCGAACAGGGTCACGACCGGGCCGGGGCGGACATTGATGATGTCGCCCTTGACGCCGAAATCGCTCAGCACTTCCTCGAGGCGGCGCGCCATTGCTTCCAGCCGCTCGGGCGCATGCTCGGGCGAAGGGCCCAGATGCTTGGGTTCTGAAAGCAGGCTCAGCGGTGGCAGCTCGAACCCGCCGGGTTCATCGAGGAACGAGGCCTGGGCTTCGCGCAGCACGCGCTGGCCCTGAGCCGGACGCGGCGCCGGGGCGGTAACGCGCGGCTTGGCCGGATCGACCGGATGGAAGCGCGAATCGCCCTGCTGGCGGTGATTGACTACGGCCGGCGTCGACGGCGCGTCGGGCACGAAAGGCAGATCGTCCTCGGCTTCGTCGGGGTAATCGAGCTCGGTATCGTCGTAGCTCGGGCGCGCATTGATGCGCGGCGACATTTCCGGCTCGGGCTGGAAGGCCGGCTCGCGGCCGAAGCCAGCTTCGACCGGCGCATGGATGCGGCGCGGGCTCGGCGCCATTGCGGGCTCGCGGCGATCGACCGTCGGTTCGCGGCCATCAAGGCTCGGCTCGACCTCGTCATCGCGCCAGGTCGCGGCATCTGCGGCCCGGCGCTCGGCATGGCTGGCGCGGGCACGGCGGAAGGCGGTGCGCAGCGAATAGCCCATATGGACCATGGCACCCAAGGCAATGTCGACGATGGGGTTGGTCTCTGGCTCGTCTTCCTCGATCGGAGCCGTGGCGGCACCCTTGCGGCCAGCAGCCGCAGGAGCGGCTTTCTTCGGACCGGTCGGCACGGCACTACCCAGGCCCATGGCGATCCAGAACAGGGTTAGCGCCGGAACGGAAATGATGATGGCAAAGAGCGCTGCCGTTACCGGCTGCGGCTGGCTGCCGGTGACGATGGTGGCAAGCGCAGTGAAGGCGGAGCCGACGAGGCCGCCGAGGCCGGTCGGCAGCGGCCAGCTTGCCGGCATGGCGACAAAGGCGAGAACGCCGGCGCCGAGCAGCGTGCCCCCGACCCAGCCGAGCAGGCGCAGGCCCATATGGGTCGGCATGCGGCGGCGGGCAAAGGCCCAACCCCAAAGCGCCGGCGGCACCAGCAGGACCAGCGCCGCAAGCCCGAAAACCTGGAACAGCGTATCGGCAATTACGGCACCGGGGAAACCCAGCCAATTGGCCGGCGACTTTGATGTGGCGTAGGAAAAACTTGGATCGTCGACCGACCAGGACGCCAGCGCCACCAGGCAAATCGCCACGAAACCGAGCAGGATCAGCCCGGCCAGACGCACCGGGATGCGGATGGCCAGGGCCGGCGGCGGGGCCGGCAGCGGCTTGGTCGAGCTGCGCGTACCGCGTTGCGGTACGGAGCGGATTTCGTCGAGCACGGGCGAAGGAGAGCTGGGCATGGGCGAACTCAATACTGCCCGGCTGAGACCGGGCCCAATTGCCGTCATGCTAGCGAGGTCGGGTTAACCCAAGGCTAACCATGGGCGGTTTGGCACGGTAGCTCCTCACTCACCCGCGTTTCCCTCGGGATTGACCCGAGGGCTACTCTCAGCGCGGCACAAAGCGGCGGAAGACCCTCGGATCAAGTCCGAGGGAAAGCGCCGGTGGGTGGGATGGATCAGTGACGCATACGCGCGACCCAAAGAAAAAGGCCCACCGGTGAGGGTGGGCCAGCTTGCCATGCGCCGGAGAGGAGGCCAACGCCTGGGAAAATTGATCGTGGTGTGCGGCCCGTGCAGTTTTGCGAGTGGGAAGCCTCTGTGGCGGGCCAAGAGGGACACGAGCCGCACGCCACGATCAATCTGTTGGTCCAGACCGATGGCGAGCCCCCGATCTGCCTCCCTCCCCCTTGTGGGGAGGGAATGAGGGTGGGGGTGCCTAACGATCCTCCACACTCGATACTCGTTGAACCCGCGACACCCCCCATCTGATCCCTCCCCACAAGGGGAGGGAGACGACTGGGGCATCGAGGCAGGCTTAGTTGTAGGCGCGTTCGCCGTGGCTCGAGAGATCGAGGCCGTCGCTTTCGCTCGATTCGGTGACGCGGGCGCCGCCGAAGATGGCCTTGACGATGAGCATGGCGACCAGGGCAACCACGGCAGACCAGACCACGGCGATACCGACCGCGGTAAGCTGGATCATGAACTGGCCAGCGATCGAGTACTCTTCGGCAACACCGAGCGGATAGCCGCCAAGGCCGGGAGAGGCGACGATGGCCGTGCCCAGGGCACCGACAATGCCGCCGACACCGTGGATGCCGAAGACGTCGAGGCTGTCGTCATACTTGAGCAGCGGCTTGAGGTTGACGACGGCCCAGAGGCAGACCACGCCGGCAACCGCGCCGAGCACGATGGCGCCGCCGACACCGGCAAAGCCGGCAGCCGGAGTGATGGCCACGAGACCGGCAACGGCGCCCGAGACCGCACCCAGAGCCGAAGCATGGCCACGGGTGATCTTTTCGCCCAGGGCCCAGGCCAGCGCACCAGCGGCAGGCGCCAGGACGGTGTTGATCAGGGCGACGGCGGTCAGCGCGTTGGCTTCGAGATTGGAGCCGGCATTGAAGCCGAACCAGCCAAACCACAGCAGACCGGCACCGACATAGGTCCAGACCAGGTTATGGGGCGCGATGGCTTCCTTCATGTAGCTCAGGCGCGGGCCAAGCACGATGGCTGCGACGAGGGCGGCCACACCGGAATTGATGTGAACCACGGTACCGCCCGCGAAGTCATAGGCGCCCATGCCAAACAGCAGACCCGGACCGGCCCAGACCATATGGGCGATTGGCAGGTAGGAGAAGGTGAACCAGATGGCCAAGAACGCCATCAGCGCGCCGAACTTCATGCGTTCGGCAATACCGCCGACGATGAGGGTCGAGGTGATGCAGGCGAAGGTCAGCTGGAACACCACAAAGACCATTTCGGGCAGCTGGAAGCCGGCCGAGAAGGTGGAGGCAGTCGATTCGAGCGTGACACCGGAGAGGAAGAACTTGGAGAAATCGCCGATGAACGCCGAGAGACCACCTTCGGTCGGGCCGGCAAAGGCCAGCGAGTAGCCATAGGCGACCCACAGGATGGCGATCATCGAGAAGCCGAGAAACACCTGTGTCAGCACGGAAAGGATGTTCTTGGCGCGAACCAGACCGCCGTAGAACAGGGCGAGGCCCGGCACGGTCATGACGATGACGACCATGGTGCAAACCATCATCCAGGCGACGTCACCTTTGTCGACCACAGGCACGACTTCGGCTACGGCTTCCGCAACCGGAGCGGCGGCTTCCTGGGCAAAGGCCGGCAGGGCCATCAACAGGGAGGCGAGTGCGGCGCTCCCCAGAACTTTTGATGTCTTCATTTTTGTTTCTCCCGATGACGCTTAGAGAGCCGCCGCGCCGGTTTCGCCGGTGCGGATGCGGGTGACGGCGAGCAAATCGAGCACGAAGATCTTGCCATCGCCGATGCGGCCCGTCTGGGCGCTGTCGCGGATGGCCGTGCTCACGGCATCGGCGAGCGCGTCATCGACGGCGATCTCGACCTTGAGCTTGGGCAGGAAGTGCACGGCATATTCTGTGCCGCGATAAATCTCGGAATGCCCCTTCTGGCGGCCATAGCCCTTCACCTCGGTCACGGTCATACCGTGAACGTCGAGCGAGTTGAGCGCTTGGCGAACCTCTTCGAGGCGTGATGGCTTGATAATTGCGATCACCAGTTTCATGTGAGCCCCTTTGCGACTTGTCGCTGGTCTGGAATGCCCAACTAGACTCAAGCGCCGTGCCAACTTGGGCGCGTCACAAAAATGTCTACAAATTCAAAGCTTTATTGAATTCTCGTCCGGCGGACCAAGTGGAAGCGAGGCAGTCTGCCCAATTCGTGAGCAAATCCGAAAGGCGCTGCACACAAATGCAGCACGTATCCGCGACGTTCGGCGCGCTTGCACCAAACCGCGCCAGGCGCACAATGGCGGTGAAGGAGACCCGCGATGACCAAGGCCGAACATCATGACGTGCTGATCGTGGGTGGCGGGCCGGTGGGCCTGACGCTGGCGCTGGCGCTGATCCAGTCGGCGCGCGGCATCAAGGTGGGCCTTGTCGATCGCCGGCCGCTGACTGTGCCGCGCGATAATCGCGCCTCGGCCATCGCCGCTGGGGTGCGCCGGGTGTTCGAGGCCCTGGGCGTGTGGCCGCAGATGCAGGCCGAGGCCCAGGCGATCACCGCCATGCGCATCACCGATTCGGGGAAGGGCGACATTTCCCGGCCGACCTTCCTGACCTTCGATGGCGACGTGGCCCCCGGCGAGGCCTTTGCCCATATGGTGCCCAACCGGGTCAGCGGGCAGGTGCTGCTCGATGCGGTTAAGGACGCCATTTCGGTCATTGCACCGACCGAAATCACCGGCTTTATCGCCGATGGCGATGCCGGCCGGCTGGTGCTGGCCGATGGCCGCATCCTGAGCGCGCCGCTGGTGGTCGCTGCCGATGGGGGGCAATCGGCCCTGCGCGGCATGGCGGGCATTGGCATCATCGCCCATGACTATGGCCAGACCGGGCTGGTGACGACCATCGCGCATGAACTGCCGCATGACGGGGTCGCCTACGAGCATTTCCGGCCCGCCGGGCCCTTTGCCAGCCTACCGCTGCCCGGCAACCGCTCGTCGCTGGTCTGGACCGAGCGCAGCGAAGACGCGCCACGTTTTCTGGCCCTCGACAACACCGCGCTGGCCGCCGAAATCGAAGCGGTGATGGGCTCGACCCTGGGCTCGGTGACGGTTGAAGACAAGCTGATGGGCTTTCCGCTCAAGCTACAGATCGCGCGTGATTTCGTTGCGCCGCGCCTGGCACTGGTCGGCGACGCCGCTCACGTGGTGCATCCCATTGCCGGCCAGGGTCTCAATCTGGGTCTCAAGGATGTGGCGGCGCTAGCCGAAGCGGTGGTCGACGCCACCAGGTTGGGGCTGGATCATGGCAGCGACGACGTACTGGCGCGCTATCAAAGCTGGCGGCGGCTCGATACGTCGAGTATGGCCGCGATGACCGACGGGCTCAATCGCCTGTTTTCCAACGACGTGGCACCGGTGCGGGCGCTGCGCGATTTCGGACTGGGCCTGGTGGACCGCGCCGGCCCGATCAAGGCTGCGCTGATCCGCACCGCCTCCGGCGTTTCAGGCAGCGGTCCAAAGCTGCTGAGCGGATTGCCGCTCTGACCATGGTCTATTTCGACTCAAAGGCGATCCGGCGAGCCGAATACGACGCGGATGCACGCGTGCTCTATCTGTGGTTTCGCGAATCCAGCGGACCTTATGGCTATCGTGACGTGCCCGAGGATGTGTTCGACAGCCTGTGCGCGGCCGAATCGCAGGGCCGATTCTATCGCGAGCAAATTCTCGACCGCTACGAATACAGCCCGCCGGCGGACCGGTCTTAGCCAGCAAGATCACCCTAAACTGCTGACTATTATACGTATTTTTCGAAAATCCGCTGGCTAGCCGCTTGACGCGGTCCGCCTTGCTGCACGATGTGAGCGGCGCAGTATGCGCTGCATTCGTTGGCGGACGAACCTGGAACCGCGATCGGCTGGAGCGCCGATCTCATCCCAAGATCAATGGGACCGCGATGAGCGATCACACTGTTTCACCCGACGCGGAGGTCAGCCTCAGGCGCGTTACCGCATGGACCGTGAACGCCATTTGCGCGCTGAGCGACACTCTGAGTGAGGCGCAGCGTAACAAGGTTGCCGACAATGGCACATCGATTGCCGAAGCGCATTTCTCGGAGAATGCCTGGTTCCGGGCCATTTACGCCGATGATGTGCCTGTCGGCTTCGTCATGCTGCATATCGGATCGGACTACGACACCATCGATTGCCCCGGCGCGTTCCTGTGGCGGCTGATGATTGCCGGTCCACATCAGGGCCGCGGCTATGGCAAGGCCGCTATTGGCCTGGTGGTCCGTGAGCTGCGGGCCAGGGGATTTGGCGAGCTGTTCACCAGCTGCGGCCAGGGCGAAGCCAGCCCGGAGCGGTTCTATGCCGGGTTGGGCTTTGTTCTCACCGGCGAGGTCTATGACGACGAAGTCGAGGCCGTCCTGCGCTTTCCCGCCGCGGCCTGAGCTAATGATGGGGCGGCTGCTCGGCCCGGGCCAGCAGCCGCAACTCATCGGGATCGACGCTGCGCGCTTCATCAAGGCTCAGCAAGGGCACGCCCTTGACGATGGGGAAAGCCAGCCGGGCTGCCATCGAGATCAGTTCGCCGTGGTCGGCCGAGAGGGTCAGCCGGGTCTTGGTCAGCGGGCAGACCAGCATTTCGAGCGTCTTCACGTCGAAGACGTGGCGCGGGTCGAGCGCGGGCGTCGGCATCAATTGAGCGGCGCCGCGCCGCCGCCGCGCGCCATTTCATACTCGGTCATGGCGATCAGCGTTTCGGCGCGCTGTTCAAGGGTCTGCGCTTCGAGCAGCACCTGCTTTTCGGCGGGGCCATAAGGGCCGACCATGCAGCAGAAATTGACCAGGTCGGCGGTGCCGGTGCGCTCGATCTCTTCCCAGTTCAGCTCGATGCTGGCGAATTCGGCATAGTCGCGCATCATCTTGACGAAGCGGGCGCGATCGACCGCCTCCTCGCCGAAATCGCGGGTGAAATCATGGGAGAATTCGTCGGCGGTGATGACGCCCTGACGATAGGAGGTCATCACCGTCAGCTCGTGCACAAGGCGGAAGCGGGTGACGCCTTCGAGAATGATGAAGTAGCGCCCTTCCCCACTTTCCTCAAAATGGGTAAGGCGCCCCAGGCAGCCGATGGCCTGTAGGGGAGACCGGCCGCGCGGGCTTTCCTCGGACGTATCCTCGGGCTGGATCAGTCCGATCAGCCGGTCACCGCGCAGGGCTGCATCGACCATCTCGATATAGCGCGGCTCAAAGATATTGAGCGGACGGTGCGAGAAGGGCAGCAGCAGCGCGCCCGACAATGGGAAGATCGGAACCGATTTCGGCAGCTCGGCGGGGGCCGTGGGGCGCTTGACCATGAGACCTGCCGATCAGGAGAACAGGGCCGCCGACAGCATGCGCCGGCCCTTGTTGGTCGCCGGGTCGCGCGGACCCCAGGCGTCGAAGAATTCGAGCAGCTTCTTGCGCGCGCCGTCCTCATTCCAGGTGCGGTCGCGCTTGAAGATGGCGACCAGCGCCTCGGCGGCTTCCACCTTCTTGCCTTCGGCATTGAAGGCCAAAGCCAGGTCATAGCGGGCCTGATGATCATCGGGATTGGCGGCAATAGCGGCTTCTAGCGCCGCAGTCTCGCTGAGACCAGCAGCCTCGGCGAGCAGGCGTATGGAATTGGCGAGGGCGGTATAGGCTTCGCCCTTGCGTTCGGCCTCGGGCACCAGTTCAAGCGTATTGGCGGCCTGCTCGGTTTCGCCGGCGGCCAGATAGGCCTTGGTGAGACCCAGCAGCGATACGACGTGATCGGGCTGATGCTGCAGCACCATGCCGAAGATCTGGGCGGCACGGCTGAGATCGCCGACCGCAAGCGCTTCCTCGGCGCCGGCAACGGCCTCGGCGATCTGGGCTTCGATCGAGCCTTCGGCGGGCTGGGGGACCGGGGCGCCGGCAATCACCTTGTCGGCAAAGCGGCGCACTTCCCCTTCGGGCATGGCGCCCATGAAGCCATCGACCGGACGACCGCCGGAAAAGGCGAAGACGGCCGGAATGGACTGGATGCCGAGCTGACCGGCAATCTGCGGATTTTCGTCGATGTTGATCTTGATGAGGCGAATCGCACCGGCCTTCTCATTGACGACCTTTTCGAGCGCCGGGGTCAGCTGGCGGCACGGGCCGCACCAGGGGGCCCAGAAGTCGACCAGCACGGGTTGCTCGAGTGAGGCGTCGATCACATCGGCCTTGAACGCCTGATCGGTCGAGTCCTTTATCAGGGCACCGGCAGCAATACCGGCCTGGGGAGTGGAGGCAACGCCATTGAACGAGGTAGACATGGGATGAAAGGCCCTTGCAGCTAGGCAATATCGGATAGTTCGAGGCTCTTCTTGCGCCCGCGAACGGTGATGTGACAAGCCCCTCAATCCACAGAGCGACGCTAAGATGACACTACAGCCAAATTGTGGGTTGCAATCGGACAAGTGATTGGGCATATAGGCCCGCGTCGCCGGACTGCCAAGGCAGCACGGCAACAAACGGAGCGCGGGTGTAGCTCAGGGGTAGAGCATAACCTTGCCAAGGTTAGGGTCGTGGGTTCGAATCCCATCGCCCGCTCCAAAAATCCTCTTGTTCGATCAAGGGGTTACGATCAAAAGGCCGGGCCATGTGCTCGGCCTTTCGTTTTTCCGGCAGCACCGAGGCAACACGGGTTTAAGCCATGGACGACGACCTAAGAGCTTGAGGCCGAACCCGATTTGAGAACTTGCGGCCGGAACTGGTTGAGCCGCTTGGTCATCCGATCCTATCTCTCAACCCTTTCAGTCGCCGTCCCTTACACGGGCAGAGACCCCGACTTTCGCAGCAATCACCTGCTCTCGCAGGATCAACGCACGTGATGAAGTGGTGCACCGTCAATTGCTTCCGCGGACAGCTCGCGGCTTTTGTGGTGCTGAACCACATCGAGAAGAGCTACGGCCTGCCAGCAGGCTATTAGAACCAAGCTACCAAACCGAGGTCTCGCGGGCCAGATCGGCATAGTGCGCCATCTCCGCGGCGCACCACCGCTCAAACTCGTCAACAAGCTCTTCTGCGACGACAGCGTCGTCGGGTCCGCGCGGTGGCATCAACGCGCCAGCCTGTCGCATGTGGCCAAGCACGTTGCCAATATGCGACTCCGAAACCTGGAAGCGTTCCGCCAAAGCGCTGTGTGTCAGCGAAAACATCTCTTTGCCTGATCGGCGTCGGTACTGCGCCAGGATCAGGGCTGCCAGCGTCGGATACCCACAGTCGTATCCGGACAGCGCCAGGACCCTCGGATACAGGGCGATCACTGACCCAGACCCGCGCACGCGGGTCGCCGAGAGGTGGATCATCTCACCCAATAGGCCAGCATCTCGCTCAATCGGCGGCGCCAAATCGCTTCCCGCGATGGCATCATAGGCCTTCAAAAATGCGGCGCATGACCGGCCCACCTCACGGATCAGGCTATCGGCGGGCCGGAGAATTTTCTGTCGCTTGTCGATCGCCAGAGTGTCGCTGAAGACAAGATTGCGCGCCTCCAGCGTTGCACAAAAGCTGGCGGTCTGTCGGGGGCTTTGCCCGGATATGGCCTGAAGCCGGGACAGGTTCGGCACCGGGGCGCCATGGTTTCGCCACCCATAATACTGCCCAATCAGCATATAGGCCGAGTAATACCGCTCTAGTTGATTGAGCAGCTTGCGCAATGGCCAACCTGCGGGTGCAGGCTCGATCATCGTCTCGCAGTATTGGACCACGACCTGCCGAAAGCGACCATCGGTCATAAGCGCCATAGCGTCCATGCCATCCGAGGTGCCGCTTACAGGCATAAGCTCATCGATAAAACAGGCAAAGTTTGGGGTGGCTGCACTTTAGCCTTCCGGCCAGAACAATCAACCAGGGAGACACAGGCCCTCATCGCCGTTACCAGATCAGGCAAGCGATTGACGACCTCAACAAACTCAAGGGCAAAAGCCGAGGCATCGGGCCACCAGAAATCGGGCGAGCGGGCAGTGCCTTCTGGATTTTGGCGGTTGGCCGGCGGCAATATTGCCCTCGCGCGAGGCGTCCTTGTCCGTCTTGCCAACCTATTCTTTGCCGCATTGCTCCTGGTCTCCCCCGCCTGGGCACAGATCACGCTTGCGCCCTCCAGCCTCCCCGATGCCACCGTTGGCGCCCCCTATTCTCAGTCATTTTTCATCCTGGGCGGAACCGCGCCCTACCAGATCTCTCTTGCCGGCCCCCTCCCGGCGGGAATGACCTTTGCCAACGACATGCTCGCCGGGACGCCAACCGAGAGCGGAATCTTCAGTTTCAGCATATTTGCCGACGACTCTGTGGGCGCCTCGGACACGCGGGGCTACACGCTGAGCGTTAGGCCACCGACCATTTCCGCTTCCCCTGGCAGCCTCACGGGTGGCACCGTGGGCTCGGCCTATTCGCAGAGCCTTTCGGCCTTTGGCGGCACCGCACCCTACAGCTTTTCAGTCTCCGGCACCTTACCGCCTGGCATCATCATGGGGCCGACCGGATTGCTGTCGGGAACACCTTCGTCCCCAGGCTCCTATGCGTTCTCGGCAATCATCACGGATTCGACGACCGGTGATGGTCCTTACTCGGCATCAATTCCTTATACGCTGGTGATTGCCCCACCCAGCCTGACCCTCTCGCCATCCTTGGCCAATCCAACGGTCGGGCAAGCCTATGCAGAAACGATCTCGGCGACCGGCGGTTCTGCCCCCTATACATTCAGCCTTGCCTCGGGCGCCCTACCCGCCGGGCTCTCGCTCGGGGCAGATGGATCGATCTCCGGGACGGCCCAGGAGGACGGCACTTTCAACTTCACCGTTTCTGCTCAGGATTCCAGCCCGGGCACTCCCATCGCCGGCTCCCAAGCTTATAGCCTAATCGTCGCCCCGCCCGCGATCACGCTCTCGCCGATAAGCCTCCCGAATGGGCGGGCCGGAGGACCCTATTCCGCAACGATTGTCGCCAGCGGCGGAACCGCTCCCTATACCTATGCCGTCACAGGCTCGCTCCCGGCCGGCATGACGCTTTCCTCCTCCGGCCTCCTCTCTGGCACGCCAACTGAGACCGGCTCATTTTCCTTCAGCGTCACGGCCACGGATGCGAGCGGCGGAACGGGGCCCCATATGGGCACGCAGACCCATAGCCTCGACATCTACATCCCCAATTTTACCCTGCAGCCGGCCAGTCTGCCCCCAGCCACAGCAGGCCAGCCTTATTCACAAACAGTGGTCGCCGGTGGCGGCACTGCGCCCTATACCTATTCCGTCATTGCGGGGGCTCTGCCGCCGGGTCTGACCTTTTCCGCCGGAGCGATTTCCGGCACCCCGACGGCGACCGGGTCGTTCTTCGTCACCATCCTTGCCCGAGATTCGACGACCGGATCCGGGTCGCCGTTCGCAGTAGCAGCGTATTTTCCCCTGACGGTGGTCGAGCCCACCATCGTCATCGAACCCGCGAGCCTGCCGACGGCCAATTCGGGCTCATTTTACTCCCAGACCTTGACGGCCAGCGGCGGTGCAGCGCCCTATGCTTTCGCCGTCTCCGCGGGTAGTCTTCCTCCCGGATTGAGCCTGTCCTCGTCCGGAACACTCTCCGGGATGCCGAGCGCTTCCGGGATCTTCAATTTTTCGGTCACGGCTACTGATAGCTCGGGGGGCGTCGGTCCGTTTTCCGCAACCCAGACCTACAGCGTGACCGTGGGTGCCACCGGCAGGTTCATCGCCGCAGTGCGCTCCAATGGGGATGGCACGTTCGGTTTCACGTCGTCGGAGCCTCTGTTGAATGCGCTTACGGTCGGAACAACTGGCGGCATCGGCCGCAGCCCCTCGATCGAGTTGCCCGCCGGCACCTTCCGGATTACCGCCGACGACCTCAGCGGCACCGGTACAGCGCTCACGGGCATCGATTGCGACGACAATGACAGCGGTGGGGATATCGCCACGCGCGCTGCGGACATCGTGATCGACCCCAGCGAAAGCTTGACCTGCGTCTTCACCTTCGTCAGCTCTCGCGACGAAACCACGGCGCTCATTAAAGACTTCCTCGAAACGCGGGCGTCGATGATCCTAGCCAACCAGCCGCGCACGCAGCGCCGCATCGACCGGCTGAATGGCATTGTGCCAGGGGGAAACGTCGGTTCGACCCTCATGAATTACCTGCCAGCGATTGCCGGCGGAAATGCACTTCGGTCCTCCATAAGCCTCAACGCAATTGAGGGTGCGACCGGCAATCAGAGCCCCAATCCGCTCGACATATGGATGGAAGGAACATTCGCGCGCATAGATGCCGCCAGGGATGGCCAGCTCTTGCTGGGCAGCATCGGAGTGGATTACCTCGTCACCCCCGACCTGCTCATCGGCGGCTTTGTCCAACTGGATCACATGACGCAAGGCGAAGCCGGACTGCCTGGCGCTGCCGCCGGGTCGGGCTGGATCGCAGGCCCCTATGCGACCATGCGGTTGCACGAACACCTCTATCTCGACCTGCTGGCCGGCTTCGGGCACTCCACCAACCGCATCAATCCGCTCGGGAGCTATGAAGACAGCTTCGGAGCGACACGCTGGCTGTTGAGTGCCGCCCTCGAGGGGCAATGGACCTCGGGGCCCTGGACGTTTTCGCCGCGGGCCAGCCTGGGGTATTTCAGCGAGACAAGCGACGCCTATCGTGACGCGTTGGGCATTGCCATTCCCTCGATTGCGACGGGCGTCGGTCAAATCGCGATCGGCCCGGCCGTCTCCTATCGCTTCGTGGCGCCGGGCGAAATTGTCGTCGACCTGGGACTTAGGCTCGAAGGGATCGCCGAATTCGGCTCGAACCTCCGGTTTGAAACTGCTGAGGCTCGCCTCAAAGCCAGCATGGATGCCAGCATGCCGGGCGGCGCTGACATTGGGCTCACCATTGGCCTTGGCGGCATCGGCCACGCCGACAGAGACGACATCAGCGTCTCCGGGAGACTCGCCGTGCCAATGAACTAGCGTCCTGGCCGATGGTCACAAACGGCGGGTAACCATGCTTTCGGAGCACCGACACTGATGGGCGTCACAATCTTTTCCGAACCGCGGCAATCCGCATAGTCGAGACAAGTCTCCAGTGGGGAAACATGCCAGCACGGTGCAGTGGTAGTCCTCAGTGCGCCAATGCGGCGAGGTAGCCCTGGGTGCTGTTGAGCATGAGGTATCGTCGTACGGATCGATGCTACGGAGTCTTGCCGGGCGGGACGCCGGTTGCCGACTTGAGGTCGCGTTCGGCCAGATCAAGGATATGATTGACGGCCTTGCGGGCCGCCTCCGGATCGCGCACGCGCAAGGCTTCCACCACGTCCCAGTAGGCTCCGAGCGCTTCGGCGCGCATACGCGAGGCCGGCGCCGCTCGATATCCTGACCGCCCAATCCAGCATCGATGCCGGGCAGGTCAACGAGAAGACGTTCAAACTTGCCATGTCGGTCGGCAACAACAACCACTACTGCATCAGCGAGGTTACGCCTCGCCATTTCCAGCAGACTGCGGATCGGTACAAGTACGACGCCGCGGAGCGCCGGCTGATCACGACGATCCTCGATGACCAGAGGCTGTTCGGCTGGGCCGCTGGCGTCCCGCTATTCAGCGGGCGCCAACGGCAGGCCGTTCGCTTGCCAGGCCTCGATCCCGCCGCGGTACCAATAGGCCGTCCAGCCAAGTGCGCCGGCGCGTAAGGCGCCGTTATAGGCCGAACGATCCTGCAGGCCGGTGCCGAAGAATACGACGGGCATCTTGGTATCCCCCTTCGTCTCCTGTTGCAGGAAGCTGTCGACTGCCGATTGGAAGCGGTCGGTAAGGCTGCCATCCTTGCCGGCGTCGCTGACGCCGATCGCACCGGGAATGGTATCAGCCCGGCCGCTGGTATCGATCATCAGCATGCTGATGCCGTCATTGATGGCGCTGGCCAGGCCTTCGGTGGTCAGGAGCTCAGCCTTGGTGTGGCCGCTCGGCGTGGGGCCTTTGTAAGGCGCCGGGAACAGCACATTGGTCGGGGGCACACCAAGGTCGGCCAGCTCGTCAATGCCGGACGAGCCACTGGTCGTCAGGCTGACATTGGTGCTTGCTGCGCCTCCGGACCCGGGAACCGAGCTGGTGGGCGCGGCGCCGCCGGCATCGGCGCCCTGCACCGTCCCCATTTCGATATCGGAGATCATGATCGCCAGATATTCGATGAGGTCGTAGCACATGGTGATGCTGCCCTCGGAGGGGTCATACCAGGCGTTGAGTTCGCCGCAATCCTTGTAGGTCACGGTTACCGTGCGCGGCAGCGCGTAGGTCTTGCTTAGGTCGGCGGCGAAGCCCTTGAGGCCGTCGCCCATGGTTTCGACCAGAAACTGGCCGATGGCGCTCTGGGATTGCTCGAACACCACCTCAACGGCGGCGCCGGGAGCGTCGACGGGCAACTGGCCCTCCGGATTCCAGGCATCTACGCGGGTATGGGGCGCCAGGATGGTGCGCCAGGCACGGCTTTGCTTGTTGAACTCCTCGTCGCAGCGCGCCAGCGTATTCTCGTCGAACCCGATCTGTTCGGCCAGGTTTGAGAACATGGCGGGATTGCCGCCATACATCACGCAGAACACGTTGCGGAAGCGCTTGAGGTCGGGCGTATGCTCGTCCTGCCATGGCGTTTCGGAGCCCTGCTCTTCGGCGAGCTTGCCGCTATAGTACCATTGCAGCGCCGAATACATCGCGACTTCGCGACCGATCGCATTGGTCTGCTCGTCATCGGAGGGATACATGGTCGGGTCGACCACCTTGAGCGCCGAATAGATGTCGACGGCGTCCTCTTCCGGTCCGGTGGACGGAATCTGCAATTCGCCGATCAGGGCATGACCGAACTCGTGGAAGAAGATGCTGTTGGTGAGGCCAAGATAGACGCCGATAAGGCGGGCCTGGTCGCCCCCGAACATCGGCACGGCGCCGCCGACCGTTGGCGGTTTGCCAAACGGGCTCGAACCACCGGCCGAGGTGGCGCTGCCTTCGGTGATGGAAAAGCCGCCGACGTAGAATTCGCCGCGTTCATAGGCGAGCACGCCGATATCGCCACCCAGCGCCGGATCATTGCTGATCTGGCCGATGGTTTCGCCATTGAGGCGGAACTCGCCATAGCCGGGTTCCTCGATGAATTGCAGCACGTCCTGCCCGCCGCCCTTGGCCGCGCCGGCGAGGCGACCGATTTCGGTCGATTTGCCATCCGGGCCAAAGCACAGAACCAGGCCATCGCCGGCGCCGGTGATCTCGCCGATGCAGGAGTTCGACTTGTCGCTGCTCTCGATCAGAATGCCCGCCGCCGAAAGCGGGAAGTCGCTGGCCTTCTCGCCCTGAGGCGGCAGGACGCCAACCTCGAGCGTCGTCACGCGCTGACCGGAATTGAGCGGGCCCACCGGCATGGTGAAGACCCGCTCACTCGAAGCGGTGGCAGAGTTGACGATAACCAGCCAATTGTCCTCGAAGAACAGCTCCCAGCCGTCCTTGGCGTCGGCGTTCGAAATGGCATCGGCGAGCGGGCCCATAATGCCGGCCATGCGATCATCGCCACCGCCGCCGCTGCCGCCGCTGGTATCGGAGCCGGCCGTCTGTCCGCCCGAGCCGCCCTTGGGCGGAAGGCCGGAGCCGCCGCCCGACTGCGTATTGCCGCTGGGTGCGGTCAAATCGCTGATGCGGAAATCGGCGATGCCGAACGTACCGCGCTCATAGGCCATGATGCCGATTTCGCCGCCGAGGGCGGAGGCATAGGTGACGTCGCCGATCTGGGTGTCGTTGACGAAGAAGCGGGCAGCACCGGGCACATCGACCATGGTGATGATGTCGCTGCCATCCATGCGCGCCACGCCGTCGACCGAGGCGATGGACTGATAGTCTCCGCCGATGACGCAGAACAGGTTGGCCTTGGCCTCGGCCGTGATCTCCATCAGGCAGACGTCGTCATTGGTGGCGCTGCGCGCCAGCACGCCGATGGCGGCGGTGGCGATCTGCGAATTGAGCGACACGGTGACCATGGTCTCGCGCCCATCGGCCGGCGGCGGGCCGGCATTGATGGTCAGCGTCTGTTCGGAGCCCTCGAGCGAATCGTTGCTCAGCGCAAACCAGCCATCCTGAGTGCTGGCTTCCCAGCCAGTGATGAGCTGCTGGTCCACCACATTGGCCAGGGGGCCAAGAAGGTCCTGGGCTGAAACCGGGGCGGCAAAGCCGAGCGCCACCAGGCCGAACGACAGTATCAGGGATTTTCGATGCATTTTAGGTTCCGAAATGGGCGCTTTCCGGTTGCAAAAAGCCGTGTGTCTCAAGGGTTTTGACCATCACGTTCTGCAAGGAGCTGTCAAGCCGAAGCGGCAACCCCCTACATCGCGGCTATCGCAAATTTCTCCAGCTGAGGCATCCACGCCGCAATCGCGGCATCACTCAGCGGTCGAGGGCGCCGAGGCGAGGTACGTCGTCAATTCGCGCGCGGCGGCCGCGCCGGCGCGGTT
The DNA here is from genome assembly GCF_022429625.1 of Devosia lacusdianchii. Lineage (NCBI taxonomy): Bacteria > Pseudomonadati > Pseudomonadota > Alphaproteobacteria > Hyphomicrobiales > Devosiaceae > Devosia > Devosia lacusdianchii. Next base: position 59,098 of record NZ_CP092483.1, on the reverse strand, counting down.
GGCGCCGATGGTGGATGCCGAGGGGCCATAGCCGACCAGATGGATGCGCGGATCGCGCGCCACCTGCGTGGCCAGGCGCCCGGTCATGGTGATGCCGCCCGATTCCTCGCGCAATTGCAGCGGCGCCAGGTGATCGAGGGCGCTGCGGAAACCGGTGCACCACAGGATGACGTCGACATCGAGCGTCTTTCCGTCAGCCCAGCGCACACCCGATGGAGTGATCTCGGTGAACATATCCTGCCGCTCGAGCACGCCGCGCTCGCGCATGGCAAGGATGGCCGGGCTCAGCGGCAGGCCGGTGACCGATACGACCGAGCTGGGCGGCAGGCCGCGGCGCACCCGATCCTCCACCAAAGCCACGGCGGCTCGGCCGGCCTCCTGGTCGAAAGGACCCTCGCGAAAGCGCGGCGGGGTGCGGGTGACCCAGGTGGTGCGAGTAACGCGGGATATCTCATCGAGAAGCTGGATCGCCGAAATGCCGCCGCCGACCACCAGCACATGCTGGCCGGCAAAGGCATAGGCGGTGGTGTAATCGCGAGTGTGAAGCTGGCGGCCGCCAAAGCTGGCTGCGCCGGGATAGTCCGGAATGTAGGGCCGCTCCCAGGTACCGGTGGCGTTGATCAGGCCTCGTGCCGAGAACAGGCCGCGATCGCTTTCGATACGCAGGCGCTCGCCCCGGTCGCAGACAACGCTGACCGTGGTGGGGCGCAGCACGTCGAGCTCGAAATGGCTTTCATAGGCAGCGAAATAATGCGGCACCGCCACCGAGGCACGCACGCTGTCGTCGCCGCCGGCGCTATCGGCAAAGCTCATGCCCGGCAGGTCGTGCACACGATTGACGGTGGAGAGCGTCAGCGACGGCCAGCGGTACTGCCAGGCCCCACCAGGCTGCGGCGCGCGGTCGAGCACCAGGAAATCGCGCCCGGGCGCGAGTCCAAGTTGCTTGAGATGATAGGCTGACGAAAGCCCGGCCTGTCCGGCGCCGATGACGATGATGTCGAGCTTGAGGGCGATGTTGGGGGTAGTCATCGCCGAAATGTAGGATCAGGACGCAACAGCAGCAACACCCACAGGACGTCACCCTCGGGCTTGACCCGAGGGCTCCATACTTCAACCGGCACTCCGCAAGTGAAGGGCCCTCGGGTCAAGCCCGAGGGTGACGATCGAGTTTTACCGCGCTGCGAGGTGCTGGCCCGTCACCGAGTTCTTTGCCTTGGCCAGATCCGCCGGCACGCCCTCGAACTGGATGGAACCGCCGTCCTGCCCGGCGCCCGGGCCGAGGTCGATCACCCAGTCCGCGCGCGAGATCACATCCAGATTGTGCTCGATGACGATCACACTCGAGCCGGCATCAACCAGCCGGTCGAACAGGCCGATCAGCGTATCGACGTCGTTCATATGGAGGCCGGTGGTGGGCTCGTCGAGCACATAGATATTGCCCTTCTTGCCCAGTTCGGCGGCGAGCTTCAGCCGCTGGCGTTCGCCGCCCGAGAGGGTCGAAAGCGGCTGGCCGAGGGTGAGGTAGCCCAGGCCGACATCGTCGAGGCCCTTCAGTATCTTGGCAATAGCCGGTTCGGTGAAGAAGCCGACGGCGTCGGAAATGCTCATCTCGTAGACATCGCTGATCGACTTGCGACGCAGGTGATGGTCCAGCACCTCCGGCAGGAAGCGCTTGCCCTCGCAGGTCTCGCAGGTGGTGATCATCGGATCGAGGTGGGCCAGATCGGTATAGATCACGCCCAGCCCGTTGCAGTCAGGGCAGGCGCCCTTGGAATTAGCCGAGAACAGCGAGGCTTCCACGTCATTGGCCTTGGCGAACGCCTTGCGGACGTTGTCGAGGATGCCGGTATAGGTGGCGGTATTGGAGCGGCGCGAGCCCCGCGCGAGGTTCTGGTCGATGATGATGGTGTCGGGATAGGCCAGCGGCAGGCAGCCCTGGATGAGGCTCGACTTGCCCGAGCCGGCCACGCCACAGACCGCCGTTAGCACGCCACGCGGAATGGCGACCGAGACATCCCTCAGATTGTTGATGCGGGCATGGTCGATCTTTAGTGGATCGCCATTGGCCTTACGCACCTTGTCCTTGATCGGCTGGTGCTTCTTCATGTGGTTGCCGGTGAGCGTGCCCGAGGTGAGCAGACCGGTATAATCGCCCTCATAGACCACCTCACCGCCCTTGGAGCCGGCGCGCGGCCCCATGTCGACGACATGGTCGGCAATGGCGATCATGTCGGGCTTGTGCTCGACGATGAGCACGGTGTTGCCCTTGTCGCGGAGCTGGGTCATCAGCCCGGCGAGACGGCCGACATCATGGGGGTGGAGGCCCACGGAGGGTTCGTCGAACACGTAGGTGATATCGGTTAGGGACGAGCCGAGATGGCGCACCATCTTGACGCGCTGGCTTTCGCCACCCGATAGGGTCGAGCTTTCGCGATCGAGGCTGAGATAGCCCAGGCCAATGGTGACGAGGTTTTCGAGCCGCAGCGCCAGCGCTTCGAGCATGGGGCCGACCTGCGGCGCTTCGATCTTGCGCACAAGAGTGGCCAGATCGCTGACCTGCATGGCCGAGAGCTCGGCAATGTTGTGACCCTCGATCTTGCTGCCCAGCGCCTGCTGGTTGAGGCGGGCGCCATGACAGGCCGGGCAGGTCTTGCGGGTGAAGATTTTCTCGTATTCGAGCCGCATATGCGGCTGCAGACTTTCGGGGTCCTTGCTGCCCAGGCCAGACTTGAGCTTGGAGACGACGCCCTCATAGGTGAGGCCGATCTTGCCGACCTTGATCTTGCGGCCGTCATTGAGGTGGAAGAGGTTTTGGCGCTCCTCTTCGGTATACTTGCTGATCGGCTTGTCCATGTCGAACAGGCCGGAATTCTTGAAGATTTCCCACCACCATGTTTCGACGGCAAAATCCTTGGGCAGCAGCGCACCCTGGTTGAGCGACTTGGACTCGTCGACGACGGCGTCCATGTCCATGGCCGCGACCTGGCCAATGCCTTCGCAATCGGGGCACATGCCGCGCGGGTCGTTGTAGGAATAGAGCGAGGGCGGCCCCAGCTTGGGCTCGGCCAGCCGCGAAAACAGCACGCGCAGCATCTGGGCGGCATCGGTCACCGTCGCCACGGTCGAGCGCGAATTGCCGCCCAGCCGCTGCTGGTCGACGATGATGGCGGCCGAGATATTCTCGAGCTGGTCGGCGTCGGGCTGGCCGTAGCGCGGCATGAATTGCTGGACGAAAGCCGGGTAGGTCTCGTTGATCAGCCGCTGGCTTTCGGCGGCAATAGTGCCGAAGACCAGCGACGACTTGCCCGAGCCGGAGACGCCGGTGAAGACCGTGATCTTGCGCTTGGGGATGTCGAGGGAAACATTCTTGAGATTGTTCTCGCGGGCGCCGCGAATGGTGATCGAACCATAGAGGGATTGGGTCATCAAATCGTCCTGTGAGGCAAGAGAGACGTCGGGGCGGGCGGTGGAACAGGGGGAGGCGTCTGACGCAGACCCAGGGGCCGAACGCCGACACCTCCACCCTAACCCTCCTCGCAAGAGGGAGGGAATGGCTCCTCGCATGCATGGGTTGGAGCCTTTGAAACCATCATAACCATGCTGCTGACACGACGCGTCAGCAGCATGGTTTTCGACAGCAGCAGTGAATTTTTCGGCGCTAGCCGACGGCTTTCCTGAGCAGTGCCGCGATCTTCTTCTCGTCGGCTTCGGTCAGCCTGGTGACCGCGAAGGCCGTCGGCCACATGGTGCCGTCGTCGAGCAGCGCGGCCTCGTTGAAGCCGAAGCTGGCATAGCGGGTATCGAACTTGCCCGCAGCGGTGAAGAAGCAGACGACCTTGCCGGCGCCATTGCTCCAGGCCGGCATGCCATACCAGGTCTTGGGCGCCAGATCGGGAGCATTCTCCTTGACCAGGGCGTGCAGGCGTTCGGCGATGGCGCGATCGCTATCGTTCATCTCGGCGACCTTGGCCAAAAGGTCGGCTTCGCCATCGCCCTTCTTGCTCTTCTTGCGCTCGACCTTAGCGTCCTGCATCGCCTCCATTTCGGCGTCCGAAAAGACCTTCTTGCCCGATTTGCTCGTGCCGGCCATGGCTGTTCTCCTTGAATATTGGTTGGTGGGCAGGCGTCAGTCGATCGTCGCGATGAACCTGTCGAGCGCGGCGAGATATTGCGTCCAGGCTGCCCGCGACCCCTTGAAGGCAAGGTCCTGATCGGGGCCGAAACCGGTTTGCTCCATGCGGATGATGGTTCCCGTCGGGGTCGGCTCCAGCGTGAAGGTGACGGTACTGTCGAGCCCGAAGGCACGCCAGGAATAGGACAGCGTCCGGTGCGGCTCGATAGCGAGGACTTCCGCTTCGATCACCACGCTGACATCGGGCCGGGGCTGGTTGCGCAGCGTGAACTTCTGCCCCTTGACCAGCTGGAAATCGGTCTGCATCAGCCATTCCTCGATCAGGTGCGGCTGCGTCAGCGCCCGCCAGATCTTTTCGGGCGGATGGGGCACCTGGCGCTCGACGATGACGGTGCGGATTGCCGGTTTCACCGTGCTCACCGGACGCGCGCCCCGCTGCGCCAGCGGCTGAGATAGGGCAAAGCGAACATGTAGACGCCGGTCAGGAACAGCAAAGCCAGCGGCAGCAGCGGCAGGTAGGAGACCCAGACCAGCGGCTCGGGCTGGGCCAGGGCAACGAAAGTCGCGGCCACGCTGAGGGTGAAGGCCACGGCGATCCAGCGATGCGACTGCCGGACCCAGCGGCTCAAGGGCGACGGGTTCGGGTGGGTGATGTCACTCATTGATCCATTCTCCTCAACAGGTCTTCCAAAGCATCGAGCCGGCCCTCCCAGTAGGAGGCCATTTCGCTCGTCCAATCGACCAAGGGGGCCAAGGCGCCGGGCAACGCCGCATAATGGGTCTGCCGGCCTTCGTGACGATCGCGCACCAGGCCAGCCTCTTTCAGCACACCCAGGTGACGGGAGACGACCGGCTGGGACACGCCCGAGCCTGATGTCAGTGCGCCCACGGTCTTTTCGCCTTCCCGGCAGAGCCGCTCGAACAGAGCGCGGCGGGTCGGATCGGCAAGGGTGCGAAAGATTTGGTCGGGAGCGATCGACATTCCGGCAATCCATGCCTCGTTGGCTATAGGTTATTCATAGCTGCAGAGGTATGAATGCGTCAAGAGCCTCGCAAAACTACCCTCGCTCAGGCGAGGATTTCGACCGTCACGTCGCCGGGCGCCGTTACATAGAACGTATAGGCATGCTGCTCGCTCGGCGCCTCCACCTCGAAGCCGTCAGCGACGAGACGGGCATGGATGGCATCGACAGCCGCCGCATCCGCCTGGATGAAGCCGATGTGGAAATTGACAGGATAGCTGGCGTCCTTGCCCTTCATCAGGGCAAGGACAATGCCGTTCTCGTCGGTGAGGAACACCATATTGCGGCCGCGCCGCCCCATCTCGGTCATGCCCAGATAGGTGGTGAGGAAGCTGGCGGCGGCCTCCGCGTCGGCCACGGTCAGGTTGACGTGGTTGAGCGCCACAGCCGCCTCCTCACAACGACGCCTTGCGAATCTGGCTGACGCCCACGGCGAGGCCGATACCCGCTACGAGCACCGCGACCAGCACGCCATAGAGCACCGGCATAGTGGCGATCTCACCCACGAACAGGGCCCGTTCGGCTTCGACCAGATAGGTCAGCGGGTTGAAGCGGCTCAGCACATAGAGCCAGGTCGGGGCATTGGTCATTGGCAGCAGCACGCCGCCCAGCAGCATCATGGGCAGGGCGATCGAGTGGCTGACCATGTAGAACAGCGAACCATCATGCTTACTGGCAATCGCCAGCGCGTAGGAGAGCGAGGCGACGCCCACACCGAACAGCATCAGCAGCGCCAGCCCGAGCAGCATGTGCAGCGGATGCAGCACCAGCCCGAACGGCGTGGCGACGACGATGAGGATCAGCGCCTGCACCAGCAGCGGCGCCAATTCCTTGAGCGCCCGCCCGACCATGATGGCGGGGCGGCTCATCGGGGTGGCGAGGAAGCGCTCGAAGCTGCCGCTCATCAGCTCCTCGGTCAGCGCCCAGCCGCAGGAAACGGTGGTGAACAGCACCAGCATGGTGACCATGCCGGGCACGAACCATTGTAGCGGGCTGGCGCCATCGGGTCCGGGCACGGCGCCGAGCAGCGGCACGAACAGCGCCAGATAGAGCAGCGGCTGCACCAGCCCGAAGACAATGTAATACCAGCTGCGCAGCGTCGGGCCGATCTCGCGGCGGAAGGAGATGGTGGTGTCTGAGATGAAGGACATTCTTGATCCTCAATATGCGCTGAAGCGCAATTCGCCCGCAAAAACCTCAATCGCCTCCCGCGGACTTGATCCGCGGGTCCCTCCTCGCACGGCACAAGCGGCGAAGGACCCCCGGATCAAGTCCGGGGGAAGCGTTGGTGGGTGGGAGAGTTGGGGGAAGGGCATGACTAAGCCGCCGCCTCACGCAGGCTCCGCCCGGTCAGCCCCAAGAACACGTCATCCAGCGTCGGCCGCACCACGCGTGCGCTGATCGCTTCAATGCCGGACTGATGCAGGCGGCGGACAAATTCGGGCAGCACCGCCTCGCCATCCCGCAGCGTCACGGCCACATCGCGCCCCGTCACCCGCGTCTCGCGTGCGTCAGGCAGGTTTTGTGCGATCTCGGCAGCGCTGGTGGACTGGTCTTCGCTGAGCACGCTGACATGGATGGTGTCGCCCGCCAGGTCGGCCTTGAGGCGAGCCGGCGTGTCGTCGGCAATGAGGGCGCCATTATCCATCACCATCACTCGCTCGGCCATGGTGTCGGCCTCGTCGAGATAGTGCGTGGTGAGGAAGATAGTCATGCCGTTGGCGTTGCGGATGCGGGTGATATGTTCCCACAGATTGGCACGCGAATGCGGATCGAGGCCGGTGGACGGCTCATCGAGAAACAGGATAGGCGGCGTATGCATCAGCCCCAAAGCCACATCGAGCCGCCGCTTCTGGCCACCGGAGAGCGAGGCGCAATCACGATCGGCAAGGCCCTCCAACTCGAGCAGGCCCAGAAGTTCGTCGGCGCGCTTCTTTGCAGCCGAGGTGCTCATGCGCTGCGCCTTGCCCTGCGTCACCAGCTCGTCGCGCACGCGGTGATACGGCCCCGAGCCGGTGCCCTGCCCGACATAGCCGATCTTGCGGCGCACATTGGCGGCATCCGACGCGACGTCGTGCCCACCGACATTGGCGCTGCCCGAGGTCAGCGGCAGCAGCGTGGTCAGCATGCGCACCGACGTCGACTTGCCGGCGCCATTGGGGCCTAGAAAGGCCACAAGCTCACCCTCGGCAACATCGAGGCTCAGCCCGCGCACCGCTTCCACTGGCCCGGCCTTGGTCTTGAAGGTGCGCGTGAGGTCTCTGGCATGGATCATCTGAAGTCCCCTTTGATCTGCGGGCACACTGATCCTGCCCTGCTGACAAGACGCGTCAGCAAGCCGGTTTGTGACAGTGGGCTCGACTTTTTCGCACGCAGCTTCTATAACTCCGTGCGCTGTACGGTGTTTAACACAATCTTGTACGGTGTAAAGAGTTATTTTCGGAGGGCCCCGTGGCCGAAGACATTGCCGGTCGCGGAGACCCGATCAAAACCCTGCAACTGATGTGGGGGAAGGCCGAGGCGCCCAAGCGCGGACCCAAGGCCAAGGTCAGTGTAGCCGATCTCGTGGCTGCGGCCGTGAGCATAGCCGATGCCGAAGGCATCGAGGCCGTGTCGACCAGGCGGGTTGCCGAGGCGGTCGGCATTTCGGCGATGAGTTTTTACACCCATATCCCCGACAAATCGGTGTTGCTCGACCTGATGCTGGATGCTGTTTCGGGCGGCGGCGACTACGCCATGCCGGTCTTCGATCCGGCGCAGTGGCGGGCCAATGTGACCTTCGTCGCCAAGAGCTTCCGGCAATACTATATCGACCATCCCTGGGTGCTGCAGGTATCCACGCACCGGCCGGTGCTGGGGCCAAACACGCTCAAATCCTACGAAATCTTCCTCAGCGCGCTCGACGGATTGGGGCTGGACGAGATCGAGATGGATATGAACGTGACGATGATCGCCAACTACGTTTTCGGCGCGGCGCGCGACGTGGCGCGGTCCCGCATGGTCAAGGAGCTGACCGGGATGAGCGACGACGAATGGTGGTACGCCATCGCCCCGTTCCTCCAAACGCTCGACTTTTCAGCCTATCCGGTGGCCAACCGCGTTGGCCCCATCGTCGGCGAACTCTATGGCCTGGGCGATCCGAACCGGGCCTTCGACTTTGGCCTCGAACGCATCCTCGATGGACTGGCCGTCATGATCGACCGCAAGGCCGCCGGCTAGGTCAGGCCGCCGAAGAATTCCGCCAACACCGGCCCAACGACCTTGTAGTCGTATTCGTGGCTCTGCCCGGCCAGCGTCCGCCGCGTCGCGTTCGGCAGACCTGCGGCGACCCAGTCGGCGCCGTGCCGCATGAAGGGATAGCTCTCGGACCCGTCGAGGATCAGCACCGGAATTGTTGCATCGCGCCAGCGCGCCGGGTGACGATCGCCATCGGTGGCTTCGGCCATGACGCGATAGTCGTGCTCGATGGTGAGGCCGATAGCGGCATAGGCGGGCCAGGCCGGGCTTTGCCGGAAGCCCTCCACCGCTTCGGGCGGCATGCCGACGCCGCTCATGAACGCCACCATCATGCCGTCGCCGTCGCCCTGCTCAGCCAGCGCGACCATTTCAGCATGCTCCCGCCACGCCGTGGCTGACGACTGTTCCGGGTCAATCGGTGGCTCGTACATGACGACGCCGCTGACCTTGCCAGCCAAGGCCACGCCGGCTTCGAGAGCCAGCACAGCGCCGGAGGACATGCCAAACAGTCCCGCCCTGCCCCCGGCAAGGTCGATGAGCGACGCGATGTCCTCGATTTCGCGCGCCACCGCATAGGGCGCCGTATCGCCCGATTCCCCGCGCCCGCGCCGGTCATAATTGATGACGGTGAAGCGCGCGCTCAGCAGCTCCGCCAGCGCCGGTGTGACCGTGGTGTCGACGTCGCGATATTGCGTGGCGCCGGCGACCAGAATGATGGCGGGGCCCGCTCCCTTGCGATCGTAGCCGATAATGGTGCCGTCCCTGGATGTGACCGTGGGCATGGCTTCCTTCTCGCTTTCTCTCCTGCATGAAGACGATTGCGGCGAGGGGAAACCGACACCTCAGGAGGCGTGACGCTAGATCGCGCTTCCTTCGGCATTGAACAGGTGGACCCGCGCCGGATCGATATGGGCGGCGACGGTCGAGCCCAGCGCCACGGGACGCTGGCCTTCGAGCACGATATTGAGCGGCTGGTTGTCCGGCGTCGTGGCATAGACCACGGTCTGGCCGCCGAGATTTTCGACCAGATCCACCCGCACGTCGGCCAGCTTGACACCCGAACCGTCGGCGATGGTGATATGTTCGGGGCGCACGCCGAGCGTCTTCACGCCCTCGGCCGGGCGCTTGAGGTCAACCAGGTTGCCGGCGGTCCGCACGGCACCAGCTTCGGCGGCAGCGGCGAGGAAGTTCATCTTCGGGCTGCCGATAAAGCCGGCGACAAACAGGTTTTTGGGATTGTTATAGAGCTCGAGCGGCGCGCCGGCCTGCTCGATGACGCCTGATCGCAGCACCACGATCTTGTCGGCCATGGTCATGGCCTCCACCTGATCGTGGGTCACATAGATCATGGTGTTACCCAGATCGTTGTGCAGCTTGGCGATCTCAACGCGCATTTGCACGCGCAGTTCGGCGTCAAGGTTGGAGAGCGGTTCGTCGAAGAGGAAAATCTTGGGCTCGCGCACGATGGCGCGGCCGATGGCAACGCGCTGGCGTTGGCCGCCCGAGAGCTGCTTTGGCTTGCGACGCAGCAGCGGCTCGATCTTGAGAATTTCGGCCGCCTTTGCTACCCGCACCGCGATCTCGGCCTTGGGCATCTTGGCAGTTTCGAGCCCGAAGGCCAGGTTCTGGTAGACGTCCATATGCGGATAGAGCGCGTAGCTCTGGAACACCATGGCGATGCCGCGGCGGGCGGCCGGCACATCGTTCATGCGCTGCCCGTCGATCAAGAGGTCTCCCCCGCTGATCGGCTCAAGCCCGGCAATCATCCGCAACAGGGTGGACTTGCCGCAGCCCGAGGGGCCGACAAACACCGTGAACTCGCCCGGATCGATATTGAGATCGATGCCGTGGATGACTTCGATATCGCCATAGGCTTTGACGATCTGGCGCAGCTCGATGTTGGTCGACATGGCAGTCTCCTCAGGCAGCGCGGAACTGGGCGGGAACCCAGCTCTGGTAGCAGGGATGTTGAGTCGCGATCGGCAGCACCACATCCTCGTGGGTCGTCGAGGAATGATAGAAGGCGGTGACGATTTCGAGTGCCCGGCGCGAGTCGGCTGACGTTACCGGCATTGGCCTTGTGCCCATCAACGCGTCATGGAAGCGGGCCATCTGCGTTTCAAACCGCGATGGCACATGCTGCCAGTTCCTGAGCAGGGCGTCGATCTTTTCGGCGGTCTCGGCATTGCGCGGCTGGATGGTCCAGGGCTTGCCGCCGGGATTATAGGCGGCATGGTCGCTTTCGAAGGTCACGTTCTCGAAGGCCAGCCGGATGCGGGTCATGTCATCGGACGAGCCCAGCGTGGCGGTGAAGCTGCCCAGCGCGCCATTGGCCAGTTCGAGGCTGGCGGTGACGCAGTCTTCCACCTCGATCGGATTGACGCGGGTGGCGACGCGACCGAAGAGGCGCCGTACGTCGCCCATCAGATAGGTGAAGAGGTCGTGCTGGTGGATGGCGTGGGTCATCAGCACGCCGCCGAGTTCGGTGGCCCACTTGCCGCGCCAGGGCACGGCGTAATAGTCCGGTCCACGCCGCCACATGGTTTCCACCGTGCCGACGAAGGGCTTGCCGGCAATGCCGGCATCGATGATGGCCTTGGCCTGCTCGATGCCGTCGCCGAAGCGATACTGGAACACCGGCATAAGCTTGCCCTTACTGACCTTTTCCTGCGCCATCACCTCGTCGACCTGGCTGAGCGAGCCGACCAGCGGCTTCTCGCAGATCACATGCTTTCCCGCCTTGAGCGCGGCCATCACCATGGGGTGGTGCAGCATGGGCGGGGTACAGATATCGATGATGTCGATATCGTCCATGGCCAAGACGTCATCGAAATCGGTGACGCGGCGCTCGACGCCGAATTCATCGGCAATGGGCGTCATGCGCTCGACATTGAGGTCGCAGAGGGCGAGCACCTTGAACTTGTCGGCATTGGGCACATAGCCCTCGACGATATGGCTGCGGCCGATGCCGACACCGATGACCGCGACGTTGAAGATCTTACTCATTGCGCCCACTCCGTGCCCCGTTCGGCCAATTGCTGCGCCGTCAGCGCCAGTTTCATTGCATTGAAGCACCGCTCCTGCGGCATCGCCGTCTGGGTGCGGTTGCGAACATCGTCCAGGAATTGGCGGCCGAAGGGCAGATCGACACCGGAACAGTCGATATGGCGCGGACCTTCCTTGTTGACGATGAAGAGGTGATTTTCGCCGGGCCGGCCGGCAATGTCGATATATTTGCGCAGCTCGATATAGCCCTCGGTGCCCAGGATGGTCAGCCGCCCGTCGCCCCAGGTGGGCAGGCCGTCGGGGGTGAACCAGTCGACGCGGATATAGCCCGAGGTATTGGCCGACTTGAGATGCACGTCGCCGACATCCTGCAGGCCCGGCTTGTCGGGATGAGCCCTGTTGGCGACGCTGGCGGAGACTACTTCGGCATCCATGGCGTCGGAGAAGAACAGGAATTGTTCGAACTGATGGCTGGCAATGTCGCAGAGAATGCCGCCATAGCGCTGGCGGTTGTAAAACCACTCGGGCCGCTGGTTGAGGCGGATAGCATGCGGGCCGAGGCCCACGGTGTTGATCACCTTGCCGATGGCGCCTTGCGCGATCAGATTGCCGGCTTCGACTGTAGCGCGCACCTCGAAATGCTCGGAATAGAGCACGCCATAGATGCGGCCAGTCTCCTTTTGCACCCGCTTGATCTCGTCGAGCTGGGCAAAGGTGGTCATGCCAGGCTTGTCGGAGAGAACGTCCTTGCCATGCTGCATCGCCGCGATCGAGATCGCCGCCCGATCAGCCGGAATGGCGGCCGTGGTGATGATGGCGATGGAGGCGTCCTCAAGGATTTCCTTGGGGTCGGCAACGCGCCTGGCCTCCGGGAACTTCTCGCCGAAGGTCTTGGCAAGGTCGTCTTCCACGGCGTGGAAGGCGACGAAGCGGGCGCCGGCGCGCTTGAGGCACTCTACCTGGCCGTAGATATGGGCGTGGTTGATGCCGATGGCAGCAAAGTTGATGTCAGTCATTGCATTGCGTTTCTTGGGTCTAGCGTTTCATGCCGGTGGTCGCGATGCCCTCGATGAGCAGCCGCTGGAAGAAGAGGAAGAACAGGAAGATCGGCACGAGGCTGAGCACACTCATGGCAAAGAGCCCGCCATAGTCACTTTCGCCCGTGCTGTCGGTGAAGGTGCGCAGGCCCAGCATCACGGTGTATGACTTCATTTCGCTGAGGTAGATCAGCGGTCCGAAGAAGTCGTCCCAGGTCCAGATGAAGGTGAAGATGGCGGCGGTCGCCAGCACCGGCATGGAGAGCGGGATGATGATGCGCCAATAGATGCGCCAGGGCGAGCAGCCGTCCATCTGGGCCGCCTCGTCCAGCTCCTTGGGCAGGCCGCGGAAGAACTGCACCATGAGGAAGATGAAGAAGCCATCGGCGGCGAGGAATTTCGGCACAACCAGGGGCAGGAAGGTGTTGACCCAGCCGAGCTGGCGGAACAGCACATATTGCGGGATCAGCGTCACCTGATAGGGCAGCATGAGCGTCAGCAGCATCATGGCGAACCAGAAGTTCTTGAACTTGAAGTTCAGCCGGGCAAAGGCATAGGCCGCCATCGAGCAGGCCAGCACATTGCCGACCACCGACAGACCCGAAATGATGAAGCTGTTGAGATAGAAGGTGCCGAAGCTGGTGCGCAGCCCATTCCAGCCGCGGATATAGGCATCGAGGCTCCAGGCGCTCGGCCAGATGCTGGCCGAGGTGAAGATCTCGTTTTCCGGGCGGAACGACGCCGCCAGCAGCCACAGCAGCGGATACAGCATCAGCACCGAGGCGGCGAGCAGGGCCACGTGGATCAGGATGGAGGTCAGCCGCTTGCGGCCGGGCCGTTCGGCGCCGGTGACCACGGTGAGCTTGGCGGGAACATCACTCATCGTAGTGCACCCAGTATTTGCTGGTCAGGAACGAGAAGGCGGTGAAGATGCCGACCAGGGCCAGCAGCACCCAGGCCAGCGCCGAGGCGTAACCCATGCGGAAGAAGCCGAAGGCCTCCTGGTAGAGGTAGAGCGTGTAGAACAGCGTCGAATTGATCGGATTGCCGGTGCCGCCCGAGATGATGAAGGCGGGCGTGAAGCTCTTGAATGCTTCGATGGTCTGGATGATGGCGTTGAAGAACACGACCGGGGTCAGCAGCGGCAGCGTGATCTTGACGAATTGCCGCCACTTGCTGGCGCCGTCGAGACTGGCCGCCTCATACATGTCCTGCGGAATCTGGCGCAGGCCGGCGAGGAAAATGATCATCGGCGAACCGAACTGCCAGATGCTGAGGATAATTAGCGTCCACAGCGAGGTCTTGGGGTTGGAAATCCAGCTTGGTCCGGCAATGCCGAACACCGACAGGAACTGGTTGACCAGGCCGTCGCCGGCGAAAATCTGGCGCCATAGGATAGCAATGGCCACCGATGCGCCGAGCAGGCTCGGTAGATAGAACAGAGCCCGGTACATAGGCAGGCCCCTGATGCCGCGATTGAGCAGCATGGCCACGGCCAGCGCAAAGGCGAGCTTGAGGGGGACCGAGAAGATGACGAAGAACATGGTCACGCGCATCGATGCCCAGAACTTGGGATCGTTGGTGAACATGCGGATGTAATTGTTGGCGCCGACCCAGTCGGGCGTGGTCAACAGATCGAAATCAGTGAAGCTCAGATAGAGCGAGGTCACCATCGGCCCGATGGTCAGGCCGAGAAAGCCGACCAGCCAGGGCAAGAGGAACAGGTAGCCGGGAGCATCGTTCTGCCAGATCCTCGACCAGAGCGACGGAGAGGCCGCGCGCTCCCTTGCGGGAGCGCCCGATTCAAGGGAGCGCGCGGTCATAGCTTATGCCCGGCTGAGGATGTCGTTGGCGCCGCTGATCAGCTCGGGACCAGCCTGCTCGGGCGTCTTGGCGCCGAAGCCGACTTCCTGGCCCAAAGTACGGATCAGCGAAGCGTCGATTTCACCGGCAGAGGCCGGCGGAGGCGGCGGCAGCTCGCCGAGCAGATCGCCCAGATTGGCCACGAAGTTCAGAGCGATCTGGCTCTGCTCGTCGAGAGTCGGGGCGACGATGTCGCGGGTGGCCGGAATGCAGGGAATGCCGCGTTCCACGCCAAGCGCCTTGGCCGCTTCCGCATCGGAGATGAAGAAGTTGAGGAAGTCTGCGGCGGCCTCCTTATTGGCGGACGAGCCGGCAATCGAGAAGAACATCGAAGGCTTGCGGTAGTGACCGCCACCGACGCCGGCAGCGATACGCGGATAGCCGATCATGCCGAGCTTGTCGGGCACGAGGGCCTGGAAGCCGACGAGTTGGTTGGAGTTGGACGGCATTATGGCCGCCTTGCCCAGCACCAGCATGGTGGTTTCCACCGCGCCGGTATCGATCGCCTGGTCTTCGGCGGAAACGCAGACGCCGGCGTCGCGCAGCTTGTTCCACATCGTGTACCATTCGATGGCATCGGTTTCATCGAACCCGAGCTTGCCATCGGCGGTGTAGAGGGCCTTGCCGCGCTGGCGCAGCCAGTTATCCAGCATGGGCTCCGAATAGGAGCCGTCGGCAATCGCCTTCATGCCGCCACGGACATTGGCGGTGTTGAACGCCTCGCCGATGGTCATCAGGTCATCATAGGTCCAGGCATTGGTCGGCATGTCGATTCCGACTTCCTCGAAGGCCACCGAATTGACCAGCGCAGCCACCGAATTGGCGCCCAGCGAGATGCCGTAGAGTTTGTCACCGACCTTGCCGCCCGCGAGCTGATCTTCGTCGAAGGTCGACAGATCGAGCACGCCGCCGACGAATCCATCCAGCGGCGCAATGGCGTTGCGGTTGGCGTATTCGACGATGTAGCGGTAATCCATCTGGATAATGTCGGGGGCGTTGCCGCCGGCGGTCTGGGTCGCCAGCTTGGGCCAGTAATCGTTCCAGGCGAGGAATTCGCCTTCGACGTCGGTGCCTTTGGCGGCCTTGTAAAGATCGGTCACCGCATAGGTGCGGTCGGCACGGGCCTGACCACCCCAGAAGGTGAGGCGCAGGTTCGAGGCCTGGGCCCAGGCTGGCATGACGCCGGCGGCGCCGGCCGCGACGAGGGCAGAGCTACCCATCAGGAATTTGCGTCTATCGAAACGAACAGTCATTCGGTTTCCTCCCAAAATTGTCGTGTCCGCTGGCGCGGTACAAAGGCGACACGGCAGCCTCCCCGCTACCAAATCACCAACCAGTTACATGCCTGCGCGGCCAGAATGCGATATCAGGCGCGCTTTTTTCGGATTTCTCCCAGCGCAAGCTGCGCAAATAACTAGTCAGTTACGGCATAGCATACCAGTTTGGGACGAGGCAACCGACTTGTATGGAAGATGGGAAACGATCACATCGCCGCTTCCCGCGCCTGGATACGCTAGGCCTTCCGCTGGTGTTTCAGTTTGTTTCCTCGGCCGCCGCTGCTCGGCGTTTGCCTTGTTGAGGGAGAGACTGACGCAGTCTGTACCAAAAGAAAAATACGAAATATCGTATCCAATATAGATAAACTCTATGGGACGGTGCGATGGACAAGCTGCTCAATCAATTTCTCGCCGTGGCTGATGCTGGCACGATCAGCGGCGCCGCCACCGCGCTTTTCGTCACCCAGCCGACGCTGACCTTCAACATGCGCAAGCTCGAAGAGACCATGGGCGTGCCCCTGCTGCTACGCTCCTCGCGCGGCGTCGAGCTGACCGAATATGGCGAAACCCTCTACCAGAATGCCCGCTTGATGCGCCGGCTTTACGACAACACGCTCAGTGCCATTGCCCATCAGCGCGGCCGCACCGAGCAGGGCCTGCGCATCGGCTCGGGCTATTCGTGGTGGACCCTGTTCATCCGCGACATGGCGATCGATTACTCCGCCCGTTACCCCAATGCCCGCATCCATGTGAGCCTGGGCAATCAATTGCGCTGCATGGATCAATTGCTGAGCGGCGACATTTCGCTCTTCGTCGCCCATGAGATCGAGGGGCTCAACCGCAGCACGGGCGCGAAGTTCATTCCACTCTCCCGTGTCGGCCAGGGTTATTTCTGCCGGGTCGGCCACCCGCTGCTTGGCCGCCCGCGCGGCATGGCCGAGATCGAGGCCTATCCCGCGGTGAGCGGTTCGCTACCCGAAACCCGGCACCAGCGCTTCTTCGAGACCTGGAACCGCACCACGACCGGCAGCGCTCCGTTCGACCAGGGCAAGTACATCTTTGCCTCCAATTCGCTGACGGCCTGCCTGGATTATGTCGAGCGCAGCGATGCCGTGCTGGGGCATACCGACGTGATGGCTGACGAGTTCATCCGGCGCGGGCTGGTGCGCATTGAGCTCAATGAGCCGACGCCGCTCAGCAGGATCGGCATTTATGTGCTGACCGAACGCGCCGAGGAAGCCCGGGTGGCCGAACTGCTGGACGCTCTCCGCACCGCAGCCAGGGCGGTGCTGCCGCCATTGTGACAGCGCCAAAGGCCTCAGGCCGGCTTGGTCCGTAGGTAGTCGAGCACCATCTGCACCGCCTGCGACTCGCGCTCCTGCACCATGTCGATGCCGCTGAGATCGCGGGCAAAGATGACCGACAGCGTCGCCATGTTGGAGACGTAGAAAAAGCCCAAGGCGGCGATGGAAATATAGAGCTGCACCGGATCGACATCGCGGCGGAAAATGCCGGCATCGGCGCCGCGATTGACGATGGTGGTGATCTGCCCGACCAGTGGCGAGTGGATGGCCTGGATATCAGGCAGGGTTTTTAGAAACCGGGCATTCTCGATGTTCTCCGTACCCAGGAGGCGCGGAAACCAGGGATTGGCGAGGAAGTGCCGGAAGGTGAAGCGCACCAGCCGGTCCATGGCGTCCACCGGGCCGAACTGATCGAGGCTCAGCGCCCGCTCGCCGCGCCTGATCTCCTGGTAGGCGTCGAGCAATACAGCGCGATAAAGGTCTTCCTTATTGCCGAAATAGTGGTAGAGCAGCCGCTTGTTGGCGCCGGCCAGCGCGGCGATGGCATCCACCCGCGCGCCCTCGAAGCCACGCTCGGCAAACTCGGCCCGTCCGGCGACCAGAATCGCCGCCTTGGTCTTGGCCGAATTGCGCGCCCGCTTTTGCGGCGCCTCTTTTTCCGCGACTCGCTGGTCCATATTTCCCCACATGCGAACGGGCCGGTTACCCCGCGCGTCCTCACCATCAGATACCAGCGCCGGCCAGCGGGGTAAATAGCGACCCGGTTTTTGGGCCTCTCCGCCTACAGTGATCATACAAGCTTGCATGCCGCTTGACGACATGGCCCGTCGCCGTGTAGCTAAGTAACTAAACAGTTACACCGCTGGATGCGGTATGGAGGATGGCGAATGGCAGAGAAGCGGCTCGGATTGATCATGCACGGCGTCACCGGACGCATGGGCTATAACCAGCACCTGGTGCGCTCCATCCTCGCCATCCGCGATCAGGGCGGTGTTGTGCTGTCCAATGGCGACCGGCTGGTGGTGGACCCGATCATTGTCGGCCGCGACGCCGACAAGATCGAGCGGCTGGCCAAGAAGCACGACATCAAGCGCTGGAGCAGCGATCTCGATGCCGTCCTCGCCAACCCGGATGACACTGTCTTCTTCGACGCCGGCACGACGCTGATGCGCGCCAGCCTGATCGAAAAGGCCCTGGCATCAGGCAAGCATGTCTATTGCGAAAAGCCGACCTCCGATTCCCTCGACATCGCCGTCAACCTTGCCAAGACCGCCCGCGCCTCGGGCCTCAAGCATGGCGTGGTGCAGGACAAGCTGTTTCTGCCCGGCCTGATGAAGCTCAAGATGCTGCGCGACAGCGGTTTCTTCGGCGACATTCTCTCGGTGCGCGGCGAGTTCGGTTATTGGGTGTTCGAGGGCGACTGGCAGCCGGCGCAGCGTCCGAGCTGGAACTATCGCAAGGCCGATGGCGGCGGCATCATCCTCGATATGCTGTGCCACTGGCGCTATGTGCTCGATAACCTGTTCGGCGAAGTGCAGGCCGTATCGTGCCTCGGCGCTACCCATATTCCTGAGCGCGTCGACGAGAAGGGCAATCGCTACAAGGCCGATACCGATGACGCGGCCTACGCCACCTTCGAGCTTGAAGGCGGCGTAATCGCCCAGATCAATTCGAGCTGGACCACCCGCGTCCGTCGCGACGACCTCGTGACGTTCCATGTCGATGGCACCAAAGGCTCAGCCGTGGCGGGCCTGCACAAATGCTGGACGCAGCATCGCGTCAACACGCCCAAGCCAGTGTGGAACCCCGACCAGCCGCAGACCATGAACTTCTTCAACGACTGGGAAGAAGTCCCGGATAACTGGCCGGCCCAGAACGGCTTCAAGGCACAGTGGGAAATGTTCCTCAAGCACGTCGCCGAAGACGCACACTGGGAATACGGCCTTGAAGCCGGCGCCAAGGGCGTGCAGCTCGCCGAACTCGGCCTCAAGAGCTGGGCCGAACGCCGCTGGCTCGACGTGCCGAAGCTGGAGTTTTGATCCGCGGGGCGAAGGCCCCCTCACCCGGCCCGTTGGGCCGACCTCTCCCCCAGAGGGAGAGGTGTCGCAAGACCAGCCACAGTGCCCTCTTCACCCTCTCCCTTTGGGGGAGAGGTCGGCGCGCAGCGCCGGGTGAGGGGGCCTTCCGGAGCCCCGCATATGACCACAATCAACCTGCCCAACCCAGACCGCTCCATCGCGCCCTATACGCTGACCGGCGAGCCCATTCCCTTCGTCCGCCACAAGGCCACGGATTTCTCCCGCATCGCCTACGCTGCCGCTCACGTCGTCGCCGACCCCTTGGCCAATAACGACCCCTGGCTCACCCCTGCCATCGACTGGGACACCACCCTCAAATTCCGCCACCGCCTGTGGGACCTCGGCCTCGGCGTTGCCGAAGCCATGGATACCGCGCAGCGCGGCATGGGTCTTACCTGGACGGAAGCGCAGGAGCTGATCCGCCGCGCCCAGGCCGAGGCCCGCACCCGTGACGATGCGCTCATCGCCTATGGCGCCGGTACCGACCATCTGGCCCCCGGCCCCGATGTTACGATCGACCAGATCATCGCCGCCTATGAAGAGCAGGTCGGCTTTGTCGAAGCCCAGGGTGGCCGCGTCATCCTGATGGCCTCGCGCGCCCTCGCCGCCGCCGCCAGGTCACCCGACGACTACGCCCGCGTCTATGGCCGCATCCTCAGCCAGGTGAAGCAGCCGGTGGTGATGCACTGGCTGGGCGAGATGTTCGATCCCGCCCTCCAGGGCTATTGGGGCAATATTGACCACGACAAGGCCATGGATGTCTGCCTCGACGTCATCGCGGCCAATGCGAACAATGTCGATGGCATCAAGATTTCGCTGCTCTCGGCCGAGAAGGAAATTGCCATGCGCCGGCGCCTCCCGGCCTCGGTCAAGATGTATACCGGCGACGACTTCAACTATGCCGAACTCATCGCCGGTGACGATCAAGGCTATTCGCATGCCCTGCTGGGCATTTTCGACGCCATCGCCCCTGCCGCCTCGGCCGGTCTGGCGGCCCTCGGCAAGGGCAACAATAACGAGTTCTTCGACCTGCTCGAACCCACCGTACCGCTCAGCCGCCACATCTTCGCGGCGCCAACGCGGTTCTACAAAACCGGCGTGGTGTTCCTGGCCTATCTCAATGGCCTCCAGGACCATTTCCAGATGATCGGCGGACAGCAATCGACCCGCTCGGTGCAGCACCTCAGCGAGCTGTTCCGGCTGGCCGACAAGGCGCGGGTGCTGGCCGATCCGGAATTGGCGGTAAAACGCATGCAGGCGGTGCTCAACGTTAACAGTGTGCTAACGCAATGACCCAACGCGCTATCTCGCTGAACCTGGCCACCACCCGCCAGGTCTGGGGCTTTGCCGAGGCGGTCGATGGCTGCCTCAAGGCGGGAATCACCGCCATTTCCCCCTGGCGTGACCAGATCGCCGCCATTGGTCTGGCCGAAGCCGCCCGCATCGTCCGCGACAACAAACTGCAAGTCAGCGGCGTCTGCCGCGGCGGCATGTTCCCAGCCGAAACCGCCGCCGGCCGCCAGACACAGATCGACGATAACCTCCGCGCCATCGACGAAGCGGCAGCACTCAATGCCGACTGCCTGGTGCTGGTGGTCGGCGGATTACCGGGCAGTTCCAAGGATTTGCCGGGCGCCCGTCAGATGGTCATCGACGGCATCGCCGCCATGCTGCCGCATGCCAAGGCCAGCGGCGTCAAGATCGCCATCGAGCCCCTGCATCCCATGTACGCCGCCGACCGGGCCTGTGTGAACACCATCGATCAGGCGCTCGATATCTGCGAGACGCTGGGCGAAACCGTCGGCGTCGCCATCGACGTCTACCATGTCTGGTGGGACCCTTATCTCGCCCAAGCCATCGCCCGGGCTGGTCGGATGAAGCGCATCTTCGCCCATCACATCTGCGATTGGCTGGTGCCGACCAAGGATATGCTGCTTGATCGCGGCATGATGGGCGATGGTGTCATCGACCTCAAAGCCATCCGCAAGATGATCGAGGACGCGGGATTTTTCGGCCCGCAGGAAGTGGAAATATTCAGCCAGGACAATTGGTGGAAGCGCCCCGGCGATGAGGTGCTCGCGGTGATCAAGGAGCGCGTCGCAACCGTCTGCTGACAAAGAAAAACCCCGGTCCTGCCGGGGTTTTTGCATTCCGTGCTATCGATTACGAGACGCGCTTGTAGGTCAGCGTCTGGCAGAGGATTGCCGCGCGGCAGCCCTGGATGTCGATTGTGTCAGGGCTGGTCATGGTCACAGTTGCCTCAGCGCTGATGCCACCGGCAGTCAGCGCACCCTTCCACTGATTGGGGGCAACCTGCTCGGCCTGCATCACCTGCTTACCGACAAAGGCCAGGTTCTCCTCAGTGGCCGACTGGCCTTCGAGATTGGTCAGCACGCCGCACAGCGCCGTTCCGTCACCGCAGAGCGAAAACTGGAAGGATGTGCCGTAGCTATCGACAAACGTGCCGTCGGGCGTGCCCGTGGCTGCAAATACTGGAAACGCGGTGGCTGCACAGAGCACACCGATAGCCAAAGTCGTCTTGAGAATGCGCATGGGATCTCTCCACGCGACCACACCCGCCCCAGGTCGTCGCTAGTTTATGTTGATTGACGTAGGCCAACGCGACCATCCCAGTATGGTTGCGTTGAAATGCCAATCGTGAACTAGCGCGTAAATGTGGCAGCAATTTCGACATGGATCGAATAGACGAACTGGTCGACCGCCACGAGGTTGCTCATGGCATAGCCGCCGGCCACCAGGATTGCCGCGTCGCGGGCAAAGGTGCGGGCGTCGCAGGCGATCATCACCACGGTCCGGACCTTCGACTTGGCCAGTTCGCGCACCTGCGCCTCGGCGCCGGCCCGCGGTGGATCGAGTACCACGGCCTCATAATTGAGCTCGAACTGCGTCAGCGGATCGCGGAACAGGTCGCGCGCCTTGGCGGTTATTTCGCGCAGGCCCTTGGTGAAGCGCCGGGCCTTGTCGAGGGCGGCGATGCCTGGCTTGTCGCTGTCGAAAGCCGCCACCGGGCGGGTTTCCGCCAACCTTAGTGCGAAGGGGCCTACGCCGCAGAACAAGTCGGCGACGGTCTTGGCCTTCCCCACGGCGTTAATCACGTAGTCTGACAGCACCTGCTCGGCCGCCGCCGTCGCCTGCAGAAAGCTGCTGATGGGCGGCTCGACGCGGGCCTTTCCCATTTCCACCACCGGTGGCTGCGCCTGCAGCACCATTTCACCATTGAGCGCCAGCCGCGCCAGCTTGAACCGGGCGACCAGCGGGGCGACGCGATCGGCTCGCGCCTGCTTCTTCTCGGTGCGGATGGCGACATCGAGTCCGGACAGCGTCGCGGTGAAACTCACATCGGCCTCGCCCACCGACTGCATCACGGCGCGGGCAATATCGGGGGCCTTGGCCAGGCCCGGCACCAGGATGGGGCAGGCATCGAGGTCATGCACCTGATGGCTGCGAAGCCGCATATAGCCAGCGCCTTCCCGGCGCGCATGCAGCGTCGCCCGGCGGCGACCATCGTCCGCCGCATCGACAAAACGGGTGACCTGCTGGTCGATGCCGGCAAAGCGCAGCGGCGTTTCGACCAGCGATATCTTCAACGCCTCGTAGCTGGGCCGGTCCATGTGCTGGAGCTGGCAACCACCGCAGGCGCCGAAATGCGGGCAGAACGGCTCGACGCGATTGGCGGCTGGCGTGACGACACCCAGCAGCGTCCCCCGATCGCCATCCACCTCGATCTCGACCGTTTCCCCGGGCAGGGCCAGTGGCACGAAGACCTTCCTGTCCTCAATCTCGGCAACGCCTTCGCCCTTATGGCCGAGGCTGGTTATGGTCGTGGTTGTGGTCATGGACGTCCGGGGGCTTGCTGGGCGTTCAGTAACGGGTTTGCGCCGAAAGGTCACCCCATCACCGTTTCGCCACCGCCGGCCGTCACCCTCGGGCTTGACCCGAGGGCTCTGCACTTGCGGAGTCGCTGCTCAAGAATAGTACCCTCGGATCAAGCCCGAGGGTGACGCGCGGTGGAATTTGAGGGGCCTTACGCCTGCGGCCTACTCGCCCATTCCAACAGGCTGGCCAGCCCCACAAACGGCACCCCGGCATGTTCGCTTAGTCCCGACGCGCAGGTGCTGACCGTCGACACGCCCAGCGTGCAACCATCCGGAATGTCCTGCCTCACGAACCGCGTGGCATGGGCGTTCAGTTCGGGGAAGAACAGGCCCTTGTCGCCGGCATAGCCGCAGCAGGTCACCGAGCTCAGCACCGCAACCCTGTCCGCACAGGCCGCCGCGATGGCCTCGGTCATCGGCTGTTCGGCCAGGCGCTGCGCTGAGCAATTGTGATGCACCGCCACGACTGGCAGCTTGCGCGTCATGGTCAGTTTGGGCAGCACGTGACTGAGCAGGAACTGGCTGGAATCGAGCACCGGCGCGTCGCCCGGAAATTCGCGCAGATGCTTGGCGCAGGTCGAAGCATCGGTCACCACACTCAGCCGCCCGGCATCCGACAGAGCCGACAGCTCGCGCTTGAGTTCGCCGCCGACGCTGGCCGCCTGCTCGGGAAAGCCCTTGGACTGGAACGGCTGGCCGCAGCATTGGCCGTTGAGATGCTCGGGCACGATCACGTCAAAGCCCGCCCGCTCCAGCAAAGCCAGCATGGCAGCGGGGACATCAAGCAGGTCGTGCTCGGATTTGGGCGCGCCGAACATGCGTGTGGCGCAGCTCGGAAAATAAACGATGGACTGCCGCCCGCTCTGGGCGATCGGCACCGGAAAACCGGTCCGCTTCGGGTCCTGCCGCGTTTCAACCGGCTTGGGCGTGCCAGGGCCGTGGCGCAGCGCCCGCGACACACGGGGAACGCGGTCGCCCGTCAGTCGCCGCGCCGTGTCGGTAATGGCCTCGACCGCCGCCGCAGGAACCACCACCCGCGCCGCGTCGGCCAGGGCCACGCCACCGCGCATCATGGTCTCAACGGCCCCGCGATGGTCGGCGGCAAAGCCGGCGACCGATCGTGCCGTGGTGCCACGCCGCTGTTCGCGTTGCCCTATTACCATCGTGCCGGTCTCGATGCCGACAGGGCAGCGGAGGGAGCAGAGGTTGCAGGCGGCACAGGTATCGAGGCCGGGATACTGGAAATCCTCGTCGAGGCGCTTCAGCAGCGCCGGATCCTCGCCACTGGCGCGCAGCCGCTCGCGTTCGCGCGTCACCGCAATGCGCTGGCGCGGCGATAGCGTCATCTGATGGCTGGGACAGGCCGGTTCGCAGAAGCCGCATTCGATGCAGAGATCGACCAGCTCATCGGCCGGCGGCATTACCTTGAGATGCTTGATATGCACGTGTTCGTCGGCGCTGAGCAGCACGCCGGGATTGAGCAGCATTTCAGGGTCGAACAGCGCCTTGATGCGGTGCATCAGCCCATAGGCCTTGCTGCCCCATTCGGCTTCGACGAAGGGCGCAATGGCGCGGCCGGTGCCGTGCTCCGCCTTGAGCGAGCCGCCATACTGGATCGAGACCAGATCGCTCAGCGCCTTGGAAAAGACGTCGAACTTTTCGGCCGATCCCGGTTTGGAGAAATCGTCGCCCATCTGGAAATGCAGGTTCCCCGCCAGGGCATGACCGAAGATCACCGCATCTTCATAGCCGTGGTCGTCGAGCATCTGGCGCAGGTCGGTGACGAAGTCGGCCAGCCGCTCGATCGGCGCCGCTACGTCCTCGGTCAGCATGATGCTGCCCTTGGGCCGCATCGCGCCGGCCGAGGCAAAGAAGCCCTTGCGGATGTCCCAGAGGGCATGGCTTCTGACATCGTCGGTGGAAAAATCCACATGCGTGGCGCCATGGCGCCTGAGCAGAGCGACGGTCTTTTCGACTTCGGCATCGAGCGTCGCCGCGTCGGGCGCGGTGACGTCGATGAGGACGGCGGGGGAGTTGTTGGTCAGCCAGGGCAGCAGCGGCGCCATCGGGGCCAGATGCTCCACCGTCGCAAGCGCCCGCCGCTCAATATATTCGGCCGCCGTGACCCCAGTCGTCACCTGCACGCCGCCATTGGCCATTTCGATAATGGCGCGTCCGGCCGATTGCGGATCGGGGAAAGGCACCAGCGCCGTCGACTTGAACGGATGCTCGGGTACGGTGTTGTAGGTGACTTCTGAGACGAAGCCGAGCGTGCCCTCGGAGCCCACCATCAGGTGGATCAGGATGTCGAGCGGGTCGTGATAATCGACCAGGGCGTTGAGCGAATAGCCCACCGTGTTCTTGATACGGTATTTGTGGCGGATCAGCGCGACGAGGTCAGCATCGGCCATGACTTCTCGATGCAGGGCCAAGATTGCTTGCAGCATGCTGGCATGCGTCTGGCGGAATGCCGCACAACTTGCCTCGTCGCCGCTATCGAGCATGGTGCCATCGGTCAAAACGATGCGCAGCCGCGCCATGGTGTGGTAGGTATTCTGCGCCACGCCGCAGCACATGCCGGATGAATTGTTGTTGACCACGCCACCGATCTTGCAGGTGGCCTGGCTGGCCGGATCGGGGCCGATCTTCTTGTTGAAGGGCTTCAGCGCCCGGTTTGCATTGGCGACAATGATCGCCGGCCCCAGCGTGATCTGTTCGGCGCCGGGATGGATATCGAGCTTGCGCCAGCCATCGCCCAAAACCGCCAAAACGCCATCGGTCACCGCCTGGCCGGACAGCGAAGTGCCCGCCGCGCGGAAGGTGATCGGCAATTTTTCGGCCCGCGCCGCCGCCATCACCGCGCGCACCTCATCCTCGGAATTGATGAACACCACCACAGCCGGGATCAGCCGGTAGGAACTGGCATCGCCGCTCCAGGCATAGGTCATCAGCGGGTCGGTATAGATACGGCCGCGAACCTGCCCTTTGAGGCGGGCGGCGACGCGTTCACCGGCCGCCTGCCGGTCGGGCGCGGGCTGGTTGAGGGGCGGGCTAGAAAGAGTGGCTTGCTGCATGACTGAGAACTAACATGTTAGCATGGACCTGCGAAGGCCCTTGTCAGCCAACCATTGCAGGGATTTGCTGGCTGCGGATCGGCATTGGGGAGGAACGACATGCCCATGGTCAACTGGCTGGCGGTAATCGCCGCGGCCCTTTCGATGTTCGTCATTGGCGGCCTCTGGTATTCGCCGCTGCTGTTCGACAAGGCGTGGCAGCGCGCCGCCAATCTCAGCGATGCCGACCGCGCCAAGGGCAATGTGCCCATGATTTTCGGCGCGGCGTTTGTGCTGACGCTGATCATGGCCGCCAATCTCGCCTTCTTTCTCGCCGGGCCCGAGGTAACACTCGGTTTCGCTATCGGCGCCGCCATTGCCGCCGGTTTCGGCTGGGCGGCGCTGAGCGTCGGCGTGCTCACCCTGTTCGAGCGCCGGCCGCTCAGCTACTTCCTGATCAATGGCGGCTACCTCACCATTGGCTTTGCGGTGATGGGCCTGATCCTGGGGCTCTGGCGTTAGAGCCCTAGCATGTCGCGCGGCGGACCGGGGAATTTGCTATAGTCGGTCAGTGTCGCCTTGTCGCCGAGCAGGTCGTGTACGGCCCGGGCTGCCTGATCGATCGCCGAATGCACATAGGCATAGGCGCCCGAGTCGGAATTGGCGATGGCGATGCGGCCCCAGGGTTTTCTTGCCGTCTCGATCGGCAGCGGACCATCGGGCCAGAACTGGTCCCAGGGCCGCATATATTCGAGCGCGTAGCCGTGGCTCCAGCGATTGCAGGTTATGGCCTCGATATCGCGGGCCGCGTCGAAGCCGAAACTGCCCAGCGCCCGCTGCAGCATGTCGCGGATTTCGCGCTCCATATCCTCGAAGCTGATCTGGGTCAGTTCGAACCGGCCGGCCGCCGCCTGTTCGCGGGCACTCATGGTGGCGTCGCCGGTCAGCGGGATTTTCGACAGATGCAGCACGACCGGATCGGCCGGCACGTCGGCGAATTTGTAATCGCCCATCGACACCGGGAAGTCGATCTCGACACCCTTCCAGAAGCCGCCGGGATCGGAGAAGCCGGCGATCTTGGCCTTATCCAGCGCTTCCCAATTGCGCAGCAGCACATTGGTATAGATCAGCGGCACCTTGTGCTGATCGTTGAGCGCTTCGATCTGCGCCGTATCGAGTTCGTCGGTGAGGTACGGGATGACCCGGTGCCAGCAAGCGAGCACGACCTGGCCCGCCGTGACCGATTTGAGGCTGTCGCCTTCGACATAGGTCAGCGTGACGCTGTCGGCTGAGCCCGGCTCGCCGTCATGCTTGACGCGGACCACCGAGGCGTTGAGGCGCAGCCTGACGTCGTTGCCATCGACATCGAGCAGCGCATAGTCGACCGGCGTCGTCACCAGGTCTTCCATGGTCGATCCGGGCAGAGCCGCCGGAATCATGGTGCGCACCAGCGAACGGGCCACGCCGGCATTGCCGTCGGGGAAGTGGTAGATATAGGGGTCGGGATCGGTGAGGGCGAGGCGGCCGGAGGGGCTCATGGTCTTGTAGGGCATGTCGCCCAGATCGAGCCCGCCAAAGCCGGGGCTCCAATTGCCCCAGGCGTCGAGCGCCGTGGTGCCTTCGGCGCCCATGCCGAAATAGGCCTCGGTCGAATGCTGCAGGAATTTGACCACCTGCGCATCGTAGCCGCAGATCTCGGTCAGGAAATCGGCATAGGTGGTTTTTGACAGAAGCTCGAACTTCTCCTCGCGGCTCTTGCCGGCAAGATAGTCGGGCGGGTTGTCCATCAGCTCGATGAGATTGGCCTTGGCCGTGTCGTTGAGCGGGGTGTTTGGAACCCAGTCAGCGGCCAGCTCGCCTGTCATGACCAGTACGTCGTCACCGCCCCAGTCCGCGCCTCTGAACAGGATCGCGTCGCCCAGGCCACGCGCCTCGTGCCATTCGTCGTCGTAATAGTCCTCGAACTTTTCGTACTGCACGCCGATATCGGCGAGCACGTCCTTGACCAGCGGCGAGAAGTAGGAGGGTGTTTGCAGCGACTGGCTACCGCCATAGCCGATAATGGTCTTGCCGTTGCTGGCGATGAATTCGTTGCGCCGCGCATGGCCGCCGAAGTCGTCATTGTTCTCGAGGATGAGGATTTTGGCTGACGGCATCTGCCGCTGGTAGAGCCGCGCTGCCGTGAGCCCTGAAATGCCGCCGCCGACCACGACCAGATCGTAGCTTTCGCCGGTATCGGTGACAGCGGGTGCGCTATTCCAGAAGGTGCCGTCGCGCACCGCGTGCATGATGTTCATCGCGGTTTCGCTGTGGCCGCGCAGGCCGGCCTTATGCGGCGGATAGGCGGCGCGGGCGGCATGCGCCGTGCCCGGCAGCAAAGCCGTGGCGGCTATGCCGGCCGCGGCGAGAGCAACGCCATTGAGAAAGTCACGACGGGTGATCGGGCGATCCATGCCCAACAGGCGATCGCGCTCGGACAGCGACATTTGGTTTCTCCCTCAACGAGTTACCGTGTTTTGCGGGAGAACATGCCGGGAATTTTGAGGGAAGACAATCTTTGGAAGAGGTACGAACGATCCGCAATCACCGGACGGCACCTCCCCCTTGACGGGGGAGGCTGGGAGGGGGTGATGGGAGCCCCGATATCCGGGCACACCCACCCCCACCCTTGATCCCTCCCCACAAGGGGGAGGGTGTCGACTGAGGGCGCGGGGCTCAGATGTCGACGTCGTCTTCGCCCAGCGCCTCGATCTCGGCAGCGGCGCGCTTGAGGATTTCGGCGGCATGGCGCTGCTGGTCCTCCGATGCCCCGCGCGCCTTCTTCAACGCGGCCTTGAGGTCACGACGGGCATCGTTGAGTTCGGGCACCACGTCCTTGAGATCGCGGTCGGTATCAGGCCCACGGCCGGGACCCCAGCCGGGACCGCGATGGGGCGGGCGATCGCCGAAATCGGGGCCTTCGCCGCGGCTGAACGGCCAGTCGGCCTTGGCGAATTCGCGGAAGCGGGCCATCTGCTCGCCGGCCTTGGCCAGGAAGGCCAGGGTCGATTCGATGGCTTCACGATTGTCGGCCAGGTGCGCCCGGCCTTCCTCGGTGATGGTATAGAGCTTCTTGTTGCCATCGGCTTCCGAGGTCACGTAGCCGGCTTCCTCGAGAAAGGTCAGCGCCGGATAGACGATGCCGGGGCTGGGCGTATAGAAGCCCGCCGACTTTTCCTCGATGGCCTTGATCAGGTCATAGCCGTGACGGGGCTGCTGTTCGATGAGGAACAGGGCCACGAGCCGCAGGTCGCCCGAGGCGAGCATACGGCCGATGCGGAAATTGCCGCCCATATTGCCCCAGCCTTCACCGCTTTCGATGCCTTGGGCAAAACGCCCCCAGCCACGACGGGCCATGGCTTCCATGCGGCGCCAGTTGGGCTCGCCGTCTCTCCAATAATTTCCCATGATGGGTCTCCGATATATCTTGGTTTGCATTGACACAGAAGGTCGTGCGGCATTTCGGCGATTTCAAGATATATCTTACGATTGTTTTTTGAGTGCTGGGGAACGCAATGGTGCGTCGCGCGTTTTAGCTGCGGGATAGTCTAATCTGGGAGGAAAGCATGCGCATCCCGTCATCGGATAACTCGCCACAAGGCAAAAAGCCCGGGCCGCCCAAAGGGCTGCGCGGGCTGTTGCTTTACGGCGCTCTGACGATACTGGGCGGCCTGGCGCTGATCGTGGTCACCGAATAGACCACCACGGCACCACCGATCCTTGGCTAGGCCGCGGTGCCGTGGGCGGCAGGCTTGTCGAACTGGCCGTGCTTGCGGAAGCGCCACATATAGGTCGGCAGGATCGTATCCATCGAAGTCGGCGTAATGCCGAACGCGGCGAAGGTCCGCTTGTCCTTGATGGCGGCATCGGACACCACATTGTCGAAGCCGAGCAGGTCGACCTGATCCGATGTCAGCAGCGGCGGATAGGGCAGGATGGCGAAGGGCAGCGCCAGGAGTTTGGCGATACCCGGCGACAGGGGCAGCAGCGGCCTTGTGCGCAGGGCCTCGCGCTGCACGCGTTCCAGCAGCGCCCTGTGGGTCTCGACCTGCGGCCCGCCCAGCTCATAGATGCGGCCTGGCTTGACCCTGCCTTCGGCAGCCAGCGCGAAAGCCTCGGCCACGTCGCCGACAAAAGCCGGCTGGAAGCGCGACTCGCCGCCAATGAGCGGCATGACCGGGAACAGGCGCGTCAGCATGCCCATCAGATTGAAGAAACCATCATCCTGCCCGAAGATGATCGAGGGACGAATGATCACCGCCTCTGGGAATGCCGCATGCACGGCGGCCTCGCCGTCCAGCTTGCTGGCGGCGTAAGCGCTGACCTTGGACGCAGCATCAATGCCCAGCGCCGACATATGCACCAGGGTGCTGGCGCCGGCGGCCTTGGCGGCCCGGGCGACGGCCGCGGCGCCATCGACATGCACGGTATCGAAGGTCTGCTTGCCCTTGCGGTAGCCAATGCCCACTAGATTGATGACGATATCGGCACCGGCCACGGCGCGCTGGATCGACGGCACATTGCGGATATTGGCCTGGATCGGCTGAATCTGCCCAACGCCACCGAACATGCGCGTGGGACCGGCCAGATCGGGCCGGCGCACGGCGACGCGGATGCGGTGACCCCGACGCGCCAGCTGCTGCACCAACTGGGTGCCGACAAAGCCCGAGCCGCCGAAAATGGTGACGAGTTTGGGTTCTAGGCTATCCATGCGGGGCTCCGGCAAACGAGGCGTAATCGTTCCCGCTTCTAACGCATGGGCGCTGCCGCTGTCGAGGGCCGCGGGCTCGAATCCGCTTGACTCCGCCGCCTGTTTGTTCTTGTTTTGTTCGTATGAAGCGAGGGAGGCAGCATTGCCCGACATCAAGACATACCATGGCCAATGCCATTGCGGCGCGGTGCGCTACACCGCCACGACCGAACTCAGTTCGATGGGCGACTGCAACTGCTCGCGCTGCCGGCGCCTGGGCTGGGTGATGCAATCCCTGCCCGCAGCCAATTTCACGCTGGAAAGCGGGGAGGACTCGCTGACGCTCTTCCACTTCAATACCGATACGATCGATCACCTGTTCTGCAAGACCTGCGGCATCGAATCGTTCGCGCGCGGCTCCGACGGCAAGGGCAACGAGCTTGTCATGATCAACGTCAATTGCCTGGATGACGCGCCGCCGGTCGATCGCAGCACCATCAAGCACTGGGACGGCGCCAATTGGTAGGCACGAGGAAAGCGCCAAGAAAGCGATCAGAGCGCATTGACATCGGGCGGCGGTGCCCCTAGTTACACCGCGCCTGCCCAGATGGCGGAATTGGTAGACGCGCACGGTTCAGGTCCGTGTACCGCAAGGTGTGGAAGTTCGAGTCTTCTTCTGGGCACCAAGATTTGACCCCGGTCACGACTGATGTCGTGGCCGGGGTTTTGGTTTTTGGCGGCGCGCCATGAGCGGCGTTTGGCATGGTGACCGTTGGAAGAAGCCTTGGCTCACCCCATCCCGATGTCATCCCGGCGCAGGCCGGGATCCATGTCCGTGGTGACACGCATCATCCTGCTTATGGATGGCCCACCGCATGGATTCCGGCCTGCGCCGGAATGACACCGCGCTAAACGCAGGATACGCGCCACGCCCACTGCCTCCGCCCGCCTTTCCAATGCCCCTTTGCTGTGTCATCAGGGTGCGAACGCAAACGTCCGAGATTTTCATGGCCATAAGACTGCACCGGGGCGACCTGCCCAACCTGTCCAATTACGGCCGCGAAGTCGCTATCGACACCGAGACCATGGGCCTCATGCCGCATCGGGATCGCTTGTGCGTCGTCCAGCTCTCGCCAGGCGATGGCAGCGCCGATGTGGTGCAGATTCCGCAGGACGCGGCCGAGGCGCCGAACCTGGTGAAGCTGCTCAGCGACCCCGGCGTCACCAAGATTTTCCACTATGCGCGCTTCGATGTCGCCGTGCTCAAGAACCGCTTCGGCGTCGTTGCCGGTCCGGTCTATTGCACCAAGATCGCCAGCAAGCTGGTGCGCACCTATACTGATCGGCACGGTCTCAAGGATCTGGTGCGCGAACTGCTCAATATCGACCTGTCCAAGCAGCAGCAGAGCTCGGATTGGGGTGGCGAGAAGCTCAGCGACGCCCAGCTCGATTATGCCGCGTCTGACGTGCTCTATCTGCATGATCTCAAGCGCCATCTCGACCGCATGCTGCGGCGCGAAGGTCGCACCGAGCTGGCGCAGCAATGCTTCGACTTCCTCAAGACGCGCTGCGAACTCGATCTGCTCGGTTGGGAAGAAACCGACATTTTCGCCCATAGCTGAAGGGCTATCGACCGATGAATGTGCAGGCCGCGGATGCTCACCGCCTCGCCATCTACCGGCGCCTCGAACGGCGGAACCGGCTGGTGGCGATCCTGCGGATCGGCGTGCCGGCACTGGGGGCGCTGACCCTGGTGGCGCTCTTGGGACAGATCTACGTCTCGAGCCTGGGCAGCCGCTTCGGCATCAGCCAGATTTCGGTGACGCGGGAAAGCGTCAGCGTCGACACGCCTGAATATGCCGGACTGCTCGAAGACGGCTCGGCCTACAAGGTCTGGGCGCAAAGCGCGGCGGCGGCGATCGACGCCACCGACATTATCGAATTGACCGATACGGCGCTGACCATTGACCGGCCCACCGGCATCAACATGCGGGCCGATGCCGCGGCCGCCCGGCTCGACACCACCAATCAATTGGTGTTCATCGATGGCAGCGCCCGGGTCGAGGATTCCACCGGCACGACCGGTGTGTTCCGCAAATCGGTATTCGACTGGGCCGCGCAGACACTGACCGCCGACGGCCCGGTCGATATCGATTATGCCGATGGCACGACGCTGAAAGCCGAGGGCATGGTCTATGATGCCAAGGCCCTGGTCTGGACATTCACCCGGGCGACAGTCACCCTGCCCGATACGCCGAGCGCAGATGCGGAGGATACCGAAAGCCCATGACTTTGCGCCCGTTGCTCGTTCTGGGCCTGGTTCTTTTGACCGGCCCCGCCTTTGCCCAGCAGAAGGTCAACATCACCGCCGATCTCTTCACCCTTGAAGAGGCCAAGCAGACGGCCGTCTTCACCGGCAATGTGGTGGTGACCCACCCCACCGTGACCGTCTGGGCCCCCAAGGTCGTCGCCACCTATGGCGAGGGCGGCACCGCCGATATCGAGAGTTTCGAGGCCACCGGCTCGGTGAAGCTGCAGACCTCCGACCAGACCGCGACCGGCGAGCGCGCCGTGTTCACGCCCGGTGATCAGCTGCTGCGCCTCACCGGCAATGTGCAGGTCACCAATGCCGGCGGTACGGTCAATGCCAGCGAGCTGGTGGTGAACCTTGCCACCAATGTCTCGACCTTTTCCAGCGGCAGCAGCGGACGGGTGACCGGGGTGTTTACCTCGCAATGACCGACAGCACCGTCAAACCCCGCATAGACCAGACCGGATGGCTGGTCGCCCACAGCCTCGCCAAGAGCTTTGGCCGGCGCGTGGTGGTGCGCGACGTCTCGATCGCGGTGCGGCGCGGCGAGGCGGTGGGCCTTCTCGGCCCCAACGGCGCGGGCAAGACTACCGTCTTCACCATGATCATGGGGCTGGTCAAACCCGATTCGGGTAATATCCAGCTCGACGGGCGCACCATTACCCACCTGCCGCTGTTCCAGCGTGGCCAGCTCGGCATCGGCTATCTGCCGCAGGAGCCCTCCATTTTCCGCGGCCTCACCGTCAGCGGCAACATCATGGCCGTGCTTGAAAACACGGTGAAGGGGCGCGGTGAGCGCAAGGCGCGGCTCGAGTCGCTGCTCGAGGAATTTTCCATCCAGCACCTGGCCAAATCCAGCGCCCTGGCCCTGTCGGGCGGTGAGCGCCGGCGCGTCGAACTGGCCCGGGCGCTCGCGGCCGATCCGGAATTCATGCTGCTCGACGAACCCTTTGCCGGCGTCGACCCGATTGCGGTGGCCGAAGTCAAGGGGCTGGTGCGCCAGCTCACGAGGCGGGGCATCGGCGTGCTGATCACCGACCACGCAGTGCGCGAAACGCTGGGGCTGGTCGACCGTGCCTATGTCATCCACGGCGGCAAGGTGATGATCCAAGGGCGCCCCGAGACCATCAGCGCCGACCCGGACGCGCGTCGAGTCTATCTCGGCGAGAATTTCGAGATCTAGGCGATAGCCGCCTCCATTCGGTTGGCTGCGGTGAGCCCCCGATCCGTCCGCTCCGTCACCACCCGGCTCGTCCGGGTGGTCCATGCGGTGTGGCAAGCGGGCTGGATTGCCCGGACAAGCCGGGCAATGACGGCCATGGATGGAAATCGCATCAACCCTAGCAACTCCAGCGCACGGATACGTGATCGCACTTGGCACGGAACTTGCCCTCACGCTTGCCCCCTGCCGAAAAATGAGTCATGGTCCGGCTCGGAAGCTGCCGGGAACGGCAGGAATTTTGCGCTAAAGGTTTCAACTTAATGGCACTTTCGCCGCGTCTGGAATTTCGGCAGGCGCAAAGCCTGACGCTGACGCCGCAACTGATGCAGTCGATCCGCCTGCTTCAGCTCAGCCACCTTGAGCTCAACGATTTCGTCGATGCCGAGCTGTTGCGCAATCCGCTGCTGGAGCGCGAGGACGGCGCCGAGCCGGGCGAGCCCGACACGGCCGAACCGCCTGAACGCTCGACCGAGATCAGTGCCTACGAGGATGCCGTGGATCGCGGCGAGCGCATCCAGGACGCCAATTCAATTGCCGACGGCTACGACACGGCTGTCGAAAACGTCTTCCCCGACCAGGCGGCGCAGGACCAGCTCAATCCATCGAGCCGGCTTGACCGCAACGGGTCGAGCGAAGGCGGGGAAGCGCCTGACATCGACCAGTTCGTGGCTTCCAAGCCCCTGCTCAGCGAGCATCTCGAAGCGCAGGCCAATATGCTGCTGCGCACCGCCGCCGATCGCCTGATTGCCCGCCACCTGATCGACGGGCTCAATGAGGCAGGCTACCTGACCCTCGATCTCGACGCCCTGGCCGAACAGCTCGGCGCCGAGCTGGGCGATATCGAGGCGGTGCTTGAGGCATTGCAGGGCTGCGACCCCATTGGCGTCTTCGCCCGTTCGGTGCCCGAATGCCTCGCCATCCAGTTGCGCGACCGCGACCGGCTCGACCCGATGATGCTGGCCTTGC
This sequence comes from Devosia lacusdianchii, assembly GCF_022429625.1. Taxonomy (NCBI): domain Bacteria; kingdom Pseudomonadati; phylum Pseudomonadota; class Alphaproteobacteria; order Hyphomicrobiales; family Devosiaceae; genus Devosia; species Devosia lacusdianchii. The sequence continues at coordinate 23,965 of NZ_CP092483.1, read as the reverse complement.
TCGACAATATCGGCATGCTGGCCGAGCACAATATGGCCGGCCTGATGCGCGCCGTCGGCTGCGACCGCGAGGACCTCGCCGACATGCTGGCCGAAATCCGCCAGCTCGACCCCAAGCCGGGTCTCGCCTTCGACAGCGGCCCGGTGGAGGCCGTGGTGCCCGATGTGTTCGTGCGGCGCGGGCCAGACGGGGCCTGGCAGATCGAGCTTAACAGCGAAACCCTGCCGCGCGTGCTGGTCAACCGGGTCTACTATGCCACCGTGACCAAGAAGACCCGCGATCCGGCCGAGAAATCCTTCCTGTCCGATTGCCTCGCCACCGCCAATTGGCTGACCAAGAGCCTCGACCAGCGGGCCCAGACGATTATCAAGGTCGCCGCCGAGATCGTGCGCCAGCAGGACGGGTTCTTGACCCACGGCATCGCCCATCTGCGGCCGATGACCCTGCGCATGGTGGCCGAAACCATCGATATGCACGAATCGACCGTCAGCCGCGTCACCTCCAACAAATATATGGCGACGCCGCGCGGGCTCTACGAGATGAAGTACTTTTTCACCACCGCGATCGCCTCGAGCGATGGCGGTGGCGACCATTCGGCCGAGGCGGTGCGCCACCGCATCCGCCAGCTCATCGATGCCGAGGCCCTGAGCGACATTCTCAGCGACGACACCATTGCCGAGGTGCTGAAGAAGGAGCAGGGCATCGATGTGGCCCGCCGCACCGTGGCCAAATACCGCGAGGGCATGAACATCCCGAGCTCGGTGATCAGGCGGCGGCAGAAGAAGAACTTGGAAAAGGTCGGTTAGCGTCCCGCCGACGTTCCCGAGGGAGCGCGGTGTGTGGCTGGCGTCGGGCTTACCGGCGGCACCCTTTGCTGCCCGCCACCAGCGCAAATCACCGCGCCGGGCTTAACCGCTCGCGAAGGCTAAGGCCATTGTGTGGCGATGTCCAAAGGATAAACGAACCCCGAGGGGGTCTTGCGCATTGCGCCCGTGACATGCGCGGGTCTAGCATCCCAGACACGGCCTACCCACATGCAAGCGGTAGACGGCAGACGTGATCCCGAAAACCGGGAACCGGGCTTTGGGATCCTCGTGTCTGATAACGACAAGAAGGAAGAGGAAGCCATGACCTTACGCGTTTCGGGAAAGAACATGGACGTTGGGGACGCCTTGCGCGGCAAGGCGGAGGATCACTTCGACGCCGTTGTGGGCAAGTATTTCGATGGCGGCTATGACGGCCATCTGACCCTGACGCCCGATGGTATCGGTTTCCGCGCGGACTGCGTCGTTCACCTCGATTCCGGCGCGACGCTGCAGGCGAGCGCCCAGGGCGGCGACGCCACCTCTGCCTATGAAGTGATGGCGCTCAATATCGAAAAGCGCCTGCGCCGCTATAAGCGTAAACTCAAGCAACATCCCCGCGGCGCCAATGGCGACGGCGTGACCGCGCAATACACGGTTTTCGCGGCGGGCGACGAGGATGACGAGCTCGACGCGGACTATGCGCCGCCGGTGATTGCCGAGACCACCAAGAACCTCCGCCAGCTGAGCGTGGAGGAAGCGGTGATGGAGCTGGACCTCACCGGTGGCCAGGTTGTGATGTTCCGCCATGCTGGACATGGCGGGCTGAATGTGGTCTACCGCCGCTCCGACGGCAATATTGGCTGGATTGATCCGGCCCTGGGAGCAAATTGAGAGGCTCCGGCGCCACAATCCCGTGTAGTTGATCTCAAGGCGAACTGAATGGAATTGGCCGATATCCTGGCTGAGCGCGCGGTGCTTTGTTGCACTGGCGTGAAGACAAAACGCCAGTTGTTTGAAGACCTTGCTGCCCGCGCGGCAGAATTGACCGGACATCCTGCGGTGGACATTCTCAATGCCATCACCAACCGGGAAGAGCTTGGCTCGACCGGCCTGGGTAATGGCATCGCGATTCCGCACGGCAAGATTGCCGGCCTCAAGGGCGTAACGGCGCTGTTTGCCCGGCTCGACGAGCCGATCGAGTTCGATTCGGTCGACGACCAGCCGGTCGATATCGTGGTTATGCTGCTGGCGCCCACCGGCGCCGGCGCCGATCACCTCAAGGCCCTGTCGCGCGTCGCGCGGCTACTGCGCACCGAAGCCGTGGTGGACGAGCTGCGCCGGATCGACGATCCGGCCCGGCTCTACGCCACGCTCACCAGCCCGGTGACAACGCACTACGCGGCCTGACCGGCAAGCCTCCGCATAAACGAAAAAGCCCTCCGGCTCGCGCCGGAGGGCTTTTTGTTTGGGCGGCGCGCCGGCTAATGCAGCGTCGCGAGCCCCAGATTCTTGTCGCCAAGCCAGTCGACCACCGCATCCTGGGTGTCGGTCACCAGCAGGGGGGTACCGTCGGCCGACATCAGGAGCTGGTATTCCAGCTCGGCTTCGAATTCGGCATCGTGGATCATGGTCGACAGGACCGCGCCGCTGACTGGGCGCAGATAGGCGACCGCATCGCCGCCAAGCGCCGCGAACTGGGCGCGGGTGAGGGACTTGAGGGGATGGATCAGCGCTTCCGCTGCGGCCTCATCATTGCGTTTTTCATACATTTGTCGGCCCTTTCCTCAGCTAACGCGAATTTCGATACGGCGGGCGATCTTGGGCGTCTTGGGGCGCTCTATAGCAACAACGAGCATACCATGTCCTAAAGTTGCATCCTTCACGATCATGCCATCGGCAAGCAGGAAGGCTCGCTGGAACTGTCGGGCGGCAATGCCGCGATGCAGGAATTCACGCCCCGCCTCGTCCTTTTGCTTGCCGCGGACCACGATCTGGTTGTCCTCAACAAGCACGTCGAGCTCGTCGGCACCAAAGCCGGCAACGGCAATGGACACCAGAAACCGTTCGGTGCCATCCGGCCCGACGGTTCGCTCGATATTGTAGGGCGGGTAACCGTCAGCGGACTTGGCCAGCCGATCGACACGCTCCTCGAAGCTGTCAAAGCCGAGGAGGAAGGGAGCGGAGAACACAGAGATACGCGACATCAAAACCGTCCTTGATCATCAAGCAACGTAGCGGCACGCGACCCGATTGAAGTGGCATCACGCGCTGCAGCCAGATATGGGACGGAAGCATTGCCTGTTCAAGATGGACCGCCATGAGCCAGACCGTCGCTGTGATCACGCCCGCCTGGAAAGCCGAGGCGACGATCGTCCCCACCGTCCGCAGCGTCCTGACCCAGACCTATCCCGACTGGGAGCTGTGGCTGATCGCCGATGACGGCGCCGACTACGAGGCCTTCCTCGCCGCGGCCGGCATCCGCGACGAACGTATCCGCTTTCTCTCCAGCGGCGGTATCGGCCGGGGCGCATCCAATACGCGCAATGTGGCGCTCGAGGCGATCACCGCGCCCTACGCCGCCCTGCTCGATGCCGATGACCGGCTCAAGCCGCAAAAGCTGGAACTGGCGGTCGCGGGGCTGGCCGACTATGGCATTGTCTCGACGGCGCTCGACGTCATGACCGACGACTTTCGCCACCTGCGCTATGTCGGCGACGGCGCGGATCGCGTGCTGACGCCGGGCGCGCATAAGTTCGTGAGCCTTTCCATGGACGCCATGGTGGTCTGGGACCGGCGCAAGGCCGACGGGCGGTTCGACGCTACCATGAGCAACATGACCGACCTCGAATTCCTGCTGCAGCTCTACCGCACTGTACCGGCATCGATGCATCTGGGCACGCCGCTGCACGACTACATCAAGCGATCGAGTTCGATGAGCAACGGCGCCAACGTGGCCGAGGGCATGATCCGCTCCAAGACGGAAATCCTGCGCCGGCTGGAGAGCGGCCATTACGGCCTGCCCGCCCGGGAAGCCGAGGGCGTCGCTGCTTTCCTGCGCATTTCGCTCGAGGCGGAGCGGCTCTACGAGACGGCGTTGGCGACGCGACCGGGCCTGCTGTTCGAGGATCATATCGAGCCGATGCTGAAATGAAAGCGGGCGGCCCCCTGAGGAGCCGCCCGTTCTTGGCAGACCTGTCCGGTGCTTAGAGCGCGTAGATGGTCAGGTCGGTGTCGTTACCGGTCACGCCGACGATCTGATCGATGGTGAAACCCTGCTCGGAAACGGTGCGGGCCAGATAGGGATTGTTGCGAATGCGCTGCTGCACCGAGGCCACGTCATTGTCGAAACGCAGGAAACTGGCTTCGCCGTCATTGGCCTGAAGTACGGTCGCGTGGCTGGCGCTGTCGATGGCATCAAGCGCGTCGAGGCCGCCCATGGCATTGAACGGGCTGGCATAGGACGCGGAAACGCCGGCGACCAGCGTGGCGGCGACAGCAATGATCTTGAGCATTTTCATGAATGAAATCCTTTGGTTGACGCAAATGCGAGTTCTATTCGAGCTCGGTATTAGATACGCGCCGGCCACTCCAATGGTTTCAGTCGATGTTCAATATCGTCGAACACTGAAGTGTGACCGGCTCGCAAGCAGACCCGCTCATGCCTTGTTGCGGTGGTCCGACTGTTAGCCCGGCAGAACGGCGGCGAGATCCAAAACCAATGTAGCGCGCCGCCCACTGACTGCTTGCATCATGCAACTGGTTGTGAAACTCTGCCTGAGACGGGAGGGGAGACCATGTTCAAGAAGGACGGTGTCATCTGGCACACGGCAATCAGCCTCGATGGCTTTGCCGCCGACGTGAATGACAGTCTCAAATTCATGATGGCGTACGAAACCACCGAGCCAAATCCGCTAGTGGATGAAGTCGTCGCCAATATTGGCTGCACCCTTGGCGGTCGCCGCGGCTATGACATCTCCCGCAACTGGGACGAGGAACCCGAGGCCTATGGCGAAGAGGTGACGGTCCCCGAAGTCGTGGTCACCCGCCGCCCATTTCCGGATGATCCCAAATACGTGTTCGCCAATGGCAACGACCTGCCCGGCGCTGTGGCCAAGGCGAAGGCGATGGCGAACGGCAAGATGGTGGTCATTCTCGGACCCACACTGGGCTCGGCCCTGCTCCGCGCCGGCCTCGTCGACCAGATTTTTCTGCAGGTCGCGCCGGTGATGATCGGCGCCGGCGTCAAGATCTTCGCCGATACCGGTGAGCCGCCGGTCCAGCTCAAGCGCATTCATCTCAGCCAGACCGGGCAGACCACCAATATGGTGTTCGAGCCGCGCTGACCGGCTCGGCCCTCAATCGAGCAGGATGGCGACGATGTCTTGGTGGATGGCGTGCCATTCTTCCTCGCTGAAGGCATAGAGCCCGAAGCCGCGCATGATGAAGGCGCCTTCGGTGGCCAATAAAGCCAACCGGGCCCGCCGGCCGGCCTCGCTCGCCGGATCGGCCGATGCCATCAGCTCGCGATAATATTGCTGGGTTTCCTTCTGGTAATCCGGCGCCCGGATGAAGCTCGCCATCAGTGCCAGGGCGCGGGCGCTGCTGGGCGCATCCTCATCGCGGCTGGCGGCGACATGGGCGCGCGGCCGAGCCAGCGGCGCATCGCCCAGCGCCGCCAACTGGGCTTCCATGGCCGTATCGTAAGACGCGGTAACCCGGTTGAGCATGGCCGAAATCAGCGCATCCTTGGTGGTAAAGGCGTAGAGCACGCCGCCCTTGCTGACCCCGGCTTCCTTGGCCACCGCGTCGATGGTGAGGCTGGCCGCGCCGCTGCGCAGCACCACGCGTTCGGCCGCGTCGAGGATGGCCCCGCGATCAATTGTCTGCTTTCTACCCAACTCACCCTCTTTTCAATCCGTCTGGACGGATATATATGCAGCGCATCGCTTCCGCAATTGCGGACGCTTGTTTTTCGACTGAGGTTTTCATGCAATCCCCCCGCAATCGTTGGCTGATCCTGGCCGCCGTGATGCTGGCTTTCATCCCCATCGTGGTCGACATGACCATTCTGCACATCGCTGTGCCATCCCTGACTCTAGCATTGGGTGCCACTGGCACCGAGATTCTGTGGATCATCGACATCTACCCCCTGATCATGGCGGGTCTGCTGGTGCCGATGGGGACGCTGGCCGATCGTGTTGGACACCGGCGGATGATGCTGATCGGCCTCAGCATCTTCACGGTTGCCTCGATCTCAGCCGCCTTTTCCCCGACCGCAATGGCGCTGATCGCCTCGCGCGTCTTGCTGGCCTTTGGCGCTTCGATGGTGATGCCGTCGATTCTGGCCATTATCCGGCAGACCTTTGAGGATAGCAGCGAACGCGCCATCGCGCTGGGGCTGTGGGGTACGGTCGGCTCGGCCGGTGCCGCCATCGGCCCCCTGGCGGGTGGCGCGCTGCTGGAGCATTTCTGGTGGGGTTCGGTCTTCCTCGTCAATGTGCCGATCATGCTGCTGGTGCTCCCAACGGCCTTCCTGCTGCTGCCCCGCAATGCAGGGACAGCCAAGGGCGAATGGCGGTTCGGCCAGGCACTGGTGCTCATCGCCGGGCTGATTGCCACGGTCTATGCCATCAAAGCCGGCTTTAAAGCCGATGCCTCACTGCTGAAGACGGGCGCCATCCTGGTGGCCGGGCTGGGCCTGCTCGCCTGGTTCGGGCGTCAGCAATTGACCGCCGCCAATCCGATGCTCGACCTGTCGCTGTTTGCCAAGCCGGCGATCAGTGTCGGCCTTGCCATGGCGCTGGTCGTGTCCGGGGCGCTGGCCGGCGTGGAACTGACAATTGCCCAGGAACTGCAATATGTCGCGGGCAAATCACCGCTTGAAGCCGGCCTGTTCCTGATGCCGCTGATCATCGCCTCGGCCATTGCCGGGCCGGTGGCGGGCAAGCTGGCCGGCAGTGTTGGCCTCCGCCCGGTGGCGACCACGGCACTCGCTTTGGCGGCGGTCGCCCTGGCCGGCGTGGGCTATGCCGACCTGGCTCATGGCGGCATCGAGGTGACCTTGTTCATGGTACTCTTGGGCTTTGCCCTAGGTGTCGGCATGACCACCTCGTCCATCGCCATCATGAGCAGTGCCTCGGCTGAAAAGGCGGGCGCTGCCGGCTCGCTCGAAAGCACGGGCTACGAACTGGGCGCCGGGTTGGGCATTACCTTCTTCGGCGTGCTGCTGGCGACCAGCTACCAGTCGAGCATTGCCCTGCCGGCCGGCGCTCCCGCCAGTGCGGCCAGTTCCATTGGCGAAGCCATGGTGGCGGCCCAGGCCGCAGGCGGCGCAACCGGCGATGCCATAGCCGCCGCAGCCCAGGCGGCCTTTGCCGGCGCGCATGGCGTGGTACTGCTCGCGGCAGCGGGTCTGTTGGCCCTGCTGGCGCTCGCCGTAGCTGTGGCATTGCGCCATTATCGCGAAGTGGGGGCCGCCGCCGCTCATCCGTGAGCGGCGGGGCTTGCCTTCCCCCGGCTTTGCCCCTATAGAGCCCACTTCTCCGGACCGCCCGGCCAAAAGGCATGCCGTGGCGGTCTTTGAAAGCGATAGGCCCTCAAGTCTATCTACGAACACCAAGGACCCGCAAAATGCCCAAGATGAAGACGAAGTCTGGCGCCAAAAAGCGCTTCAGCTTCACAGCGACCGGTCGTGTCAAGGCAGGCGTCGCCGGCAAGCGCCACCGCCTGATCAACCACAACGCCAAGTACATCCGCACCAACCGCGGCACCAAGATCCTGTCCAAGGGCGACGAGGGTCTGGTCAAGTGGTACATGCCGTACAACCGCTAACGCTGAAGGGAAGCTGACACATGTCACGCGTTAAAAGAGGCGTTACCAACCACGCCCGCCACAAAAAAGTTTTGAAGGCTGCGGAGGGCTATTATGGCCGCCGCAAGTCGACGATCCGTATCGCCAAGCAGGCCGTCGAAAAGGCCGGCCAGTACGCGTACCGCGATCGTCGCGTCAAGAAGCGCACGTTCCGCGCGCTCTGGATCCAGCGTATCAACGCCGCGGTGCGTGATTACGGTCTGACCTATGGCCGATTTATCGACGGCCTCAGCAAGGCTGAGGTTGCCGTTGACCGCAAGGTGCTGAGCGATCTCGCGATCACCCAGCCTGAAGCGTTCGGCGTGCTGGTCGCAAAGGCCAAGGCTGCTCTCGCGTATCTCGAAAGCGTCGACAAGACGACCCACGAGCGCGTCACCGCCTAACACTCCCCAGCTCTGCTGAGGTCAAAAATAGCGCCTTGCGCCGCCTGTGAAGGCTGGCGCGGGGCGTTTTTGTTTGCTCTAACGCCCACTGAATTTCCCATAAGACCTCATGGTGAGCTTGTCGAAGCCACGAGGTCAGTCACACCGATCCTGCCGCGCCCTCGTTCTTCGACGGGCTCAGGATGAGGTCTACTGAAATAATGGCTCACGCCAGCGCAATGGAAACAGTCATGTCTCTCGATCAGATCGAAGCTCTCGGCGCCAACCTCTCCGCGCGAATTGCCGCAGCCAATTCACTGGAAGAGCTGGACGCAGTGCGTGTTGAGGCGCTTGGCAAGAAGGGCTCCATCTCTGCCATGCTGGCCACGCTGGGCTCAATGAGCCCGGAGGACCGCAAGGATGCCGGGCCCAAAATCAACGGCCTCAAGAATGGCATTCAAGCGCAGATCGATGGCCGAGCCGACCAACTCAAAGCCGCCGCGCTCGACGCCCGCCTCAAGGCGGAAACCGTCGACATCACCCTGCCCCTGCAGCCTGCGCCCACCGCGCGCGGCCGCATTCACCCGATCAGCCAGACGATCGACGAAATCACCGCCATCTTCTCGGATATGGGTTTCTCGATCGCCGAAGGGCCCGATATCGAGACCGACTATTTCAACTTCACCGCGCTCAACTTCCCTGAAGGCCATCCGGCCCGGGAGATGCACGATACCTTCTTCATGAAGCCCAGCCCCGATGGGATCAAGAAGGTGCTGCGCACCCATACCTCGCCGGTGCAGATGCGCGTCATGCAGCGCGGCAACGAGCCACCAGCCGCCAGCTATATTACGCCGCGCCTCGATCCGCCGATCCGCGTGGTCATGCCCGGCCGTACCTATCGCAATGACTCAGACCAGACCCACACCCCGATGTTCCATCAGGTGGAAGGTCTCGTCATCGACAAGTCATCGCATATCGGTCAGCTGCGCTGGGTGCTGGAGGAATTCCTCAAGGCCTATTTCGAGATTCCCAACGTCACCCTGCGCTTCCGCCCCAGCTTCTTCCCGTTCACCGAGCCCAGCATGGAAGTCGACGTGCAATGCGATCGCTCGGGCAATGAGGTCAAGATCGGCGAAGGCAGCGACTGGCTCGAAATCCTGGGCTGCGGCATGGTCCATCCCAATGTGATCCGCAATGCCGGTCTCGACCCCGATATCTACCAGGGCTTTGCCTGGGGCATGGGCATCGACCGCATCGCCATGCTCAAATACGGCATGCCGGATCTGCGGGCGTTCTTCGACGCGGACCAGCGCTGGCTCGATCATTATGGGTTCAGACCGCTGGATCTGCCGACGCTGTTTGGTGGGCTGAGCAGCTAAGATGCTGTCTGCAAACCAAAATCCATCAGCTCCTGCGTCTCCCTCCCCCTTGTGGGGAGGGACGGCGCGCAGCGCCAAGGGTGGGGGTATCTCTCCCCGCGCTCGGCACGCGTGGCCCACCCCCACCCTCAATCCCTCCCCACAAGGGGGAGGGAGGCGATGCGGCGCGTCCCTTGCACAATTTGAGGCGCGGCAATGACCCTTCCGCCCCACTATGCCAATGCCATCACATTCAGCTTCGGCGACTCGCCGGAGCTGAACGATGAACTGCTTGCTTTGGTCCTATCAGGCAAGAAGACGGCCACCTGTGGCGCCCTGCGCGACTATGGCGAAGGCAAGGAAGCCATGCCCGTTGTCGGACGGCGCGACGTCGTGCTCAACGGCGCCGGCGAGCCTGCGGCGGTGATCGAGACGCTATCGACGGAGATCAAGCGCTTCGACGAGGTCACGCCGGAATTCAGCGATCGCGAGGGCGAAGGTCCATACGCCAAGTGGCGGGCCGAGCACGAAGCCTATTTCGAGCGTAATGGCGGCTTTTCGCCCGAGATGGAACTGGTCTGCGAGCGCTTCAAGCTGGTGGAAGTGCTGCCAGCCGGCCGTGCGCTCTACAATCAGGTCGCCTCGCCGATCTTCATCGTCACCGATATTGAGAGCGACGGCCCGACGCCGCTGCACAATTCCATGCTGAGCTTTGCCTCGGTCGCCATCGAGGCCGATGGCACTGTTCATGGCGAGTTCGAGGCGCAATTGCTGGCGCGGCCCGATCGCACCACCAATGAGCAGACCATGGAATGGTGGGCGACACAGCCCGAGGCCTGGGCCGCGACCACGGCCAATGCCGAAGACCCCGCCGTGGTCATGCCGCGCTATGCCGATTGGGTTGAAAACCTGCCCGGCCCCAAAGTCTTCGTCGCCGCGCCGATGATCTTTGATGGCCTGTGGATGGACCATTATCTCGACGAGTTCGCCGGCACGCGCGTGTTGAGCGGGCCGTTCAAGAGCCGCCAGATTTTCCGCGGTGGCGGGGTCTGCCTTTACACCATGGCCGGAACGCTGCGTGGCGCACCCTATCTCGATTGGGGCATGAGCAAGCTGCCGGCAGAATTTTATGGGCATATCGCCCATACGCATAAAGCCATCGACGACGCCCGCGGCTTCGCCAATGTGCTGGTCGAACTGATGAAAATCTCCCGTGCTCTGCCTGCCATATCCGGCAGCAAGTCCGACTTCCGATAAGGTGCCACATCCATGAAATTCACCCTCGACTGGCTCAAGGAGCACCTCGATACATCAGCGTCGGCCGACGAGATCGGCAAGACGCTGACGACCATCGGCCTCGAACTCGAAGGCATGGAAGACCAGGGCAAGGCGCTTTCGGCCTTTGTCACGGCCCATGTCGTGTCGGCCGAACAGCATCCAAACGCCGACAAGCTGCGCGTCTGCAAGGTCGACGCGGGCACCGGCGAATTGATCGACGTCGTCTGCGGCGCACCCAATGCCCGCACCGGCCTCAAGAGCGTCTTCGCCTTCCCGGGCACCTATATCCCGGGCAAGGACATGACCATCGGCAAGGGCAATATCCGCGGCCAGGTGTCGAACGGCATGCTGTGCTCCAATGCCGAATTGGAACTCAGCAACGATCATGACGGCATTATCGAGCTGCCCGAAGACGCGCCTGTCGGCGTCAAATATGTCGACTATGCCGGCATCAATGGCGTGGTGTTCGATATTTCCATTACGCCCAATCGCGGCGACGCCACCGGCGTCTATGGCATTGCCCGCGATCTCGCCGCCTTCGGCCTCGGCACGCTCAAAGCGACCGACATGTCGCCGGTTCCGTCAAAGGGCAAGAGCCCGATCGCGCCGCTGCCACAGCTGTTTTCGGGCGACGAGCCCAAGACCATCCGCAAGTTCGGCGGCCGCTATATCAAGGGCGTCAAGAACGGCCCATCCCCGGCCTGGCTGCAGCAGCGCCTGCGCGCCGTGGGCCTGCGCCCCGTCAACGCCATTGTCGACATCACCAATTGGGTGTCGCTGGGCTGGGGCCGGCCGCTACATGCCTATGACGCCGACAAGATCGTCGGCCAGCCGGTGCTGCGCAATGCCCGCCCGGGCGAAACCATCGATGCGCTCGACAACAAGATCTACACGCTCGACGAGACCATGACCGTCATCGCCGACGACCTTGGCCCGCTTTGCCTCGGCGGCATTATGGGCGGCATCCGCTCCGGCTCGACCGACGAGACCGTCAACGTCTTCATGGAATGCGCCAGCTGGGACCCCGAGCTGGTGGCTCGCACCGGCCGCAAGACCGGTATCGTCTCTGACGCCCGCTACCGCCTCGAACGCTCGGTCGACCCCGCGCTGACCGAGCCGGGGCTCGAGCTGGCCACACGCCTCGTGCTCCAGCTCTGCGGCGGCGAGCCGATGGAGCCGGCGATTTCGGGCGAGGATGTGTTCCCCAACACCGTGGTCGAATTCCCGCTGACCGAAGTACGACGCCTGACCGGCCTCAACGTGACCTCGAACACGATCGTCCACACGCTCAGCGATCTCGGCTTCGGCTTCACGCGCAATCCGGAGAGCGACGATAGCGGCGAGGACCTGGACCGCTCCATCGGCGTCGTCGTGCCAAGCTGGCGTCCCGACGTGACGCAGAAGGCCGACCTCGTCGAGGAGGTCATGCGCATGGTCGGTGTCGATAACGTGCCGGTCGAGCCATTGCCCCGCCTCAACCACGTGGCGCCGCGCATGCTGACCTCGATCCAGAACCGCCGCCGCATCGCTCGCCGGGCACTTGCCGCGCGTGGACTCGACGAAGCGGTCACCTGGAGCTTCATCAGCCACGAGGAAGCGACGCGTTTCGGCGGCGGGCAGGAGGGCCTGCAGCTCGCCAATGCCATCGCCTCCGACATGACCGACATGCGCCCGTCCCTGCTGCCGGGACTGCTCGCGGCCATCAGGCGCAACGCTAATCGTGGCACGACCGATCTGGCCCTGTTCGAGGTCGGTCAGGTCTTCCTCAGCGACGCGCCAGAGGGCCAGCATACCTATGCCACCGGTATCCGCACCGGCACGGCCAAGCTCGATGGCTCGGGACGCCACTGGTCCGGCAAGGCCGAAGCCGTTGGCGTGTTCGACGCCAAAGCTGATCTCGCCGCCGTGCTTGATGCTCTTGGCTATGACATCGACAAGGTCCAGCTCTTTGCCGAGCCCGCGCCGTGGAGTCATCCCGGTCGTGGTGGTCGCGTGGCGCAGGGTCCCAAGACCCTCGGCTGGTTTGGCGAATTGCACCCGGCATGGGCAGCGGAGCTCGATATCGATGGGCCGGTCTCGGCCTTCGAACTCGATCTCGACGCCCTGCCTGAGCCGCGCAAGAAAGCGACCAAGACGAAGCCAGCTCTTACTCTATCGACCCTGATGCCGCTCAGCCGCGACTTCGCCTTTGTCGTCGACAAGGCTGTCACAGCGGGCGCTATCCTGCGTGCCGCCCGCGGTGCCGACAAGGCGCTGATCCGCGACGTCAATGTGTTCGACGTGTTCGAAGGCGTTCACGTCGGCGAGGGCAAGAAGTCCGTCGCCATCGAGGTGACGTTGCAGCCCACCGATAAGACGCTCACGGATGAAGAGATCGAAAAGGTCTCCGCTGCCGTGGTGGCTGCCGTCACCAAGACCAGCGGCGGCGTGTTGCGGACGTAGTATCACGCCCTCGCCGACCCACCGAACGGCACCTCCCCCTTGATGGGGGAGGCTGGGAGGGGTGATGAGAGCCCCGATATCCGGGTTAGCCACCCCCACCCTTGATCTCTGCCCACAAGGGGGGAGGGTGTTGACTGAGGTCTCACGGGCTGGACATAGCGGAAGCCAAACGGTCTTATCCGCCGATGACCGAGACCACCCGATTCCCTGACGTCATGCTGCTCGCCGCCGGCCTCGGCACGCGCATGCGGCCGATCACCGAGAGCACGCCCAAGCCGCTGATCCCGGTGGCCGGCGTGCCGCTAATCGAGCGCGTCATGGGCAATGCCAAGGCTGAGGGTGCCAGGCGTTTCATTGCCAATGCGCATCACCACGCTGACCAGGTCCTGGCTCATTTCGGCGGCCTGCTGAAGGTCAGCCGCGAGGATGAATTGCTGGGTACCGGGGGCGGGGTGAAGCGGGCGCTGCCCATGCTGCATTCGGACCCGTTCTTGGTGATGAATACCGACGCGTTCTGGCCGGCAGGTACCGATGCGCCACTGGCGCGGATGATCGCCCGCTACCGCGACGAGGCCGAGATTGTCCTGCTCTGCGTGCATCCGCGCGACGCCACCGGCTTTGCCCGCAGTCACGATTTCTGCCTGTCGCCGCAGGGGCTGGTCACCCGCGACTATGGCGCGCCGGTCATCTATGGCGGCGTTGCCCTCTTGGGCAAATCCCTCTTCGACAATATGCCGGACGGTGCCTTCTCGCTCTACGACCTCTTCGAGCAATGTCTTGATCGCGAAACGCTGTTCGGCATGGCGCTCAATGCGCCGTGGTTTCATGTCGGCGACCCCCAGGCGCTTGCCGAAGCGGAAAAGCTGTTGTCATGACGCTTTATTCGATAGCGCCGCACGCCAAGTTCGTCCGCACCTTGGCCGAAAAAGTCATCGATGGGACCCTGCTCAACGGCGCCGATCGCAGCGGCCCGTTCTGGCTGAGCGACATCACCATTATCCTGCCCACGCGCCGCGCCAAGTTGGCACTGGCCGACGAGTTTTCGACACGGGGCTTTGGCCTTCTGCCGGATATCCGAACCTTTGGCGGCGAGGCGGAGGACGAAGAACCTTTCCTGCCGCCTTTCGACGTCGCGCCAGCGCTGCCCGCAGCCACGGCGCTCGAGCGGCAACTGGTGCTCTCCAACCTGGTCAATGGCTGGGCCAGTAGTCCTGCGGGCAAGCAGGCCTTTTCGACGCCACCGGCGCCGGCCGAAATTCTGGCCATGGCGCAATCGCTGGGTGTTTTGATCGACGACCTGACCACTGAAGAGCGCAGCGCCGCCGATATCCGCACCATTGTTCCCGAACTGTCGGGCGATCTGGGCGCCTATTGGCAGCAGACGCTGACCTTCCTGCAGATCGCGCTCGATTTCTGGCCCGCCCACCTGGCGGGACGCGGCGCGGCCGACAGCGCCATGCTGCGCCGCCAACGTCTCGATCGGCAGGCGGCGGCCTTGCCCTGGCTCTATGGCGATCGGCCGGTGATTGCCGCAGGCTCAACCGGTTCCATTCCCGCCACCGCGCGTCTGCTCAAGGCCATCAACGCCCTGCCGCGTGGCGTGGTCGTTCTGCCCGGGCTCGATACGACGATGAGCGCCGCCGACCAGGCGGACCTCCTCGATAACGAGCATAATCCGCACGGACATCCACAATATCAGCTGGCGCGGCTGCTGGCCGAACTCGGAAGCCCTGCGAGCGCCGTTACCGAACTGGCAGACTCTTCCGATGCGCGCACCACGCTGGTTAGCCGCGCGATGGCTCTGGCCAAGGACACGACCCGTTGGCCGAGCCAGAAGGCCCATGCCATGCCCATGGAGGATGGCATGGCCACAACAGGCGTTTCGATCATCGCTGCGCGCAACGAAGATGAAGAGGCGCGAGCCGTGGCGCTGGCTGCCCGGGAGGCGCTGGAAAAGCGCGAGACGGTAGGCATCGTCACGCCAGACCGCAACCTGGCGCGCCGCATCGCGGCCGAACTCAAGCGCTTCGATATCGAAGTTGACGATGCGGCCGGCACGCCGCTGTTCCAGTCGGCAGCCGGACGGCTGCTGCGGCAAATCCTGGCGCTGGCCGAAAGCGGTTGCGGCGCCGTCGACCTGATCGCGCTGCTGCGCAACCGGGCCGCCCTGTTCGGTCAGGACCGCCACGCGATCGCCCGGCTAGCCGACAATATCGAGCTGGGCCTGTTGCGCGGGCAGCGCTCTGGCCCGGGCCTGGCAGGACTGCGCGTGCTGCTCGAAGCCAATATTGCCAAGACCACCAAATATCCAGCCAAACGGCTGGGCGAGCGGCATCGCGAGCCGATCGAGGCGCTGTTCAACCGGATCGAGGTAGCGCTGGCGCCCTTGCTGGCGCTCATGGCCAGGCCGGTCATTACCGCTGACGCGCTTGCCGAGGCCGTGTTGGAGAGTTTCGCGCTAACGGCTGCGGATGCCGAAATTCCGGGCCGGACGGAGCTTATCGCCTGGGCGGCGCAGATGGCCGAACAGGCCGGTGCGGGCCATCCGTTTGCGCCGCGCGGGCTCGATCGTGTCCTCCAGGCGCTGATGGTGGGTTTTCAGGTGCGAACCCAGGAAACGCGCCGCCAGGATATCGCCATCTGGGGCCAGCTCGAAGCGCGCCTGCAAAATCCTGATCTCCTGATCATGGCGGCGCTCAACGAGGACAAATGGCCCGAAACCGCCGACCCCGGCCCCTGGCTCAGTCGTGGCATGCGGCTGGCCGCCGGGCTCGAGCCGCCGGAACGGCGGCAGGGGCAGGCGGCGCATGATTTTGTGCAGGGCATGGGCAATGAGCGCGTCATCATCGCCTATTCCGATCGCGTCGGCACCAGCCCATCGCTGCCCTCGCGACTGCTGCAACGGCTGGAGGCCTTTGCCGGCGCGCAACTGGCCGGCGACTGGCGGCAGCGCGGCAGCCATTGGCTGGGGCTGGCCCGGCGGCTCGATGCGGTTGATGCGGTGGCAAGCGCGCCGAGACCGGCGCCCAATCCGCCTGCCGAGACCCGCCCGCGCGAGCTTTCGGTCACCGAGATCGAGACGCTGATGCGCTCGCCCTACGATGTCTATGCCAAACATGTGCTGAGCCTGCGCCCGCTCGATGCATTGGGTCAGGCCGCCGACGCCCGCGACCGGGGCAATGCCGTGCATGACATCTTCTCCGATTTCGTGCTTGGCGGCCACGATGTCACCGACCCCGCGGCCCTCGATATCCTCAAGGCAATCGCACAGGAGAAGTTCGCCGGCTTCGACGCCATTGCCGAGCGGCGCGACATCTGGGTGCGGCGTTTCATCGGGGCAGCGCGACAATTCCTGGAGTTTGAACGCGAGCGCAACGACCGGGTCAAAACACGTCATGCTGAGATCGACGGCCGCTGGGAGCTGCCCATCGGCTTTACGCTGACCGGCCGCGCCGACCGGGTGGATGAGCTGACCGATGGCACGCTCGAAATCATCGACTTCAAGACCGGCTCGGTGCCGCAGCCCGGCGTCATGAAGGCGTTCGAAGCGCCGCAGATGTTGCTGGAAGTGGCCATGGCCAGGAACAACGCCATGGCGCCGGTGCCGCCACTGGAGACCTCGGCCCTGCACTACATCAAGATTGGGCTGGGTCCAGACGCCTTCATAGACAAAGGCTTTGGCCTCGCTGCCGAGCACAGCATCATGACCGCCGCCGACGAAATCGTCCGGCGCATGCAGCGCCATGTCGAGCTGTTCCTGTTCCGGCAGACGCCGATGCCGCCGCGCCTGCTGCCGGTCAAGCAGCAGCGCTTCCCCGGCGCCTATGACCATCTGATGCGCATGGCCGAATGGACCGCCGTCGATGAAGACGAAGAGGACATCATCCAATGGTGGTGAACCCTCGCGGCAGGATGCAGGTCTCGCCCGAGACCCGAAAGAGCCAGGCACTGGCCTCCCACCCTGGTTGGTCAATCTGGGTGGAGGCCAATGCCGGCTCGGGCAAGACTTTCGTTCTGACCCGCCGGGTGCTCCGGCTGCTGCTATCAGGCGTCAAGCCGCAGGCCGTCCTCTGCCTTACCTATACCAAGGCGGCGGCTGCCGAGATGCGGGGCCGCGTGGCCGATCGGCTCGCCGAATGGGCGACCATGGACGAGCGGTCGCTGATCAAGGACTTGCAGGATATCGAGGGCAAGGACTTCCAGCCCGGCATGGTCGAGCGCGCTCGCACCCTGTTTGCCCGGGCGCTGGAAACGCCCGGCGGCCTCAAGATCCTCACCATCCACGCCTTTTGCGAGAGCGTACTGCACCGCTTTCCGCTCGAGGCCGGCGTGCCGTTCGACTTTTCCGTCATCGAGGACGAAGAGCGCAAGCAGATGGTGCTGGCGGCGCGCGAGGCGGTGCTGGCCGATGGCCTGCGCGGCGCTGGACCCGCCGACGCCGTCGAAACCCTCTTCGCGCTCTTGAGTGACTTCCAGATTTCGCAAGCCATCGAACTGGCACTGATGGATGGCCGCAAACTGCGCGCCGTGCTGGCCGATCCGGCGGCGGCCAAGACCAATCTGCGTCAACTGGCCGGTGTGCCCTTCCCGCGCTCCGGCACGGCGATCGAGGCCGATATCGTCGGCAAGCGGCTGCTCGACGGCAATGGCTTCCGCCAACTGCTGTCTATCGCCAATGACGCCCTGCTCAAGAAGATGCGCGGCGTCGATCCCGACCATCCCCATGCGGCGGACTGGAAGAGCGTCTTCCTCACCGCCGATGACGAGATACCGAAAAACTTCCCGGCCAAGGCCGTGTGGACTGCCGATCCGGGTCTCGCACAGACAGTGATCGACGAGGCCGAGCGTCTGGTCACGCTGGTGGACGAATTGCGCAGCGCCAGACTGATCGAGCGCAGCGAGGCGCTGCTCGATATCGTGGCGGCCATTGCCGAGCGCTACGAGGCGCGCAAACGAGCCCGCTCGCTGCTCGACTTCGACGACCTGGTCGAACGGCTGGGGAGCCTGTTTGCCGATAGCCAGCTTGGCCCCTGGGTGCAGTACAAGCTCGATACCGCCATCGATCACGTGCTGGTCGATGAAAGCCAGGATACCAATCCGGAACAGTGGCGAGTGGTGCGGGCCATTGCCGACGAGTTCTTTGCCGGTTCCGCCGGGGCCACCCGGCGCCGCTCGCTGTTTGCGGTGGGCGACCAGAAGCAGTCGATCTATTCGTTCCAGGGCGCCGAGCCCACCCTGTTCGCCGAGACCGGCGATGATTTCAGCCTGCGCGCCCGCCAGCACGCTTTGCCCTTCGAACGGCTGCCCCTTCACACCAGCTTCCGCACGCTCCCGGAAATCCTGAAGGCAGTCGACCTGGTCAGCGACCAGCCCGATATTCAGGCGGCGCTGCTGGCGAGCGAGAAGGTCCATCACGATACGGCGCGGCAGGCGAGCGGTGGCGTGGTGACCTTGTGGCCCCCCATCCAGCAGATTGCCACGATTGCCGACGGCACGGATTGGCCGCTGGAGCCGCAGGGTGGCGAGCGAACCGCCCCCCGGCAGGTGGCCGAACGCATTGCCGGCGAGATTGCCGGCTGGATCGCGCGCAAGCGGCCGCTGGCCAATCGTGGCGTGGCGGTCAAGCCAGGCGATGTGCTGATCCTGGTGCAGTCGCGCGGCGCGCTGTTCCAGGAAATCATCCGCGCCCTGCGCAAGCACAACCTGCCCACGCCCGGCGCCGACCGGCTTGAGGTCAGCAGCCATATCGCCGTGCTAGACCTCTTGGCGCTGTGTGATGTGCTGCTCAACCCGGCCGACGACCTGCAACTGGCGGCTCTGCTGCGCTCACCACTCTTCGATGTCAGCGAGGACGATCTATTCGCCCTCGCACAGCCGCGCGACGAGAACACCACGCTGTGGCGCGCGCTGCAAACCTGCACCGCACCCGCTTGCCAGGACGCCCGCGACCGGCTCGTGCGCTGGAGGGGCGAGCTCGATTTCGAGCGGCCTTTCGAGTTCCTCACCGAAGTCCTTTATGCCGGTGGTGGCCTGCGTCGCTTCCATGCGCGCCTCGGCGACGAGGTGGACGAGGTGTTTGCCGAACTGCTGGAGCTGGCCCTCAAGCACGAGCAGGGTCCGCAACCCTCGCTACAGGGCTTCGTCGCCGAATTGCGGCAGACCGAAATTTCCATCAAACGCAATCTCGACGAGACCAGCGGCGGCGTACGCGTCATGACCGTGCATGGCGCCAAGGGATTGGAAGCGCCGATCGTCATTCTCGCCGATGCCGCCAGCAAACCACAGGGGACGCAGAAGACCCGCGCCGTCTATGTGCTCGACAAGGCGCCGGGACCGCTGCTGATGCATGCCTCGGGCAGCGCGCAGCACTCTGTTGATAGCAAGGCATCCCGTGACGCGATCGACGCCGTCCTGGCCAAGGAGTATTGGCGCAAGCTCTATGTCGCCATGACGCGCGCCGAGGACGAGCTCTACGTTACCGGTGCGCTGACGCCGGGCCGCAAGGTGGACGAGCAGCTTCGGGACACCTGGTACCAAGCCATCGAGACCGCCCTGCGTCCGCATGCCGAGAGCGTGGTTGACGACGCGCAGCGCGAGATCGCGCTGATCTACCCGCTTGAGCGAGTGAAACCACAGCCGGTCACCAGCCTGTCCGAGGCGGCCGGCCCCGCTGGCGGGCCGGTCAGCCTCAAGCCGGTACCGGCACCTGTGCCCGTGCCGCTGGTGTCGCCTTCCCGCGCCGGCAGCCATGTGGCCCCGATCATGGCGCTCGATAGCCTGGCCGAACAGGTGCGTGATGCCGATCTGGCGCGCCGCGAAGGCATTGCCCTGCATGCCCTGCTGCAGCATCTGGGCAAGGTGGAGCGCAGCCTGTGGCCGGACGTAGCACCCAAGGCGCTCGCCGTACTAATGCCGGAGGAGCATGCCCGCCATTCGGCCATCGTCGCCAAGGCCACATCTATCCTGACCCGGCCGGAGCTGGCGCCAATCTTTGGCGCCAATAGCCGCGCCGAAGTGCCGTTCCTCATGACAGCAAAACGTGATGGCGCCGACATCCGTTTGGCGGGGCGTATCGACCGCCTGGTGGTTGACGAAGCGGGCGTAACGGTGGTGGACTACAAGTCCGACGCATCGGTGCCCGGGGGGCCGGGCGATGTGCCGGGGAACTATGTTACCCAGCTCGGATTATATGCGTTGGTTGCAGGTCAGCTTTTCCCCGGACGGGCCGTGCGAGCGGCAATCCTGTGGACACAACTGGAATCATTGATGAATTTGCCGCCGGATCTCCTGGCGGCAGGTGCAAGGGGCTTCACCATGCGGTGACCTCGCTTGTCGCCAGGCTGGACTCTCACCAGCTTTAGGCGCACAGAGACCGCCGCTTTCAACCCAAAGGCAATAAACCATGACGACTCACGTTTCCGACGCCAACTTCGGCGAGGAAGTCCTCAACTCCAAAGAACCCGTACTCGTGGATTTCTGGGCTGAGTGGTGCGGGCCGTGCCGCGCGATCGCACCCGTGCTCGACGAGCTTTCGACCGAACTGGCCGGCAAGGTCAAGATCGTCAAGCTCAATGTCGATGACAACCCGGGCACCGCCAGCAAGTATGGCGTCCGCTCCATCCCGACCATGATTCTGTTCAAGGGCGGCGAAGCCGCCGACATGAAGATCGGTGCAGGCACCCCCAAGGCCGGCCTCACCAAGTGGCTCGAGAGCCACGCCGCCTAAGTCCAGGCGACGCGAATTTGATAAGACACCGCTGGGGCGACCCGGCGGTGTTTTTGTTTGTGGGGCCGCTATTCTGCGGTCACCACAGATCGTCACCCTCGGGCTCGGCCCGAGGGCCCTTTACTTGCGGGTCGAGCCCGAGGGTGACGGCTGGTGGCTGTCATCGCCTTCGTGCCTTGCGAGGAGCAAATCGAGGCAAGACGTTCCAATTCGGCCTCACCACAATATCTTGTATGCCTTCCCATCACGCCCGACTCTCTATAGCATCCATCGTCCCTTACCGATGGAGACTTTGATGGCCCGCCATGTGACCGATGCCGATTTCGCCAACCAGGTTCTGGCTTCCGACAAGCTGGTGCTCGTCGACTTCTGGGCGGAATGGTGCGGCCCCTGCAAGGCCATGGACCCGATCCTCGAACAGGTCTCGACCGATCTCGCCGACACGGTCAGCATCGTCAAGCTCGACGTCGACAGCAATCCATCGACCGTCACCCAGTACAATGTCCGCGCCATGCCGACGCTGATGGTGTTCAAGAACGGCGAACCGGTGGATATCAAGGTCGGCGCCGGCCAGTCGCGCGCGCAATTGATCAAATGGCTCGAAAGCCACGCCGCCTGAGATCAGATGTCTGGGGTGGGGCAATCCCACCTCCAACCCCGATGTCATCCCGGCGAAGGCCGGGATCCGTATCCGTGACTTGCCAAATCACAAGTTCGGCAAATAACCATCGCACGTCACCCTCGGGCTTGACCCGAGGGCTCTGTACTTGCTGAGCGCCGAGTCCGTGTAACGCCTCGGGTCAAGCCCGAGGTGACGACTGAGTTTGGGAGACATTCGGGGGTTCGACTTATCCACCTACTCCCGGCCCCAAAGACCTCTGTCATACTCTCCCCATCCCTCCGCATGAGCGGCCTGCAGGCGAACAGTGGCGGAGGGCGCCGTGCTGTAGCGCGCAAAATCAAATGGCATCGTGCGCAACTTCAGATGGCAGCACTTTTATCGCTATTTTTGTAGGTGGACGGACGCCATGCCACGCTTGTTGCCGGCTGCGCTGCATCTGCAAGTTTGTCCTACTATGGACCCCGCTTTCCATCGAGCCAGCAGTGTCTCAGCCACGCTGTCCCAAGACGGCATTAAGTGAGCTGCGCTTCTCCGCTCCGCGAGCAGGAGCCCCCTAAGTCCATCGCGTTCGCTTGAGGGCAGCGTGATCTTAGTAGGGCGATCAGCGAACACGTCGTGCGCTTCAAATGGCAACCATTCACTGCCGCTGAAGATGTGGGACGGCTTAGTCATGTGGCCGTAGTACCTGACGAATACGCCATTCTGTGCCCGGATGTTGGTGTTGCCTGCCGTTGGGGGCTTCTCAACTAGAATTCTAAGCTCGCCGTCAATGTAGTATTCCGACAAGCCAGCTTGGAGGGCCCAGACACAAAGGTCCGTGTCCTCCCCTGCTCCAAGCGCGAAGTACGCGGCAGTCAGGGGGTCCTCGGACCAATCGAGCAACTCGGTTGGTATCCGATGATGCTGCGCAAGAGCCAAAATAGGTTGCTCAGGCGTACTAGGCCAATATGGCAGTTCGGCGCGCCCGAGGTTCGTCGGATGAACATGTCTCGGCGTCTCAAGACCCGTTTGCCTTCCTAGGTCGGCAAACTGATTGACTGCCTCTTGCAGTGCATATCTCCAGCAAAGGAAGGGCGATAACCAATCGTGGTGCGAACTTGGCGTATCCCGGCTGAGCAAATCGGGAACCCCATATTTTGCAAATTGAAGCTCAAACGCTTGGTAGAGGGGTGTCAGTGGATTGTGATCGCCCAGGGGGCGCAAGCCCTTGGGAAGAAGGGGCCACGCCGCATTGGCATGCCCCCTAAAATAATGGGTATACTTTGCCGAGTTAGGGTCCCACCACATGACGTTAGACGGTCGGAGGTAGTCAACAAATTGCTCGGCGGTGGCGAGCGAGATGACATTCACTTCAATCGGTCCCCTGCTGACTGCCTGCCTGACAAGATTAATTCCTGGGCGCGTTTGGCATTCCTTCCACCTGCGACTGTGTAGGTCAATTCCAGTGCCTGCCGATCATGATGAACCAGCCCTGGCGACCGCTCGAAGGTGGGTCTAGGGTGACCTTCGTGTGCATTGATGAACGAGTCTCGTCGTGACCCTCTCGAACCAATATCCGCGCCTGGCCTGGCAGCATAATCCGGAGCCCGATAATTAAGGACGGGGCGTTAATGCTGGTGGACACCCGACCCAATCAGCATGTTCGATCTGGTTGCTTCTACATTATCGTCCTCGACGGCGATGTGCTTGTGAAGCTCATCAACCGTCGCATAGATGGAACCATCGAGTTGATTTCCCACAACCCCGCGTACCCTAAGGAAATCATCGACAGCCAACAGCTTGACCGCCTGACAATCCCTGGCCAGGTGGTCTGGTATGGCCAGAAACTTTGAGGAGACCCAGCTTTGGGCGTTTTAGAGAGGCTCGCAGCAGTCGTTCTGATCTCCCTAATGATAACGGGACAGGTGGCACTCGGCAGTGAGGTAGTCCTGCGCACCGGGTCTTTTGAGGAGTACCAAGCCAGCGTGATGGCAATGAATGAGGCAAATGGGGCCGACGTAGCGGAGAAGGCAGTGTTCTCCCTGATCATCCTGGCCTGGCAGGCCACAGCGCCGGAGACGCCACTAGCGGAATGGGGAGGGGCGATGGGGCGGACGACGCAGCGTACCTTGCAGCCATTTCCCCCTTTGAAGGGCTATCCGCTGAACAGTTGATTGAGAGGCGGGCCGCAATTGGCGAGCTCGAACTTTGGCCCTAACGCCGAAGGTCTCTATGCCATTTGAACTTGCGCGGCGCTCTCCGGCGCCGTTGTCGTAGTTCTGGCTTATCAATCCCGCTTGGGCCCGGTTTTGTTGCCCTTTTCCGCCGTGATCCCGGTGAATCCAGCTTGATCCCGGATGTCCTCACTTTGTGCCGTTTGAAATGTCGCGTTACACGTGCCGGCTTCGCTGCCGCGCAGGTTCAGATACTGGCCGGCTGGGGCGAGCGTCCCCACACCGCGATCCCCGAGTATCGTTCCAAAACCGGCGCCCCGAGGCGGTTTCCGTCTCACTAAACAAAAC